>NZ_JAJSLU010000020.1:0-16294 GCF_023063025.1 Pseudomonas sp. YL2 | reverse complement strand
ACCGTCTTGGCGGGGGGAGACAGAGGGAAGATTAAATTGGTATTAAAAGGAAAGGGCCGGCAATAAATTGAGGGGCCCGTTTTTTTTTGCCTTCAAATTACCTTTGATGGCTCACGTGCACGTTGGGCGGTCTGGGGTTGGGTGTGAGCCCAGTTTTCGGGGAGGTTGATGTAATCCACCAGTTCCCTGAGACGGCCATGATTTCGGGCATTGAACGCGAAAGCCAACCGCACCAGGTGGCTGTACTGCGCTTCGTCATGTTCCTCGCCGCTGTAAGCGTGTTGATGGAACTGGTCACTCAGGCACAGATCGGCGAAAGCCTCCTGCATATGCGCCATCGCCACGTCACTGAGCTTGTGATGCATACGAATCACGAACTGACGCTTGAGCCAGCGACTGGAGTGGAAGTTGCTGTAGAACTGGTTGATCTGCTCCACCGCCTCATCGACGTTATAGACCAGACGCATCAATTTCAGGTCGGTGGGCAGGATGTAGTGGTTTTCTTCGAGTTGCTGGCGAATGAAATCCAGGGCGCCTTGCCAGAATGTTCCGCCCGGCACATCGAGCAGCACCACTGGCACCAACGGGCTTTTGCCGGTCTGGATCAGCGTCAGTACTTCCAGTGCCTCGTCCAGGGTGCCGAACCCGCCAGGGCACAGCACCAGCGCATCGGCTTCCTTGACGAAGAACAGTTTGCGGGTGAAGAAAAAATGGAACGGCAGCAGATTGCCGGTGCCGTCCACAGTCGGGTTGGCATGCTGCTCGAAGGGCAGGGTGATGTTGAACCCGAGGCTGTGGTCACGCCCGGCGCCTTCGTGCGCGGCGGCCATGATCCCGCCACCCGCACCGGTGATGACCATCATGTCTGATCGCGTCAGGGCCGCGCCGAGTTCACGCGCCATTGCATACAGGGGGTGCTCGACCGGCGTGCGCGCCGAGCCGAATACCGTGACTTTGCGTCGTCCCTTGAATTGTTCCAGCACCCGGAACGCCTGCTCCAGTTCACGCAGGGCCTGCAGGGTGATCTTGGCGTTCCAGCGGTTGTGATCCTCTTGGGCCATGCGCAGCACGGTCAGGATCATGTCGCGATAAATCGGCAGGTTCGGGCTGTCGGGGGAAATCTGCTTGAGCTGTTCTTCGACCTTGCTGATGAGGTCGGGGCCGCTTTCCTGAAAATGTCGGCTGAGCAGGTCATTCGGTTGGTAAGGCATTCAACGTCTCCTTCTGCACAGAGCGGGTGGCCCTGACGTGCGGCGTCAGTGCCGCGCTGCAAAAACACACACTCGGCAGCTCCTTTTTCTGCCGTGAACAGGTGATCGGGAATACTTTGAATCTAGACCCTTGCGAGCCATTGCGCTGAGTTGATCTTTACGCCGCGCAGGCTTTCCTGGCAACCGTTGCGGGCTGGCTGGCAATGAATATTCACCACTCGTCCGAACGTACGCCGTAGAGCAATCACTCTGATTTACTAACCTACAGGCACTGTACGACAGCTTTGAGTCGGCAACCGTACGCAGGGTGCGCGCTTTTCAAGGATTCGCGGGTAGCAGGCATGGAGGCGGGAGAGATGGCCAGAGTGGTTCTGGAAATCGATACGCAGTTGTATCGGATGCTGAAAGCATCAGCCGAGACCAATCAAGTGAGTCTCGAAGAGGAGTGCTGCCGTCGGTTGGCAGGTGGAGAACGACGTTCTCGCTACTTGCAGGCCCTGGTGGCCGAATTGCGCGCCGAGGATGAACAACGGCGCGCCAATACCCGATGATTACTTCTTCTTCGCCGGGGCAGCTTTCGGGCAATCGGAATCCTGGTAGCTGGCCGAGCCGATGGCCTTGTTGGTTTTATATTCACTGAAGTCGTAACGCATGATCGCACCCTTGGCCATCAGCTTGCGGTACGACGGGTTATTGCACACCGAAGCACCCAACTGGAAATACACGGCTTTTGGGTCAGCGCGCATCTTTTCGGCGTGGCTGGCCTGGACGCTCAGGTGGTTGATCAGAGTAACGCCCTCAACGGTGTAGCCCTGATCGAGAATGTCTTCATTGATCGCCCGCGGCGTGCCGACGCTGCTTTGCTCGGCGATGTTGCGCAGTTCTTTGTTCAGATTCTGCTCTTTCAAGGACGCCGCTTGTGCGCTGAAGGACAACGCCAGTGCGATGGCCGCGGTAGGAACGATAAGGCGCAGCATGAAACTCTCCTGATTCAGTGACTGGTGGTTCGACCAGCCCCGTGGCTGTGCGTTCAGTGGCGCCGGATTATAGGGGAGCCGGTCGGGACGGTACAGGTTTGCGCTCGTCGCTCTGGTAAACTGCCGGCCTTTATTGCCTTGCCGAGTGCTGTGTGTGTTGAGTTTTCCTGCCATAAGGCGTTGCCCGTGATCCATCATGCCCCCAACGCCGTAGCCCGCTTGCGTGACCAGCGCGAGGACGAAGGTATCAAGCCGATTCAGGCCCGTGGTTTTCGCTCCGAGCGTTGCCGCGACTGCCGGGTGATCATCAGCCACTGCCTGTGCGCCTGGCGGCCGACCGTCGAAACCCGTTCCGGTGTGTGTCTGATCATGACCGGCAAGGAAGTGTTCAAGCCGAGCAACACCGGCTGGTTGATCGCCGATGTGGTGCGCGACAACCACGCGTTCATCTGGTCGCGCACCGAACCCGACCCGCGGATGCTGGCGCTGCTCAACGACCCGCAATGGCAGCCGTACCTTGTATTTCCCGGCGAATATGTAGAACCGTCGCGGGTGACCAACACCGTCGTGCCCGATAGCAGCAAGCGTCCGTTGTTCATCCTGCTGGATGCGACCTGGACCGAGGCGCGCAAGATTTTCCGCAAGAGTCCGTACTTCGACCGTTTGCCGATTCTCAGCCTGCTGCCCGACAGACTCTCGCGTTATCGCCTGCGCCGCTCGACCCGCAGCGAGCACCTGTGCACCGCCGAAGTCGCGGCTTTGTGCCTGGAACTGGCCGGGGACAGCGATGCAGCGTCGGCGCTGGACGCTTACTTCGATGTGTTCAGCCAGCATTATCTGGGCGCCAAACAACAGTTGCCGCTCAACGAGTCGACTCCGGCCCACGCCGAGCTCTTGCCTTATATACGAAAGCCGCAAGCGGTGTTGGCCCGATAGTGGCCCATACTTCACCCAGCGGCGGCCGTGCTGCTTGACCACCCCGGCTACGCTGGGCATGCTTGGCGCCGATTGGGGTGCGGCCAGGGTTTGAAACGCCGTGTTTGCTCGTGATTGGCGTTGAACGTGCCCCTGTGGATAGCGCTGTGCAGCGGTATCTCGAGTTGCTTTGGCGAGGCCCGAATGCGTCGGGTCTGCCATCAAAAAACAGGATCATTTGAAAAATGGCCACATACGACATCCTGATTGCCGATGATCACCCTCTGTTTCGTAGCGCGCTGCATCAAGCGGTGACACTGGGCCTTGGCCCGGATGTGCGACTGGTGGAGGTGGCGAGCATCGCCGAGCTGGAAGCGCGCCTGACCGAAAAATCCGACTGGGATCTGGTCCTGCTGGACCTGAACATGCCCGGCGCGTTCGGGTTTTCCGGTCTGGTCATGCTGCGCGGGCAGTACCCGCAGATTCCGGTGGTGATGGTCTCGGCCCAGGAAGAGGCTTCGGTCATGGTCAAGTCCCGGGAGTTCGGCGCCAGTGGCTTCATTCCCAAGTCCAGCGACCTGAATGTGATTCAGCAAGCTGTGCGCAAGGTGCTCGATGGCGATGTGTTCTGGCCCCCGCAGGCATTCGAAGCCGTCAGTGTCTCCGATGAAGCCAAAGCCGCCAGCGACGGCCTGGCCAGTCTCACCCCGCAGCAGTTCCGCGTACTGACCATGGTCTGTGAAGGCCTGCTCAACAAGCAGATTGCCTACGAGTTGAGCGTGTCCGAAGCGACCATCAAGGCCCACGTCACGGCGATCTTTCGCAAGTTGAATGTGCGCACCCGGACTCAGGCGGCATTACTTCTGCAACAACTTGAGTCAATTCCGAGCCAATAAAGGCTGGCGTCTTCACGCTTTTTTGACTTTTGTTGCTCTAGCTTTCCCACTCCTTTCTGGTTGGTTTTTACGTTATGTCACCTTTCAAGGGCCAGACCGGCCTGAAACGCATCCTCAACGCATCCGGTTACTCGCTGGACGGCCTGCGCGCAGCCTTCACCGGCGAAGCCGCATTTCGCCAACTGGTGCTGCTCAATGTGGTGCTGATTCCGCTGACGTTCTTCCTGAATGTCAGTCGCGTTGAACAGGCGCTGCTGATCGCTGTGTGCCTGCTGGCGCTGATCGTCGAGTTGCTGAATTCGGCGGTGGAAGCGGCGATTGACCGCATTTCCCTGGAACTGCACCCGCTGTCGAAGAACGCCAAGGACATGGGCAGCGCCGCGCAATTCGTGGCCCTGAGCATGATTGCCCTGGTGTGGGCGGTGATTCTGCTTTAAGCGATACTCGGCAAGACGATCTCGTCGCTGCGCTGCACCCCGGCGGTGAAGGCGCGGCACAGATCGAGAAACTCGCGCATGGCCGAAGTCTGGTATTTCTGCTTGTGCCAGATGAAGTAGAACTGCCGGGACAGATCCAGATCCGGGGTTTCCACCGCCACCAGGCTACCGCGTCGAAACGCATCACGCAGCGCCAGCCGCGAAATACAGCCAATCCCCAACCCTGATTCCACCGCGCGTTTGATCGCTTCGGTGTGCTCCAGCTCCAGGCGGATATTCAGCGCACTGCGATGGTGCCGCATGGCCTGATCAAAGGTCAGGCGCGTGCCGGAACCCTGTTCACGCAGAATCCACGCTTCGTGCGTCAACTCTTCCATGGTCGCGCTGCCACGTTTGGCCAGTGGGTGCTGCGGCGCGCAAAACACCACCAGTTCATCTTCCACCCAGCTCTGCACTTCGATGTCCGGATGGCTGCAGTCGCCTTCGATTAGACCCAGATCAATTTCGTAATGAGCGACTTGATGCACGATATTGGCAGTGTTCTGTACGTGCAGTTTTACCTGGCTTTCCGGGTGGCGCTGCATGAAGCCGCCGATCAACAGGGTCGCCAGATAATTGCCGATGGTCAGGGTGGCGCCCACCGAGAGTGAGCCGAAACCGGATTTGCCGTTGAGCAGGTCTTCGATTTCCTTGGACTGGTCGAGCAGTGCCACCGCTTGCGGCAACAGCTGTTTGCCGAGGGCGTTGAGGCTCAGGCGTTTGCCGGCGCGATCGAACAGCTGGCAGCTGGACTGGCGCTCCAGTTCGGTGATCGAGGTGCTCGCCGCCGACTGCGAGAGGTTGAGCAGACCCGCAGCACGGGATACGCTCTCCTGCTGGGCGACGGCGACGAAGACTTGCAGTTGACGAAGAGTAAATCGCATATCGATATAACCGATAACCCTTATCTTAATAATCCAGTTAACAGATATTGTCGTCGCTATTAGAATGCGATGCAATTGCGCACTGTTGGCCGCAAAGGCGAGCGCAGACCCAATATCCAGGAGTCCCACGTACATGAGCAACATGAACCACGAGCGTGTCCTCAGTGTTCATCACTGGAACGACACTCTGTTCAGCTTCAAGTGCACCCGTGATCCGGGCCTGCGCTTCGAGAACGGTCAGTTCGTGATGATCGGCCTGCAACAGCCCAACGGCCGCCCGCTTATGCGCGCTTACTCGATCGCCAGCCCGAACTGGGAAGAGCATCTCGAGTTCTTCAGCATCAAAGTGCCTGATGGTCCGCTGACCTCGCAGCTGCAGCACCTGAAGGAAGGCGACGAGATCATCATCTCGAAGAAGCCTACCGGCACCCTGGTGCTGGACGACCTGAACCCGGGCAAGCACCTGTATCTGCTGAGCACCGGCACCGGTCTGGCGCCATTCATGAGCGTGATCCAGGACCCGGAAACCTACGAGCGCTTTGAAAAAGTGATCCTGGTGCACGGCGTACGCTACGTCAACGAAGTCGCCTACCGCGAATTCATCACCGAGCACCTGCCGCAGAACGAGTTCTTCGGTGAAGCGCTGCGTGACAAGCTGATCTACTACCCGACCGTGACCCGCGAGCCGTTCGAGAACCAGGGTCGTCTGACCGACCTGATGCGCAGCGGCAAGCTGTTCAGCGACATCGGCCTGCCACCGATCAACCCGCAGGACGACCGCGCAATGATCTGCGGCAGCCCGAGCATGCTCGACGAGACCAGCGAAGTGCTCGACAGCTTCGGCCTGAAGATCTCGGCGCGTATGCGCGAGCCGGGTGACTACCTGATCGAGCGTGCATTCGTCGAGAAGTAACCCGCAATATCTGTGGGAGCGGGCTTGCTCGCGAAGGGGGGCTGTCAGTCGACGTCAATGTTGAATGGCGCACCGCTTTCGCGAGCAAGCCCGCTCCCGCACTGGTTTCGTGCTACACAGAAAAGCCCGCGTTGCCTGAGAAGGCAGCGCGGGCTTTTGCGTTTCCGGGGTTCAGGTGTTGGCGGGGATGACTTCCAGTACCCGGATCTGCTCCGGCGTCGGGTAATGCCAGCGCACGTCCAGATCCCAGAACTGCGCACCGTATTCGCGCTCTGGTGTCGGCGTCTGATACGCCGGACGCGGATCCTGCGCCAGGCACTGCTCGATCAACTCGACCAGAGGCTCGCCGAGGCGCTGAGCATGGCCGTGCGCCTGTTGCAGTGCGGCGTCCGTCCACCGCACGTCAATCAGTTGTGGCGCGGCGCTGGCGATGCTGTTGGAGGCGTCAGCGATGATGTCGGCGTAAGGTACATAGGGTTTGATGTCGAGAATCGGTGTGCCATCGAGCAAATCGATCCCCGAAATGAACAGCCGATTGGCCTCGACCTTGTCCAGCTTCACCACCGACTGCCCGATGCCATTGGGCCGGTGCGTCGCACGGGTGGCGAACACGCCCATGGACTTGTTGCCGCCCAGGCGCGGTGGCCGCACTTTCAGACGCGGCTTTTCTTCCAGCGCCTGATGAAACAGGAACAGCAGCCAGACATGGCTGACCTGCTCCAGCCCTTGCACGGCGTCTCCCTGATCGAACGGCGCCACCAGCTCCAGCACGCCACGGGCGGCGGGGGCCAGTTGCGGCTGGCGCGGGATGGCGAACTTCTCCTTGAAACAGGAGCGCACGAAGCCGATGGGGGAGACGTTGTAAGTCATGGTCTGGAGTCGAGGTGGGAGCGGGGTGGGGATGATAACCCGAGGTGGCCGGGCCGACGCCTTCGCGAGCAAGCCCGCTCCCACAGGGATCTCGAGTGGAGTCCGGTTTTGTGTCAGCCACAAAACCTGTGGGAGCGGGCTTGCTCGCGAAGGCCGCGCCGCCGATTCAGAGCTTGTGGCGCAGATCAGCCACGAACGCGCAGGGTCAAGCCCTTGAGGAAGTTGCGCAGCAACTGGTCGCCGCACGCGCGGTAGTTGGTGTGGCCGACCTTGCGGAACAGCGCGCTCAGCTCAGGCTTGGACACCGGGAACTCGGCTGCCTTGAGGATCGCGTGCATGTCGTCTTCCTTGAGTTCGAAGGCCACGCGCAGCTTCTTCAGGATGATGTTGTTGGTCACTGGCACTTCGATCGGCTGCAGCGGACGGCTTTCGTCCTTGCCGCGCTTGAACACCACCAGACCGTCGAGGAAGTGCGCCATGACTTCGTCCGGGCAGCGCACGAAGCCTTCTTCGTCTTCTTCTTTCTTGTCGAGGTACGCGACGACGTCTTTGAGCTCCACGTCCAGGCCGCCGAGCTTGATGATCTCGATGACTTTCTTGTCGCTGATGTCGAGCATGTAGCGCACGCTGCGCAATACGTCGTTATGAATCATGTGGGTAATCCTGATAATCGTTGTGGGCAGCACGCAGGCGCGCTGCCGGAATGTGTGGCGGCAGTGGAAGCTTTAGAACTTCTCTTTGCCGGACAGGTAGCGCCATTGGCCCACCGGAACCTTGCCAATCGACACGCCGCCGATGCGGATGCGGCGGATGCCGATGACCTTCAGGCCAACCGCTTCGCAGAACTGGGCGATGATCCCCGGCTGCGGGTTCTTCATGGCGAAGCGCAGGCGGTTTTCGTTCTGCCAGCTGGCCTTGACCGGCGGCAGCTCCTTGCCCTTGTGGGTGAGGCCGTGCTGCAGGCGGTTGAGGCCGTGGGCAACCATGTCGCCTTCGACCTCGACCACGTATTCCTGCTCGATCTTGGCCGCGTCGGCAGTCAGTTTGCGCAGCACTTTCCAGTCCTGAGTGAACACCAGCAGGCCGCTGGCCTTGGGCTGCAGATCGGCGCTGGCCGTCAGGCGCAGGAAGTGCCCGCGCAGCGGGCGTTTGCCGTAGCGGTGCTCGTCGCTGAGGGTGTCGGCGCTGAGCGACTGCATGGCGGTGTCGACATCCATGCCGGCCGGCACGTTGAGCAGAATCGTGACCGGCTCCGGCGCGGTGGCCTGAGCGTCCTTGTCGAGCTCGACCTTCTGGTCGCCGACCTTGAATTGCGGTTCGTCGATCACTTCGCCGTCCACGGTGACCCAGCCGCCCTCAATGAACAGCTCGGCCTCCCGGCGGGAGCAACCGACCAGTTCGATGAGGCGTTTGGAGAGGCGAATCGGGTCAGTCATGACAGGGCCGTAACAAAAAAGGGGTGGGCATTGTACCTGCCTGGCGCCGGTTAAGCCCGGTTCCATTTCGGTAGGTGGTTTTTTGTAGGAGTGAGCCTGCTCGCGATTGCCGTCTGACATTCAGCATTGATGTCGGCTGGTCCGGCGCTATCGCGAGCAGGCTCACTCCTACAAGGGTTCTTTGGTGTGTCAGGCGTGGCTTGAGCGCTGCTGGGGCCGCCGCAGGCGCATATGCAGCAACGGGTACGGCTGGCCCATGCCATCCACCTCCGAGCGGCCGATCACTTCAAAACCCTGCTTGAAATAAAACCCCAGCGCCTGCGGGTTCTGTTCGTTGACGTCGAGTTCATCGGCATTCAGATGTTGCATGGCGTAGTTGAGCAGTTTCTTGCCCAAGCCTTGGCCACGATACTCGGGATCGATGAACAGCATTTCGATCTTGCCCGCCGCCACCCCGGCGAATCCGGTGATGCGTTGCTGATGATCCCTGGTGCAAATCAGCATCACCGCGTCCAGATAACGGGTGAGCACCAGATTGCGCAGCAACTCGATGTAGCTGTCCGGCAGAAAATCATGGGTCGCGCGGACCGAGGCCTCCCAGACCCGGGTCAGTTCTTGATAGTCGCTGAGTTTCGGCGTGTGAATGACCGAATGCTGACGCATGCCCGATGGCCTCTTGTTCGTTTCAAGGGAGTCCTTCCCCCGGTAAACGATAGCCGTAAAAAAGCCCCGCATCTCGTAAAAAAGAGCGGGGCTTTTGATGACACGACTATCCCCTGTGGGAGCGGGCTTGCTCGCGAAAGCAGTGTATCCGTCGGCATATCCAGTGACTGATACACCGCCTTCGCGAGCAAGCCCGCTCCCACAGGTACTTCGTGGTGCTTAGATCTGCTCAGCCCACAGGTCGTATTCGTCAGCGTCAGTCACCTTGCACCAGACCTTGTCGCCTGGCTTGAGGTTGCTGCCGTTGTCGATGAACACGTTGCCGTCGATTTCCGGGGCATCGAAGAAGCAGCGGCCGACGGCGCCTTGCTCGTCGACTTCGTCCACCAGCACTTCGATCTCGCGGCCGATGCGCATTTGCAGGCGTGCCGAGCTGATCGCCTGCTGGTGCGCCATGAAACGCTCCCAACGGTCTTGCTTGACGTCGTCCGGCACTACTTCCAGGTCCAGATCATTGGCGGGCGCACCATCGACCGGCGAGTACTGGAAGCAGCCGACGCGGTCGAGCTGGGCTTCGGTCAGCCAGTTCAGCAGGTACTGGAAATCTTCTTCGGTTTCGCCCGGGAAGCCGACGATGAAGGTCGAACGGATGATCAGGTCCGGGCAGATCTCGCGCCAGTTCTTGATCCGCGCCAGGGTCTTGTCTTCGAACGCCGGGCGTTTCATCGCCTTCAGCACTTTCGGGCTGGCGTGCTGGAACGGGATGTCCAGGTACGGCAGGATCTTGCCGGCGGCCATCAGCGGGATCAGCTCGTCGACGTGCGGGTACGGGTAAACGTAGTGCAGACGGACCCACACGCCCAAGGTACTCAGCGCTTCGCAGAGTTCGGTCATGCGGGTTTTCACCGGCGCGCCGTTCCAGAAGCCGGTGCGGTACTTTACGTCGACGCCGTAGGCGCTGGTGTCTTGCGAAATCACCAGCAGCTCTTTGACGCCGGACTTGACCAGACGCTGAGCTTCGTCGAGCACATCACCCACCGGACGGCTGACCAGTTTGCCGCGCATCGACGGGATGATGCAGAAGCTGCAGCTGTGGTTGCAGCCTTCGGAAATCTTCAGGTAGGCGTAGTGACGCGGGGTCAGCTTGATGCCTTGCGGCGGCACCAGGTCGATCAGCGGGTTGTGATCCTGACGCGGCGGCACCACTTCGTGCACCGCGTTGACCACTTGCTCGTACTGCTGCGGACCGGTCACGGCCAGCACGCTCGGGTGTACGTCGCGGATGTTGCCTTCTTCCACGCCCATGCAACCGGTGACGATCACCTTGCCGTTTTCCTTGATCGCTTCACCGATCACTTCCAGCGACTCAGCCTTGGCCGAGTCGATGAAACCGCAGGTGTTGACCACCACCACGTCGGCGTCCTGATAGGTGGACACCACGTCATAGCCTTCCATACGCAGCTGGGTCAGGATGCGCTCGGAGTCGACCAGTGCTTTCGGGCAACCCAGAGATACGAAGCCAACCTTTGGATTGGCCGGCGCAGGAGTGGTGGACATGTCTAACCTCGGTGTTTTGTGACGTCGCTTGCCGTGTGGGAAAACCGACGGATGGGCGCTTAGGGTGCGCCTCTGATCAAAAAGTGCGCAATTCTAGCGATGAGCAACGCACTTGACCAGCTTTATGCAGGGAAATACGACGAGTGCTGCGCTATGCTTCGCGCCGTTGAGCTTTACCAATTTTTTACAGTCAACAAAACGTCTGTAACAACAGGTAAAACAGCGCATGCTGCACCACAAAGCATAGTGCTTCATTCAAAGAAGCCGGTTCGAGAATCAGGAGTGTTGGATGGGTCAGGCAAGTAGTCAGGCGGCGGGCGCCGAGCATTCGGCTGCAAAACCGCTGAGCATGCTGGTCGCGGCAGTCGGGGTAGTTTACGGCGACATCGGCACGAGCCCGTTGTACACCCTCAAAGAAGTGTTTTCCGGCGCGTATGGCGTGCCCGTCAATCACGATGGGGTGCTGGGCATTCTGTCGTTGATCTTCTGGTCGCTGATCTGGGTCGTTTCGATCAAATACATGATGTTCGTCCTGCGCGCCGACAACCAGGGCGAGGGCGGCATCATGGCGCTCACCGCACTGGCACGTCGTGCGGCGGGCAAGCGCAAGAGGTTGCGTTCGTTGCTGGTGGTTTGCGGACTGATCGGCGCGGCGCTGTTTTACGGCGACAGCATGATCACCCCAGCGATTTCCGTGCTGTCGGCGATCGAAGGCCTGGGCCTGGCGTTCGACGGCATCGACCACTGGGTGGTGCCGCTGTCGCTGGTGGTGCTGGTCGGCTTGTTTCTGATCCAGAGCCACGGTACGGCGCGGATCGGCATTCTGTTCGGGCCGATCATGGTCACCTGGTTCCTGGTGCTCGGCGCTCTCGGCGTTTACGGCATCAGCCATTACCCGGAAGTGCTGCATGCGATGAACCCGGTCTGGGCCGTGCGCTTTTTCATGGTTCACACTGGCATGGGCGTGGCGATCCTCGGCGCGGTGGTACTGGCGCTGACCGGTGCCGAAGCGCTGTACGCCGACATGGGCCATTTCGGGCGCAAGCCGATTGCCCGTGCGTGGTTCCTGCTGGTGCTGCCGGCGCTGGTGCTGAACTACTTCGGTCAGGGCGCCTTGCTGCTGGAAAACCCGGAAGCGGCGCGTAACCCGTTCTACCTGCTGGCGCCGAGCTGGGCGCTGATTCCGCTGGTGGGGCTGTCGACGCTGGCCACGGTGATCGCTTCGCAAGCGGTGATTTCCGGCGCGTTCTCCCTGACCCGTCAGGCGATCCAGCTCGGTTACATCCCGCGCATGTACATTCAGCACACCTCCAGCGATGAACAAGGCCAGATCTACATCGGCGCGGTGAACTGGTCGCTGATGGTCGGCGTAGTGCTGCTCGTCCTCGGCTTTGAATCCTCTGGCGCCCTGGCTTCGGCCTACGGCGTTGCGGTGACCGGCACCATGCTGATGACCACCATTCTGGTCTCGGCCGTCATGCTGCTGTTGTGGAAGTGGCCACCGATCCTCGCGGTGCCGGTGCTGATCGGTTTCCTGCTGGTGGACGGTCTGTACTTCGCCGCCAACGTGCCGAAGATCGTGCAGGGCGGTGCATTCCCGGTGATCGCCGGTATTGCGCTGTTCGTGCTGATGACCACCTGGAAGCGCGGCAAGCAATTGCTGGTCGAACGCCTCGACGAAGGCGCGTTGCCGCTGCCGATCTTCATCAGCAGCATCCGCGTGCAACCGCCGCACCGCGTGCAGGGCACCGCCGTGTTCCTCACCGCACGCTCCGACGCCGTGCCGCATGCGCTGTTGCACAACCTGCTGCACAACCAGGTACTGCATGAGCAAGTGGTGCTCCTGACCGTGGTCTACGAAGACATCCCGCGCGTACCGCCATCGCGCCGCTTCGAAGTCGAGGCCCACGGCGAAGGCTTCTTCCGGGTGATCCTGCACTTTGGCTTCACCGACGAGCCGGACGTGCCGCAGGCGCTGAAGCTGTGTCATCTGGATGAACTGGACTTCAGCCCGATGCGCACCACTTACTTCCTCAGCCGCGAAACGGTGATCGCCTCGAAACTCGAAGGCATGGCCCGCTGGCGCGAGGCGCTGTTTGCGTTCATGTTGAAGAATGCCAACGGCAACTTGCGGTTCTTCAATCTGCCGCTGAACCGGGTGATTGAGCTAGGGACGCAGGTCGAGATGTAGGCTCCGCCTTAATTGAAAAGCCCCCGTCGGCCTTTTGGCTGGCGGGGGCTTTTTTGTGCTTCACATAAACCTCTAACCCACTGCAAATCCCCTGTGGGAGCGAGCTTGCTCGCGAAGGCTGAGTGTCAGTCGAGACATGTGGTGGCTGATCCACCGCATTCGCGAGCAAGCTCGCTCCCACAAGGATTCTGTGGTGTCAGTGGCTTTCAGGCAATTCTTCTTCAGATTCGGTCTTCGTCCGCGCAGGTCGCGGCATCAGCGCTTGGATCACGTCATCAATCAAGGCTTTGCCCATCACGGTCAGGTAATGCGCAGCCCAGGCGTGACGGTCGGTGTCTTCGATGAAGGCAGCGTCTTCGGTGAATGATTTGGCGAGGGACAGCAGGTCGGAGGATTGGGACAGTGCTTCGAGAATCGGAATGCCAGAGCGGACATTGAAGAACGCTTGATCCGAGTGGTAGAGGAAGGGGTGCAGCCGATGGTTTTAACGTTCGCGGGTCCGTGCAGATCAGTTTCGGTCATCGTGTTACTCCTTGGTTCGAAGTGCCGTGACTTTCGTTTCCACACGAATGGGTGGCAGCTGTACGCAGGGTGGTAAACCGGGAGAGCAAAAAAACCGGCAGACCCGAAGGTCTCCCACGCACAGCCGCCATGACTCGGAATTGCAGACGTAAAAACACCTGAGTCGTGTTGGGAGCGTTGTTGCACTTTGCTTAGCCGGGTTACCACACCCGATCACTGAATTGGTCAGCGACCTCTGGAGAGTATCCCGTCGAAAACAGCGCAACAGAGCGGCAAAGTGCCTAAACATGAGATTAGGAGTTTGCCTACAAGGTATGCGAACGTCATCTGATATTGCGACACCGGTAACCGGAATTAAGGTAGCGAGCAATCTCGGGGCAGGTGAATTCTTGAGTTGGCGCCACAGGAGCGGGGCCGAATAAAGGGCTTGACTATCGGATATTTTGAATGAGAAAAGTGTCCACGTTTTATGGAATGTGGACGCTTGGGGTTTTAAGCTTCATGAAGAGTCAAGACATTTTGCTTTTGTTCAAGATGGCCAGCCTTCACGCTCAGGAGGAAAACCTCCTTGGGGTAATGGAGTCGGAGTCAAATTCGAACAGAGTCGAGGAGTTGTTGAAGCCCTACGTGGTCAGTCAAATGACGGCGGGCGGTCGGGTGGGGCAACCATTGGTCACCTACTCCACCGACGGTGAAGATACTGTATTCCGTCGACAGGATTTCGATTCGCCCCTGGACGATGAGGCGGGGTGGGAAGGGTGGTCGGAGCCGGTAGCTGTTCCGCCACTGGCGAGCTGGAGTGAAGGTTACTCGTTGCGTGCGTTGTCTGCTGCACTTGGGCTAAGCAAGAGCGAAGTTTCAAATTCCATCGCCAGGTGTCGTGTGTCCGGGCTGCTCACCAATGACTATGACACCGGACTTCCAAAAGTTAACCGGCGGCAGTTGCTAAACATCACCGAACACGCTCTGAAATACTTTTTCCCTGTAAAGCCCGGGGCAATGGTTCGCGGCATCCCGACGGGTTTTGCAGCACCGGCACTGTCCAAAAGCATCAAAAGTGCTGGCGGACTGATTCCGGTTTGGCCAGATGCACTTGGAGCTGAGCGTGGACAGGCGATAGAGCCGCTCTACAAAACAGTGCCGGAAGCGGTGAAGAGGGACAGGATCCTTTACCACTATCTTGCGCTTGCTGATGCAATCCGCCTTGGAGGTCCGCGAGAGTGTGGTGTTGCGGTCAACATTCTAAAAGCAGGGATGGGACTGAAATAACATGTCATCCAACACTGATCACAACTACGAGCTTATAGAGTTTGTTGCTGAGGGTTTGGGAGAGGCGTTTCTCGCGGAGGTTGCCTTTGTCGGAGGTTGCACCACAGCCATGCTGGTAACTGATGCTGTTGTGCTGGACGACATTCGCTTCACCGATGATGTTGACCTGGTGATCGAGCTGGCAGGCATTGGCGCCTGGCAGCAGCTTACCGAACGGTTGGCGGCCAGGAATTTCAAGATTACTGGCGAGGATGAAGTGAACTGTCGTTTCCGCTTCAATGACATCGTCGTTGACGTGATGCCTTCTGATCCCGAGGTTCTCGGATACGCCAACCGCTGGTTTGTAGAGGGGCTGGCGCGGGCCAATAAATTTACGTTACCCAGCGGTACCGTCATCCAGATATTCAAACCTACCTATTTTCTCGCGACAAAACTGGAAGCCTTCAGTGGTCGTGGTGGTGGCGATCCATACCATAAAGACGTCGAAGACATCATTATCTTGATTGATGGACGTCCAGAGCTTTTAGAAGAGGTTCGGCAGGCGGAATCCGAGCTCAAGGAATTCATCACGGATGGAGTTCGAGCACTCAGGGTTCTCAGTGGCATTGACTATGTGATTGAAAGCTCGGGCTCGGTACAGGCCAATCCGGGAAGAGGACAAATCATTCATGGGCGCATGAAAGAACTGGGCAGCGCATGAAATACCACGTCAGATCGGTAGCAGGGCGAGCCAGGAGAACCAATCATGACTTTGCTGGAGCGCTCTGTGATGGAGAAAACGGCGTATTTGTTATCACGGACGGTACCTCGAGGGTTGGCAGTGGCCAGTTGGCTGAGTCCTTTGTAAAGGGTGTTTTAGATGTCTGGTCAAAACACTTTGATCACGGCCTCGATATCACTGAGTGCGAAGCTGTTGAACAGGTACTGCTTTCTATACTGGCCGACCTCCACCCCGTGTTGTTTGCAAGTCACACAGGCGCCACTTGTTATGTGGTGGGTGTCGCCGCTCATGGGAAACTCACGCTTGCGTATGAGGGTGATTGTTCGTGCGGTGTTGTGACGCCGGCAGGCGCGATCGAATGGATTACGTCGCCCCACTGTAAGGCTAACTGGAGGCGCGACCGTTCCCACTCCGAGTTGGCGCAAGATCCGGCTCGACACCGGGTGACTCGTTGCTTGAAGGCGAGTCGCGCACCGAACCCTGACTTTGTGTTTCATTCATTGACCCTAAGAGAGCGACTGGTATTTGCAACCGATGGCTTTTGGGCGGAGCTAACCGAGTTACAGCAAAGCTACTTGCTAGCAGCGCCGGATGGCAGCTGTATCGATGTAGAAGATGACATCACGTGGATAGATGTTCAGCTTTAGTCTCGGTATCGATAGAAGTTTCGACTGGCAGGAAGTGCTGCAAGTTTGCGTAAAAAAGCCCCCGCAACCGCGAGGGTGCGGGGGGTTTTTTTTTTGGGGCGGGTCGGCCGGGACCAGGGTTGTTGCATCCTTTCCATCCTTCCTCG
>NZ_JAJSLU010000002.1:457701-499885 GCF_023063025.1 Pseudomonas sp. YL2 | reverse complement strand
TATGCGAATACTGCTGATCAGACTGAATGCCATGCTGCGAGACGGCACAGAGTGGCGGTGACGAACGGTGGTAGTAAGACAGTTGCTCCCACAGGAGGTTGTATTCCAGGCAGTTGCTGCACGCTGTTTTGAGGTCGCGAGATATACAGTCGATCTTTGCCCCCCCCACAGAACCCGTTTGGGAGTGGGCTTGCTCACGAAAGCGGTGTGTCATACAACGATGCTGCTGGCTGGCCTGACGCCTTCGCGAGCAAGCCCGCTCCCACAAAAGGGCGCCTGTTTTTCAGGGACATCGTGGCATACTGCCGCGCATGACTTTCGACTCTCCTTTAAGCGCCTGGCAACACGCGATCGAGCACAAGGGTTTCATCCAGGATGAAGCCCAGGAGCATGCGGTCTGGGCCTTGCAAAAATGCCATGAAGCCTTGCACGCCGGTGCCCGTTCGGTCACTGGCGTGTATTTGTGGGGCCCGGTCGGGCGCGGCAAGACCTGGTTGATGGATCAGTTCTATCAGACTTTGCGGGTGCCGGCGCGACGGCAGCACTTTCATCACTTCATGGGCTGGGTGCACCAGCGCTCGTTCCAGTTGACCGGCATCGCCGACCCGCTGCGAGCGCTGGCCAAAGAGTTGGCGGCGGAAGTGCGGGTGCTGTGTTTCGACGAGCTGTTCGTCAACGACATCGGCGATGCGATCATTCTCGGGCGGCTGTTTCAGGTGATGTTCGACGAAGGCGTGGTGGTGGTCTGCACCTCCAACCTGCCGCCGGATGAGCTGTACGCCGACGGCTTCAACCGCGACCGGTTTGTCCCGGCGATTGCCGCGATCAAGGCGCACATGCAAGTGGTGGCGGTAAATGGTGCCGAGGATCATCGCCTGCATCCGGGCGCGGGTCAGCAGCGCTATTTTGTCGCTGCGCCGGGACAGGGCAGTGCTCTGGAGCAGGTCTTCCAGTCACTCAACGCCGGGCAGCCCGCCAGCGCCGAGCCGGTGCCCGTCGGCCATCGTGTGCTGAACGTGGTGCAAGCCAGTGCGACGGTGCTCTGGTGCCGCTATGCCGATCTCTGCGAGCAACCATTTGCCGCGATGGATTTCATCGCACTGTGCGACAACTATCGGTCTATTCTGTTGAGCGACGTGCCGAACCTCAGCGCGCAGAAACGCGAAGGGCGCATCGCTCGCGGCACCGAGGACGGCTCGGCGCAGGTGGTGGCCGGTGACCGTGAGTTGCCGCAACTGTCGGTGCACGACGACGGCGTGCGTCGCTTCATTGCCTTGGTCGACGAGTGTTACGACCGTAAGGTGCCGCTGTACATTGAAGCCCAGGTACCGATGGAGGCGCTGTACACCGAGGGTTATCTGGAATTCCCGTTCCGGCGCACCCTCAGCCGGTTGCAGGAGATGCAGCTGCAGCGTTTTGCCGAATCCTGAGCGAAGAGGGCGCGAGCATGAGTCAACCGTTGTCGCATCATTTACTGACCATGGCCTACCAGAACGCGTGGGCCAATCATCGCCTCGGCAAAGCCTGGAATCAGCTCGACGCCACTGAGCTGGCGGCGCCGCGAACGAGCTTCTTTCCGAGTATCCGCCTCACCCTCAATCACATCCTGACGTGCGACTGGTTCTACGTCGACGCTCTGGAACGCGAGTTGCGCGGTGACGAACCGCATCCTGATTGCTATGTGTTTTTCAACCATGACGAGCCGTTTACCGAGGCCGCAGCGCTGCGTGAAGAGCAGGCGCACGTCGATCGTCGACTGATCGCTTATTGCGAACAACTGCGCGATGCCGATCTGGGGCGGATCGTCACCATCGCCCGGGAAACGCCGCAGCATGACAGTCGCTTGCGTATGCTGTCGCACCTGTTCGAGCACCAGATTCATCATCGTGGGCAGGTGCACGCGATGCTCAGCGCGACCACGGTGAAACCGCCGCAACTGGATGAGTTCTTCTGCGCCGGCGAGAGCGGGTTGCGTGCTCAGGATTTTGCCGAGTTGGGCTGGACCGAAGAGCTGATCTGGGGGCGCTGAAGCCTGGAAATCAAAAGATCCGGTTGTGGCCCGCAACATCCTCGCGGTAAGGTCGAACAGCCTTTCAGGTGCGCACTTTGCACGCCGGGGCCATGATCGGGGATGGAAATGGATTCCGCAGAAATTCTTGTGCTGCAAGCCAGTTACACCAATCCACTGCACGCCGAAGCCATCGGCATCGTGCTCAATCATTACGCAGAAGATCCCATGGGCGGCGGCCATTCGCTTGACCCGGAACTGTTGCGTCGCGTGCCGGAAGAACTTGCGCGCAGGCCTCATGCGTTCAGTGTGCTGGCGTTCGTCGGTGGCGAGCCGGCAGGGCTGGTGAACTGCTTTGAAGGTTTCTCGACGTTTGCCTGCAAGCCGCTGGTCAATGTCCATGACGTGGCGGTCGTGAGCAAATTTCGCGGCCTCGGCTTGAGTCAGAAAATGCTGCGCAAGGTCGAGGAAATCTGCCGTCAGCGCGGTTGCTGCAAGATCACCCTGGAAGTGCTCGAAGGCAACGAGGTGGCACAGAACTCCTACCGCAAATTCGGCTTCGCCCCCGGCATGTTCGACCCGGAACATGGCCGTATGCTGTTCTGGATCAAGGATCTGCAGGCATAAAAAAAGGCGCCCCGGACAGGGCGCCCAACTGTCGTCTCCGAGGCCAGAGCGGAGCCATCGGAGGTCCATCGGTTGCTCGGTGAATCAGTCGCGATAAGACTCGGTGACTTGCGCGGTCTGATCGTTCGGAACCTTCAGTTCCGCTGCTTTGCTATCGGTCGGCTGTTCGCTTGGCGCGTGGTGGACCGGGAAGTTGTCGTAGTAATGCCGCATGCGTTCGGCGCCGCCCTCGGCAAAGGCGCTGGCGGAACCGAGGGCGAGTAGCCCGGCAAGAATGGCGGTGGTGGTTTTCATGGTGCCTCCTACTGAAAAACGTGGGAGCCGTTCGTCCATGAAGCAGATCTCGGGGCACAGTGTCCCGGCGGGGAATTAACTCGGGGTTAACAGCGGTGGCGACGGGATTTGGTGACGCATTGCGCGTCACCTCGAGAGTGGGGCCGCTTCGCGACCCATCGGGGATGAATCCCCTCACCACAGGGGTTTTGTTTGCGTGGATTGGTCAGAGCTTCCAGTCCAGGCTCAAGGTCACCGTGCGCGGGTCGCCCCAGTACACGCCGTTGTAGAAGCCGACGTTGTCGTAATACTTCTTGTCGAACAGGTTATCGACGTTCAGCGACGCCGACAGATGCCTGTCGAACTCATAGCGCGACATCAGCTTGACCACGGTGTAGGCCTCCTGGTTGATCCGCGCCGGTTCGGTGATGATCCGGCCGTTGGCGCCGCGCCCGACCGGGCGGTTGGCCGCGCCGTAGACGTCGCTCTGCCAGTTCACCGCGCCACCCACGGTCAATGCGTGCCAGTTGCCCGGCAGGCGATAGGCCGTGGACAGCCGCAGCATGTTCAGTGGTTGAGCGGTGTTGCTGCGCTGTTTTTCGCCGTCGACGGAATGGGTGTAGGTGTAGCCGGCGGTCATGTTCCAGCCGCTGAGAATTTCCCCGGACACTTCGGCTTCGAAGCCATTGACCTTGTTACCCTTGCCGCCGGACTTGAAAAACTCCTCGCCGCTCACCGGGTCCGGGGGCACCGAGTTGTCACGCTCGGCGACGTTGTCCTGTTTGCTCCAGAACACTGCCGTCGCCAGGTTCAGGCGTTCGTCGAGCAGGCTGCCTTTGAGCCCGACTTCATAGTTGCTGCCGATCACCGGGTCGAGGTAATTGCGGTTGCTGTCGCGCTTACTCTGCGGTTTGAAAATGTCGGTGTAGCTGGCGTAAACCGTGTACTCCGGCGTCAGGTCGTAAAGCAGGCCGGCGTAGGGCGTCCAGATATCATTCTGGCGTTGATGGGTGGCATCGGTGCTGGTCAGTTTTTGCTGCGCATCATAGTAGTAATCGGTGCTGGATTCGTCCCAACTGCCATAGCGGCTGCCGAGTACTGCATGCAGCTCATCGGTCAGGCTCAGACGTGTCGCGAGATAACCGGCTTTCTGCCGGGTGATGCCTCGCGCGCCCGGCAGGCTGGTAACGGTGTCGGCGAATTTGCCGATGTCACCCATGTACTTCCAGTCGCGGATCTTGCCGTAGTCGGCGGCTTGGGGACTGTTGAAGGAGTAGGGCGAAGTCGAGCGGTTTTCCGCCTCGCCGTAGCCGAACATCATCTCGTGTTCGCGGCCGAACAGCTGGTACGGCCCTGACAGGTTGAAGTCGTACACGCTCATTTTCTGTGTGCCGAGCATGTGCCCCATGTAGGCCATCATGCCGCTGCGGTCGGTTTCAGGAAAACCGGCGCCGCCGTAATAGACCTTGCCGTCGGTATCACTTTCGCGGTGGGTGTAGGCGGCCTTCAGCTTCCAGCCATTACCCAATTGCTGGTCCAGGGTAACGAACGCGGTCTTGTCCTTCAGCGGCCAGGAACTCCAGGATGTCGCCATGTTGGTCGACCGTCCGAGGCCGGCCTTGCTGCCGTCGGCGTTCCAGTACGGCACGGTGCCCCAGGAGGTGCCCTGAACCTGCTTGTCCTGATAGTCGTAACCGACGGCAAGCACCGTGGAGTCGGTCAGATCAGCTTCGAGAATGCCGTAGCCGACCTCGCGCTGCAGCGCGTATTTGTCGCGGAACGACTGGCTGTCGCGATAGGCCAGCACCGTACGCCCGCGCAGCCGACCATCGAAGGCCAGCGGCCCGCCGACATCGACATAGCTGTAGTAGTTGTCGTAGCTGCCGCCACTGACCCCGGCCAGTGCCTGCCACTGGGCAGTCGGGCGCTTGCGCACCATGTTGATGGTGGCTGAAGGATCACCGGCGCCGGTGGTCAGCCCGGTGGCGCCGCGTACCACTTCGATGCGGTCGTAGATGATGGTGTCCGAGTCCGACTTCATGCGCCCGAAGGTGTTGAGCATCCCATCAATCTGGAAATTGTTGATCGGGTAACCCCGCGCCGAATAGCTGACCCGATCCGAGTCGTTGTGCTGCACGACGATGCCGGTGGTCTGGCGCATGGCTTCGGACAATGTACCGAGCTTGAAATCATCCATTTGCTGGCGCGTGACCACGGACACCGATTGCGGGGTTTCCTTGATCGACAGGTTCAGCCGCGTCGCGGTGCTCATCGCGCCAGTGGTGTAGGACTCGGTGTTTTCGGTATTAACGCCGAGACCTTCAGCGCTGACGCTGGTGGCGTCCAGTTCCAGCGCTTGGGCGGCGGATTGTGGCGCTGCTTCAGGATCGGTTTCAGCCAGCAGATCGGGACTCAACGCCATGCTGAACAAGCCGACAGTCAGGGTCATGGAACGGGTAATGGGCGCGAACATCGCAGCCGACTCCTTGTCTTCGAGGGAAAAAATCCATTGGTTCAAAGACGAGACGCAGCACGACGATTTAGTAACAAACAAGAAATATTATTATTTGGAGATATTTCCCGACTTCGCCGAGACGGGCGAAAAGCTGCTCACGGCGCTTGCCCAATAGACGGCGGCGGGTATGCTGTTGGCCTGCCGAGGAGATAGCAATGGCCTACGATTTTGACCTTTATGTGATTGGTGCCGGTTCCGGCGGTGTACGTGCAGCGCGCTTCGCCGCCGGTTTCGGCGCGAAAGTGGCGGTGGCCGAGAGCCGTTACCTGGGCGGCACCTGCGTCAACGTCGGCTGCGTGCCGAAGAAACTGCTGGTGTACGGCGCGCATTTCGCCGAAGACTTCGAACAGTCGTCCGGTTTCGGCTGGAGCCTGGGCGAAGCGAATTTCGACTGGGCGACCCTGATCGCCAACAAGGACCGCGAGATCAATCGCCTCAACGGCATTTATCGCAACCTTCTGGTCAACAGCGGCGTGACCCTGCACGAAGCCCACGCGAAGATCGTCGGCCCGCACGAGGTCGAGGTCAACGGTGAGCGCTTCACCGCGAAAAACATTCTGATTGCCACGGGTGGCTGGCCGCAGATTCCGGAAATCCCGGGGCACGAACACGCGATCAGTTCCAATCAGGCGTTTTTCCTCAAAGAGCTGCCGAAGCGGGTACTGGTGGTCGGTGGTGGTTACATCGCGGTCGAGTTCGCCGGGATTTTCCACGGTCTGGGCGCGAACACTACGCTGCTGTATCGCGGTGATCTGTTCCTGCGTGGTTTCGATGGCTCGGTGCGCAAGCATCTGCAGGAAGAGCTGACCAAGCGCGGTATGGATCTGCAATTCAACGCCGACATCGCGCGCATCGACAAACAGCCTGACGGCAGCCTGAAAGCGACCCTCAAGGATGGCCGCGTGCTGGAAGCCGATTGCGTGTTCTACGCCACGGGCCGGCGTCCGATGCTGGACAACCTTGGGCTGGAAAACACCGATGTGCAGCTCACCGACAAAGGTTTCATCAAAGTTGACGAGCAATACCAGACCAGCGAGCCGTCGATTCTGGCGCTGGGTGATGTGATCGGTCGGGTGCAACTGACGCCAGTGGCGCTGGCCGAAGGCATGGCGGTGGCGCGGCGCTTGTTCAAGCCTGAGCAATACCGTCCGGTGGATTACAAGATGATCCCGACCGCCGTGTTCAGTCTGCCGAACATCGGCACTGTCGGCTTGACCGAAGAGGAGGCGCGGGAAGCGGGGTATGAAGTGGTGATTTACGAGAGCCGCTTTCGCCCGATGAAGCTGACGCTGACCGAGTGTCAGGAGAAAACCCTGATGAAACTGGTGGTCGACGGCAAGACCGACAAGGTGCTCGGTTGCCACATGGTCGGTCCGGACGCGGGGGAGATCGTCCAGGGTCTGGCGATCGCGCTGAAGGCTGGCGCGACCAAGCGTGACTTCGACGACACGATCGGGGTGCACCCGACGGCCGCCGAAGAGTTCGTCACCATGCGTACGCCGGTCGGCGCTTAAGCGTCCTTCGCTTTGGTTGTGTCTGGCGCTGCCGCAACGGTAGCCGCCAGACGCAAGCTGTCCTCGAGGCTGGCCTGAGTCTTGGTCAGTTCCTTTTCCAGTGACTGATTGAGCTGCCGCTGTTCGTCGGCATCCTGTTTCAGCGTCTGACTTTCCAGCAGGGCCACGCGCAGGCGTTCCTGGAGGAGGGTGCGTTCGTTGTCGACGCGAGTGGCTTGCTCCAGCAACTGATCCTGACGCTGGTTGCTGTGCTTGAGCTGATCCTGCATCAGGCTCAGTTCGCGCTGAGTGCCGCGGTTTTCCGTGAGCAGGCGTTCGTTGTCGCGATGCAACTGAGTGATCTCGTCCTGACGCACCAGTGCACTTTGTTGCGCCTGGCGCAATTCCATCTGCAACTGCTGCAGCTGTCCTTCGTGACGGGCCTGCTCCTGCTCGCGCTGCTCTTTAGTGGCGTTGCGGTAGTGCTCCAGAGCATCACGGGCGTGCAGATGTTTCTCTTCCAGCGAGCGGATCTGCTCGTCCTTGTCCTGCAGGCGCAATTCGAAATCAGCCAGCGCCTGATTGAGTCCGGCGTTGCGGGTTTGCTCGGTCTGCAGCATCGAGCGGGTTTCTTTTAGCGCTTCGGATTCCTTGGCCAGCGCCGCGCCTTGAATGTCGTGCTGTTGTTCCAGTTGCTCAAGTGCCTGGCGCACCTGCTTGAGTTCCGCTTCCAGGATTTCGCGCTGCTCTTCGAACTGCTCGCGCGCTAGTTCGATCGGCTCTTGCGCCTGTTCTTTCAGGCGCTGGGCGAGACGCGAGACCAGTGCAGTCAGCTCGTCATTGATCGGTTCTGCGGACGCTTCGACCGGTTGGCTGCCGTCATCCAGCTCTTTCAGATAGCGATGGATCGTGGTTTTCGAACCGGTGTTGCCCAGTTCGATGCGTACTGCATCGATGCTGGGGTGTTCGCCTCGGGCCAGAATCGCTGAGCGCGCGATCTGCACCACTGCTTTGTTAACGCCACCACGGGCCATTTTAACTCCTACCATTACGTACTGTGGTACATGCCACCAAAGTACGCAGTGTACCACGCTGAAAATAAAGTTAAATGCTTGATTAATCACAGGCGGGATATACTGGTATTACCCAATGTCAGACCCCTGAATCGGGTTTTTCATCCAGCAATCAGTACGCCTGCGAGAACACTGCCCATGAGCGAGATCGATCGCTACCTGCAAGCCGCCACCCGTGACAACACCCGCCGCAGTTATCGTTCTGCGATCGAGCATTTCGAAGTGAAGTGGGGCGGCTTCCTGCCAGCGACCGCCGACAGCGTGGCGCGGTATCTGGTCGAGCATGCCGGGGTGCTGTCGATCAACACACTGAAACTGCGGCTGTCAGCGCTGGCGCAGTGGCACAACAGTCAGGGTTTTGCCGATCCGACCAAGGCCCCAGTGGTGCGCAAAGTGTTCAAAGGCATTCGCGCACTGCATCCGGCGCAGGAAAAACAGGCCGAACCGTTGCAATTGCACGATCTGCAGCAAGTGGTCGACTGGCTGGAGCAGGAAACCAGTAGCGCCAGGCAGAATCAGGATCGTCCGCAGTTGCTCAAGGCCTATCGCGATCGGGCGCTGATCCTGCTGGGCTTCTGGCGGGGCTTCCGCAGTGACGAGTTGTGCCGTCTGCAGATCGAGCACGTGCAGGCGCACGCCGGCAGCGGCATCACCCTCTACCTGCCGCGCAGCAAGGGCGACCGCGACAACCTCGGGCAGACGTATCAGGCGCCGGCGCTGCTCAAGCTGTGCCCGGTGCAGGCTTATATCGACTGGATCACCGAAGCAGCGCTGGTACGCGGCCCGGTGTTTCGCGGCGTTGACCGCTGGGGCCATCTGAGCGAGGAGGGCTTGCACGCCAACAGCATCATTCCGCTGTTGCGTCAGGCGCTCGAGCGCGCCGGCATCCCGGCCGAGCGTTACACCAGCCATTCCCTGCGCCGCGGCTTTGCCACGTGGGCGCATCAAAGCGGCTGGGATCTGAAATCGCTGATGAGTTACGTCGGCTGGAAGGATATGAAGTCAGCCATGCGCTATGTTGAAGCCAGCCCCTTTCACGGGATGGCCCGGATTACGGATAAACCGGCTTCGTCGTAGATATGGTTTTCTTCTATTAATACAGTCCGCTAATAGCGAAAACAAATCAGCAGCATCAGGTTTGCCAATGAGCCATCCGTCGAGTGAGTGGGTAGGATTCACCCATCGAATTCACAACCCTGACGGAGAGTCATCAATGCCTATCATCAACAGCCAAGTAAAACCGTTCAAAGCTACCGCATTCAAAAACGGCGACTTCGTACAAGTCTCGGACGCTGACCTGAAAGGCAAATGGTCCGTAGTGTTCTTCTACCCAGCCGACTTCACCTTCGTGTGCCCAACCGAGCTGGAAGACCTGGCCGACAACTACGCTGCGTTCCAGAAACTGGGCGTGGAAATCTACAGCGTTTCGACCGACACCCACTTTGCTCACGCTGCCTGGCACAACACTTCGCCAGCCATCGGCAAAATCGAATACACCATGATCGGCGACCCGACCCACGTCATCTCCCGCAACTTCGACGTGCTGATCGAAGAAGCTGGTCTGGCTGACCGTGGCACCTTCGTGATCAACCCTGAAGGCCAGATCAAAATCGTTGAACTGAACGATGGCGGCGTTGGCCGTGACGCTTCCGAGCTGCTGCGCAAGATCAAGGCTGCTCAGTACGTTGCTGCTCACCCAGGCGAAGTTTGCCCAGCCAAATGGAAAGAAGGCGAGGCCACTCTGGCTCCGTCCCTGGACCTGGTCGGCAAGATCTGAGTCTGTGAGACACGCAACACAGGGCGGGATTCCGCACCTACTTCAGTAAGCTGCACCGCCCATTGAAAAAGCCCGGGCGAGATTCGCTCGGGCTTTTTTTCGCCTCGAATAAAGACACAGGAGATCGCCCGTATGTTGGACGCCAATCTTAAAGCCCAGTTGAAATCGTACCTGGAACGGGTTACCCAGCCGATCGAGATCGTTGCTTCCCTCGACGACGGTGCGAAATCCCGGGAAATGCTTGACCTGCTGAAAGACGTTGCCAGTCTTTCGAGCCAAATTACTCTGATCGACAGCGGCACCGATGCCCGCAAGCCGTCGTTCTCGATCAATCGCCCGGGTGCCGACATCAGCCTGCGTTTCGCCGGCATCCCGATGGGCCATGAATTCACCTCGCTGGTGCTGGCCCTGTTGCAAGTCGGCGGCCACCCATCGAAAGCCAGTGCCGAAGTGATCGAACAGATCCGCTCGCTCAAGGGTGAGTTCAGTTTCGAAACCTACTTCTCGCTGTCGTGCCAGAACTGCCCGGACGTGGTCCAGGCGTTGAACCTGATGGCCGTGCTGAACCCGAACATCCGTCACGTCGCCATCGACGGCGCGCTGTTCCAGGACGAAGTCAACGATCGCAAGATCATGGCGGTGCCGAGCATCTACCTCAATGGTGAAAACTTCGGTCAGGGTCGCATGGGCCTGGAAGAAATCCTCGCCAAACTCGATACCGGCGCCATCGAGCGTCAGGCCGAGAAAATCAGCGCCAAACAAGCCTTTGATGTGCTCGTAGTAGGAGGTGGCCCGGCCGGTGCGTCGGCCGCGATCTATGCCGCCCGTAAAGGCATCCGCACCGGTGTTGCGGCTGAGCGCTTCGGCGGTCAGGTGCTCGACACCATGGCCATCGAGAACTTCATTTCCGTGCAGGAAACCGAAGGCCCGAAACTGGCCACGGCGCTGGAAGAACACGTCAAGCAGTACGACGTCGACATCATGAACCTGCAACGCGCCGACAAGCTGATTCCCGGCAAGAACGGCGAGCTGCACGAAGTCCACTTTGCCAGCGGTGCAACCCTGAAAGCCAAGAGCGTGATCCTGGCGACCGGTGCGCGCTGGCGTGAAATGAACGTGCCGGGCGAGCAGGAATACCGTAACAAGGGCGTGGCGTACTGCCCGCACTGCGACGGCCCGCTGTTCAAAGGCAAGCGTGTGGCGGTGATCGGCGGCGGTAACTCCGGCGTCGAAGCTGCCATCGACCTGGCCGGTATCGTTGCTCACGTCACGCTGCTGGAGTTCGACGTGCAACTGCGTGCCGACGCGGTACTGCAACGCAAACTGCACAGCCTGCCGAACGTCACCGTGATCACCAGTGCGCAAACCACTGAAGTCACCGGTAATGGCGAGAAGGTCAACGGCTTGCGTTACAAGGATCGCAATACTGACGAACTGCGCAGCGTCGAGCTGGAAGGGATTTTCGTACAGATCGGTCTGCTGCCGAACACCGACTGGCTCAAAGGCACCATCGAGCTGTCGCCGCGTGGTGAAATCATCGTCGACAACCGTGGCGAGACCTCGATCCCGGGGATCTTCGCAGCCGGCGACGTGACCACTGTGCCGTACAAGCAGATCGTGATTGCGGTGGGCGAGGGTGCCAAGGCTTCCCTCAGCGCGTTCGATCACTTGATCCGTACTTCCGCGCCGGCGTAAAACGGCAGTCGCTGAAACGAAAAAACCCATGAGCGATCATGGGTTTTTTATGCCTGACACAATCCAATTGTAGGAGTGAGCCTGCTCGCGATGGCGGCTGCACATTCAAAACATCATGGCCTGACACACCGCTATCGCGAGCAGGCTCACTCCTACAGGAGAAATTTGCAGTCAGTTACAGCGGCGCAGGCTGAATGATTTCAACCCAGTAGCCATCCGGGTCCTTGATGAACGCCAGGCTTTTCATACGGCCATCAGTCAGGCGCTTCTGGAAATCACAGCCCAGCTCTTCAAAACGTGCGCACGCGGCAACGATGTCTGGCACCGAGATGCAGATGTGGCCGAAACCGCGTGGGTCGGTGTTGCCATTGTGATAGGCGAAGTCGGCGTCGTTTTCGGTGCCGTGGTTGTGGGTCAGTTCCAGAATGCCGGGGATCGCCTTCATCCATTCGGTGCGGGCGGCGGCGTCGGCCGGGATCTGCGCCTTGTCGACCAGCGCGAGGAAGTACAGGCTGAATTCGGCTTCCGGGAAATCACGCTTTTCAACCAGCGAGAAGCCCAATACGCGGGTGTAGAAGTCCAGCGACTTGGTGATGTCCTTCACACGCAGCATGGTGTGGTTGAAGACGAAGTTGCGGGTTGCGCTGTCTGGAGTGGCGGTGACGCCAGGGAAAGTGTTCAGTTCGTGCAGGCTCATAGGCCCTCCGTAACAATGGGGCGAGTGAATGGGCGCAATGATACGCATGCGGGGCGGCATCGCCAAACCGAATGCGCGGCTTGCTCTGTGGGCGGCCGGGCCTCAGACTTTGCAGCTCAATCTGCGAGTGCCTCTGGTAATGATCCGACCGTTCAAAGCGCTGTTCGTTTGCCTTTTCTCATCGCTGCTTGCCGGTCCGGCGCTGGCGGATCAGCCCAGTATCACCTGGCCTGCAGGCTGGGAAGTAGAGGCGCTGCCTGATCAAGCCCCTCAGGTTTCGCGCCAGCGCGCGGTGAAAAACGATGCTGACGGCAATCAGGTGATGGTGATGGAGTTGACCATGAGCCAGGTTGAGGCAGGCCATCAGGTCAATGTGCAGGGTGTCCTGCTGGAAATGCGCAAATCTATTCAGAAAGACTTCTTCCAGGGTGGCTATCAAAGCGTTTGCAACAAGATACATCCGGCAAAACTCGCCGCTCTGGATGCACTGGAGACCACCTGCACGATCACCGAAAACGGCCGTCATGTGTTGTCGCAAACATTGGTTGCTGCGGTCGCGACGGATAAGGCTTATGTACTTTCTTACGCGGGTCAGGCTGAGGTTTATAAGGCGAGCGCCGAGGAAATAGTCGCAGTGAGAAACAGCTTGAAACTTTAAGCGTCTGTTTGCACCGCGACGGGTTTAGATACCCGAAGGAATTAAGCACAAAGTTTAGCAGCGGTTACGGCCGCAACATCCTGGCGCAAACTGTTTGGCCTCACGTCTTGTGGGTGTTAAAGCGAATTGATAATTAGCGCGGGGGAAATCGTTGCTTTTGTTAGATATTGTCGAAAAAAAAGCCCTGCATAGAGCAGGGCTTGTTTGTTGACGCAAGATTAACCGCGCAACCAGGAATCAACGGTGGCTGCACCGTACTGTTCCTTCCAGGCTTTCAGGCCGCGGTGGTTGCCGCCCTTGGTTTCGATCAGTTCACCGGTGTGCGGGTTCTGATAGACCTTGACCACGCGAGCGCGGCGGGTTTTCGGTGCGGCAGACACTTGCAGGCCGGACTTGGACGGGTTCGGATCGAGGATGGCGATGATGTCTTTCAGGCCTTTGCCGTAGGTTTTCATCAGCCCCTGGAGCTTTTCTTCGAATTCGATTTCTTTCTTGAGCCCGGCATCGTTCTTCAGTGATTCCAACTGCTTGAGCTGTTCCTGAAGGGCCTTTTCAGCTGCACGAAATTCAGCGAGTCTGGACAATATCTTTACTCCAATAGTGTGTTTGGCTGATACCAACCGCAAACAAAGCTATAAGCCAAGAGCCTTGAAGCGACTCGGTGATAATGGCTCACCTGCCAATCTTGCACAGGCTGAAAAAATTGTAGTAGTTAATGCGCCAAGAGTAAATCCTGATCTTGTCGTCATGTAACAACAGTGGTGTTTTGTATCAATTTGGTGCGCCCGGTCGCAGCGCCGGGCTTAATTTATTTTTAGTTAATGGTGACTTAATGCATCGATGAAGTCGGCGCCAGGCATGGGTTTTCCGAACAGATAGCCCTGCAGGAAGTTGACGTGGTGTGCGGTCAGATAGTCAGCCTGAGCCTGAGTTTCTACACCTTCGGCAACAATACCCAAATCGAGCTTGGCCGACAGTTCGATAATCGTGTCCAGAATATGCCGCGACAGCGCATCAATGCCGATCATCGCGACGAAACTCTGGTCGATCTTGAGAAAATCGACATTGAATGTTCGCAGGTAGCCCAGGCTTGAATGGCCGGTACCGAAATCGTCGATGGCGATCATCACCCCCAGCGCGTGCAACTGCTCGAACAATAGGTGCGTGACATCGGTTGGCTCAATCAGCTCGCGCTCGGTCAGCTCCAGCACCAGGTTGATACTGCCGGGGGCAAAAGCAGCGAGAAACCCGCGACAGTCTTCGACCAGTTGCAGATCCTGGCAATGGCTGGCGGTGATGTTGATGCCGATGTGGAACGGTTTGTCGAACTCCGCCGACAACGGGCCGAGCAGGGCGGCTGTCTGCTGCATCAGCGAACGAGTCATGGGCACGATCAGGCCTGAATGTTCGGCAAACGGAATGAACAGATCCGGACGCACCAGACCCTCCTTGGGGTGATTCCAGCGCATCAGTACTTCAGCGCCGGACCACTTCCGGCTGTCGCCATGCACCACCGGCTGGAAGTAGGGAATGAATTCGCCAGCCTCCAGCGCGCGCAGCATCTCATGGCTGGGCGAAGTGGCGCGCCGTTGCAGGACATGGGCGATAGCGCCCGCGATCACCCCGAAAAATATCAGCAGACTGAACAGCGGCGGGTATTCGCCGGCCATGTAGCGCCACGTTTGCCCCTGCGGAAAGCCTGCACTGACACTGAAGGCATAGCGCGAAGACGCGAGCATACTCTGCGCCACCGGTAACGGCGGCAGGGCGCCTTGATGCACCTTGCCATCGACGGACAGCCAGTTATCGCCGACCTGCAACAACAGCAGCGTCTGCCGGCCGATCAGGCGCAGGATGTTGCTCAGGTGATAACCATCGAGGGTGGTCAGCGCGCCACCGCGACCTTCGCTGAGGCGATACACCAACAGCGCGGTGTTGGGCGTGACGGGGTTGCCATTCATCAACCACAGTTTGCCCTGCGTATAGTCACCCGGGTTCACGGCCTCCTTGAACTCCCCGAACAGCGAGCTGCAATAGAGGTTGTTGTCCCACACCAGATTGGTCGAGCGCACAAAAGGTCGACGGGTCACCTGCTCACGCAAGGCCAGTTTGACGCTGTCGCAGGGCTGGCCGGCCAGGGGCAGCAGTTCGCTGGCGGCCTGGGCGGTGTTGTCGAGCATCAGTTCAAACTGGCGCAACGCCTCCTCGGCGGTATTTTGCGTGCTCTGTTGCAAGGTGCGTTCGGCTTGCAGATACAGAATCCCGCCGCCTAGCAGGACGGGCAAAACACCACAAAGCAGGCTCACAAAAATGCGTACGCTGCGTTTGCGGCGGGGTCTGACGGTCAAGGGCATAGGCGCATCCTGTTGCGATGGATTGGAACTCTCGAATGCTGGCCTGGCAACGGCGCACCGGTGAAAACAGCGGAGTCAGAAGGGATGATAGATGGCCGTTGGCGCTTGTGCTGCTCACGGCTGGTTGATCTGTCTAGCGAGTTCGATAAATGCCCGCGTGGCGGGCGACGCCTGACGCTGATCGAGGACAGCGAGGCCGATCAGACGTTGCACCGCCGGCAACAGCGGTTTCTTCACGTAACGTGGGGCAGGAGCGCCCGGCAACGAGCCTTCGGCGACGACGGTGATTGCATCGCCCCGGCTGACGACGTCCAGCGTACTGAGCAATTGCGAGCAACGATAGCGAATGTTCGGTTGCAGACGCGCGGCGCTGAACAGACGCGAAACCAGTTCCGATGAGCCGGCCTCGGTCAGCACAAATGGATCAGTGCACAGATCCTTGAGGCTTAGTGCGGCCTTTGCGGCCAATGGATGATTGGACGGCAGCAGGGCAACCATCTGATCTTCGACCAGAGCAAAAGTGTCGAAGCGTTCCTCGGGCAACACTACAAAACCGACATCGATTCGCCGCTCTTCCAGCCACTGCAGCACCTGCCGGTCCGGCCCCTCATCAATGTGCACTTCGATGCCCGGATGCACTTCGCGATAGCGCTGCAGAATCTTCGGCAGCAACTTGATCGATGACGTCGGGCCGAATGAGCCAATACGCAACGTACCGCTTTTCATGCCCCGCGCATCGGCCGCTTCCTGGCGCAACGTGTTGGCCAGACCGAGCATGGCCCTTGCGCGCTGCAGCAGTTGCTCGCCGATATCGGTGAGCTCCACCTGCGACTGGTGTCGCCGCAACAACTCCACGCCCAACTCCTGTTCCAGCGATTTCATCGCGTGGGATATCGCCGACTGCGAAATCCCCAGACGATGGGCAGCGAGGGTAAATCCGCGCAGTTCGGCGACCAGCGAGAAGATCTCCAGTTGTGTGAGGGTCATGAGTGTTTACTCATTTTACGATGAGAGGGCATGAGGGGAATGATACGCCATCCTTCAACTTCTTTCGTTTGGAACATCATGCGCAACCTTGAGCAAACCCACCTAACGGCCTCCGACCGGCCGGTTTACCTGACGCTGGCAGCGGTAACCATGATTTGGGGCGGGACCTTTGTCGCAGGGCGTTTTCTGACGGGCAGCCTCAGCCCGTTGTTCGCCGCCAGCCTGCGCTTCCTGCTCGCCAGCGTGGCGTTGCTCGGGTTTCTGTGGATAGCGCGTATCCCGTTGGCGCGACCGACACCCGGGCAATGGCTGCAACTGACGTTGCTCGGGTTCTTCGGCATTTTCCTCTACAACCTGTGCTTCTTTTATGGTCTGCGGTACATCAACGCTTCACGGGCTTCGTTGATTGTCGCGTTGAACCCGGCGGTGATCGGTCTGGCCTCGTGGTTGTTGTTCAAAGAGCGCCTGGGTCGGGCGAAAGTCGCCGGTATCGCGATCTGCATCACGGGCGCCGGCCTGGTGATTGTCAGCCGTGACCCGCGACTACTTGCCGTGACACCCGATGCGTGGATCGGTGATCTGTTGATTTTTGGCTGCGTGTTGAGCTGGGGTGTTTACTCGCTGTTTTCCCGGGGGCTGAACCAATCCATCGGCCCGCTGCAGACCGTGACCTTTTCCGTGTTGATCGGCAGCGCGATGCTGTGGGCGCTGGCAATGTTGCGTGGCGAGGTCAGCGGAGCAGCCTTGATCAGCCTCGGAACGCCACAATGGCTGAGCCTGATTTACCTCGGCGTGTTCGGCTCGGCGCTGGCTTACATCGGCTACTACGATGGCATCCGCAAAATCGGCGCGACCCGATCCGGCGTGTTCATTGCCCTGAATCCGCTGACCGCGGTGGTGCTCGGCGCGCTGCTGCTCGGCGAGCAACTGACGTTGAGCATGTGCCTGGGCGGCGGGTTGGTGCTGGTGGGGATTTACCTGTGCAACAAACCCCTTGCACCGATGCGAAAAAGGCGGATTTTATAGAGAGGGCAGACAACCCTATTTACGCTGTGTAGAATCGGGTTACGCATACAATAATAAACGTCTTCTGGCAGCAGAAGCCTCGCCCGCAAGAGCCTTGGGTCGACAATGAAGATATTCGGGTTTCAACTGATCTACGGTGACTTCCTCGCCCGCAGTGTGCGAGGCATCTCCTGCGCACCTCCCGCCGGTCTCAGCATTACTGACAAATAACTCTGGTTAATTGATAAGAATGATGAGGCGTCACCATGGCAGATTTATACGAAAACCCAATGGGCCTGATGGGCTTTGAGTTCATCGAGTTCGCATCGCCGACTCCTGGCACCCTGGAGCCGATCTTCGAGATCATGGGCTTCACCAAAGTCGCGACCCACCGCTCCAAGAACGTGCACCTGTACCGTCAGGGCGCGATCAACCTGATCCTCAACAACGAACCCAATAGCGTCGCTTCGTACTTCGCGGCCGAACACGGCCCGTCGGTGTGTGGCATGGCGTTCCGCGTGAAGGATTCGCAAAAGGCCTACAGCCGCGCACTGGAACTCGGTGCTCAGCCGATCCACATCGAAACCGGCCCGATGGAGCTGAACCTGCCAGCGATAAAGGGCATCGGCGGCGCGCCGCTGTACCTGATCGACCGTTTTGGTGAAGGCAGTTCGATCTATGACATCGACTTCGTGTTCATCGAGGGCGTTGATCGCAACCCGGTCGGTGCCGGTCTGAAAATCATCGACCACCTGACCCACAACGTGTACCGCGGTCGCATGGCCTACTGGGCCAACTTCTACGAGAAGCTGTTCAACTTCCGCGAGATCCGTTATTTCGACATCAAGGGCGAATACACCGGCCTGACCTCGAAAGCGATGACCGCTCCGGACGGCATGATCCGCATCCCGCTGAACGAAGAGTCGTCCAAGGGCGCCGGGCAGATCGAAGAGTTCCTGATGCAGTTCAACGGCGAGGGCATTCAGCACGTGGCGTTCCTCACCGACGACCTGATCAAGACCTGGGATCAGTTGAAGAAGATCGGCATGCGCTTCATGACCGCGCCGCCGGACACCTACTACGAAATGCTCGAAGGCCGTCTACCGAACCACGGCGAGCCGGTTGATCAGCTGCAATCGCGCGGCATCCTGCTCGACGGCTCGTCGAACCCGGACGACAAGCGCCTGCTGCTGCAGATCTTCTCGGAAACCCTGATGGGCCCGGTGTTCTTCGAATTCATCCAGCGTAAAGGCGATGATGGTTTCGGCGAGGGCAACTTCAAGGCGCTGTTCGAATCGATCGAGCGTGACCAGGTGCGTCGTGGTGTGCTCGCGACCGAGTAATCCGCCGCCAGAATGAAAAAATCCCGGCTTGCAGTCATGCACAGCCGGGATTTTTTTGCGTCAGAAAAAACTGTGGGAGCGGGCTTGCTCGCGAATTCGGTCTTTCGTTCAAGGTCTTTGTTGACTGAACTGACGCTTTCGCGAGCAAGCCCCCTCCCACAGTAGTTTTGTGTTGCTTTTAAGACCTGCGTTGTCGCATCAGGTGTTTGAAGCCTTCGAAGATCAGCACCACAACGGCGAGCCAGATCGGAATGTAGGTCAGCCACTCGCCGGCCTTGATGCTTTCACCGAGCAACAGCGCCACGCCGAGCAGCAACACCGGCTCGACGTAACTGAGCAAACCAAACAGGCTGAACGGCAGCAAGCGGCTGGCAATGATGTACACCACCAGCGCCGAAGCACTGATCAGACCGAGCAGCGGAATCAGCCAGAGCAAGCCCGGATACTGATCGAACACGGCGAAACCTTGCTCACCACCGCGCACGAACCAGTACGCCACCGGCAGCATCAAGGTCATGTCGACCCACAGACCGCCCAGGTTGTCGGTCTTCAGGCGTTTGCGCAGGACGAAATACAGCGGGTAACCGACCACGACCACCAGGGTCGCCCAGGAAAATCCGCCGACCCGATACAGCTCGTTCGCCACGCCGAGAACGGCAAAGAACACCGCGATTTTCTGCAGGTACGACAGGCTGTCGCCGTACACAATGCGCCCGGTCAGTACCATCGCCAGCGGCAACAGGAAATAACCCAGCGACACATCGAGGCTGTAGCCGTTGAGCGGCGCCCACATGAACAGCCACAACTGCACGCCGAGCAAACCCGACGAAACAATCAGACCGCCAATCAGCTTTGGATAGCCCGCCACCTTGCGCAGCAACTCCAGCACCCGCCGCCATTCACCCGACACCAGCATGAACACGGTCATGCACGGCACGGTCAGGAGCATCCGCCAGCCAAAGATTTCCACGCCGCTCAACGGGGTGAGCAGCGAGGTGTAGTAATACATGACGGCAAACAGCACCGAAGCTGAAACCGATAGAGCGATACCTTTAGACAAACTGTCCTCGCGGATGGGTGATCAAACAGGGCGCGCAGGATACGTGGTTTTTGTGCTGAATATTGGCCGAGTGATCAATATTTCCCACATCCTGAAGATAAGCACAAAACCTGTGGGAGCGAGCCTGCTCGCGAAAGCGGTGTGCCAGACAACGCAGATGTTGAATGTGCCGGCCTCTTCGCGAGCAGGCTCCCACAATGGATTTGTGTTGCCCTCGTAATCTGCTGACGCCGCTGATGCCCGGCTTGTGAGGCTTTCAGGCCTGACGCGGTTTACGGCCTGACACAAAATGGCTCACATCGTTAAACCCCGGCGTCGAAGCATGCCCCGGCGTCACCAGCGAGTCGATAAACGCTTCATCCTCCGCCGTGATCTGCACCGCCTGCGCCTTGGTGTAAGCATCCCACTGCTGTTCGGTGCGCGGCCCGACAATCGCCGAGGTCACCGCGCTGTTGTTCAGCACCCAGGCAATCGCGAATTCGACAATCCCGACGCCACGGCCCTGGGTGTACTGCTGAATCTGCTGGGCGATGCGCAGCGATTCCACGCGCCATTCGGTTTCCAGAATGCGTTTGTCCTGACGCCCGGCGCGGCTGTTGGCGTCGGGAGCGGCGTCGGGTGCGTATTTGCCGCTGAGCACGCCACGGGCCAGCGGGCTGTAAGGCACCACGCCGAGGCCATAGGTTTGCGCGGCGCTGATCTGCTCGGTCTCGGCCTGGCGGTTGACGATGTTGTACAGCGGCTGACTGATCACCGGGCGATCAACGCCGAGGTTGTCGGCGATACGGATCACTTCGGCGATGCGCCAGCCGCGATAGTTCGACAGGCCCCAGTAACGGATCTTGCCCTGGCGAATCAGGTCGCCAATTGCCGATACGCTGACTTCCAGCGGCGTGTTGTGGTCTTCGCGGTGCAGGTAATAGATGTCGAGATAGTCGGTGCCAAGACGGGTCAGGCTGGCCTCCAGACCATTGAAGATGTGCTTGCGGCTCAAGCCGCTGCGGTTTGGCACGCCGTCCGCCGGGCCGAAACCGACCTTGGTTGCCAACACCCATTCGTGCCGATGGCGGGCAATCGCCTCGCCGACGATTTCTTCCGAGCGGCCGTTGGTGTAGACGTCGGCGGTGTCGATGAAATTGATGCCCTGATCCCAGGCCTTGTCGATGATGCGCAGCGAGTCCTCGGCGCTGGTCTGCTCGCCAAACATCATCGTGCCGAGGGTGAGGGTGGACACCTGCAACCCCGAGTGCCCCAGTGTGCGGTAGCTCATGCCGAAATCCTTTTATCGGGTGGGAAAACTCCAATCAAATACCAGAAGCATCCGACGGGGCAAAGTGAATTATCGGCTGAGTGCTGCGCAACGCGTCTGCAAAAACGCCTGCAACACCCGAACGCGTTCCGACACCTGCACCCGATGCGGGCACAGCAGATTGAACGGCACGCTCTCGCCATGCCAGTCATCGAACAGCGTCAGCAGGCGTCCGCCGCGCACATCCTCGGCGACGTCCAGCCAGGCTTTGTAGGCAATGCCATGCCCGGCCAGGGCCCAGCGCCGCGCGACTTCGCCGTCATCGCTGAAGTAATCGCCGTGGACTTCAACTTCCAGCGTTTCGTCCTCGCGACTGAAGCGCCAGGTGTTGTAGGGCCGACCATTGCGCAGGTAGAGCAAGGCGCTGTGTTCGCGCAGTTCGCCGGGATGTTGCGGTGTGCCATGGCGGGCGAGATAGTCCGGGCTGGCGCAGGCAACACGGCGATGCGCCGGCAGAATCGGCAACGCTACCAGCGTCGAATCACTGGGCACACCAAAGCGCAGCGCGACATCCACGGTTTCGCGGAACAGATCGGCGTGCCGATCGTTGAGCAACAATTGCAGTTGAATATTCGGGTGTGCACGTTTGAAGTCGTCCAGCCACGGCAACAACACGTTGCGCCCGAAGTCCGAGGGTGCGGCCAGTTGCAGCACACCGCTGAGGCCTTCGCCGTGTTGCTTCAGTGCCTGCTCACCTTCGGCCAGGGCGCCGAGGGCAATGCGTACGCTGTCGAGATAACGCCGACCTTCTTCGGTCAGGCGCATGCTGCGGGTGGAGCGCGCGAGCAGGCGGATACCGAGTCGGGTTTCCAGACGCTTCAAGGCGATGCTTGCGGCGGCCGGCGTCAGTTCAAGAGTGCGGGCAGCGGAAGAAATACTGCCGGAGTCGGCCACGCGGACGAAGATCTCCAGATCGAGAATCGAGCTCATTGGTAAAAATCCTTTAAAAATCTGTGCGTTTTTGCGGGATTTTTCCGTGATTGGCAAGCTTGGGCATTGCAATCAGTGAGCAAAAAAAGATCGCAGCCTGCGGCAGCTCCTACAGGGAAACGCGTATTTCCGTGCAGGCGCTGCCGCAGGCTGCGATCTTTTGATCTGGAAGCGTGATTACGCGCGCAGCGTCCGCGTCATGCGCAACGCCAGCAAGCTGCCGCCGACAATCACACCCGCCAGCAAATACAACGCCGCGTCGGTCGAACCGGTGCTGTCCTTGACCCAACCCACCAGGTACGGGCTGAGGAAGCCGGCCATCTGCCCCATCGAGTTGATCAACGCCAGACCACCGGCCGCGGCGCCTGCGCTCAACAGGGCGGTCGGCACCGGCCAGAACATCGGCAGACCGGTCAGCGCGCCCATGGTGGCAATGGTCAGGCCGAGAATGGCGATAGCCGGGTTGGCGGCGAAGTTCACCGCGATCAGCAGACCGAGCGCGCCCATCAGCATCGGTACGACCAAGTGCCAGCGACGCTCTTTGCGCAAGTCCGCCGAACGCCCGACCAGCAGCATGAACACCGCCGCCAGCAGATAGGGGATTGCACTCAGCCAGCCGATCACCAGGTTGTCGCTGAAGCCAAGGTTCTTGATGATCGACGGCAGCCAGAAGTTGATCGCGTACACGCCGCTCTGGATGCAGAAGTAGATCAGGCCGAAAGCCCAGATCGCCGGGTTCTTGAACACCGCGAGCAGCGAGTCCGAGGTGGTTTTCGGTTTGTTCGCCAGGTCTTCGGCCTGATCCGCCTCAAGCACCGCGCGCTCGTGCGGGCTCAGCCACTTGGCATTGGCGAAGCTGTCGCTGAGCAGGAAATAGGCGAGGGCGCCGAGGATTACGGTCGGGATGCCTTGCAGCAGGAACATCCACTGCCAGCCGGCCAGTCCGCCTTGCCCGGCGGCGAAGTGATTGAGGATCCAGCCGGAGAACGGGCTGCCGAGCAACCCCGAAACCGGGATCGCCGACATGAACAGCGCCATGATCCGTCCACGGCGGAACGTCGGAAACCATTGCGAGAGGTACAGCACCACACCCGGGAAGAACCCGGCTTCGGCCGCACCGGTGAACAGGCGCAGGGTGTAGAACTGGGTCGGGGTGGTGACGAACAACAGGCAGGTCGACAGCGTGCCCCAAGTGATCATCATCAGCGCGATCCAGCGGCGCGGGCCGAATCGGGTCAGCGCCAGGTTGCTCGGCACGCCGCACAGCACGTAGCCGATGAAGAAGATCCCGGCACCGAGGCCGTATACGGTTTCACTGAACTTCAATGCGTCGAGCATCTGCAGTTTGGCGAAGCCAACGTTGACCCGGTCGAGGTAGTTGAACAGGTAGCAGATGAAGATGAAGGGGATCAAACGCAGGGTGATGCGTTTGTAGACGGCGTTTTTACCGTCGTCGATGGTCTGGGTAGCTGCGGCGCTCTGCGACATAGCGGCTCTCTCTTTATTATGATTTTTTGCGATGCACAGGTTAACGTTGATCGCCCCGAGAGTCTCGGCCACCTGTGGCCGGATTGTCTTTGTGCCTGAGCACAGGGTTTGCCGCCAGACCCTGTGCGGGTGAACAACCGTCCGCCGCCGTTGCTTAAGGATTTTGCCGATCATGTTCGAACTCGATCACGACCTCGCTCAGGATATCGTCGACCGGGCCATGGCCATTTTGCCCTACAACGTCAACGTCATGGACAGCCAGGGCCTGATCCTTGGCAGCGGCGAGCCGGAGCGCATCAACACCCGTCACGAAGGTGCGCAACTGGTGCTGGCCAACGGGCGGGTGGTAGAGATCGATGCACAAACCGCCGTGCACTTGAAGGGCGTGCAGCCGGGGATCAACCTGCCGCTGATGCTCGATCAACGCCTGATCGGCGTGCTCGGTATTACCGGCGAACCGGAGCAACTGCGCACCTATGCCGAGCTGGTGCGCATGACCGCCGAAATGCTCGTCGGTCAGCGCAACCAGCAGGCCGAGCAGCAATGGCGGCGCCAGCGTTGCGACGACCTGTTGGCGTTGCTGTTGAGCGAAGCCGGCGACTCGCCGCGGCTGGTCGATGAGGCGCAGCAACTGGGGCTCAAGCCGCAATTGACTCGGGTGCCGTATCTGTTCGAACTGGGTCTGGAGCATGGGCCGGGGCAGACCGTCGAGGCGCTGAGCGCGTGGTTGACCTCGCGCTATCCGGACAGCTGGTGCGTGAGTTCGGCCAAGTCGTCGCTGCTGTGGTGCCGACCCGCAAGTCAAACGGTTGAGCATGATCGCCTGCTGGAAAAGCTTGATGGCCTGGGCTGGAACATTCTGCGCATCGCTGTGGGTGGGCAGGCGGATGGGCTGGCCGGGTTACGCCGCTGTTATCGGCGGGTTGGCGATCTGCTGGCTTATGGCCGGGAAGTGCTGCCGCAATTGCGACTGCTGACGCTCAATCGCTATCGCTTGCCGGTGATGCTCTGGCGCCATCGCAATGACGACGCGCTGGATGAACTGCTCAAACCGTTGCGCAAAGTGATTGCCAAGGACGGTAACGGCCAGTTGCTCGCGACCCTGCGCAGTTGGTGTGAACACGACGGGCAGAGCCAGGCCTGCGCCGATGCGCTGGGCATTCATCGCAACAGCTTGCGTTATCGGATGGAGCGGATTGCCGAGTTGAGCGGGGTAGATCCGCTGAAGCTCGACGGGATGCTGGCGCTATATCTCGGGGTGCAATTGCTGCCGCAGACTGACCCGAGTTGATCGGGTGTTTTCAGAGACGCCATCGCGAGCAGGCTCACTCCTACAGGGGAACGCATTCCAATTGTAGGAGTGAGCCTGCTCGCGATAGGGCCACAACATTCATCCCCAAGGCTTTTGTAGAAATGAACAATAAACGCCCACCGCGCTTGTGCAGCGGACCGGCGTCAATGCGCAGGCCGACTGGCAGCATGAGGTGCATTGGAACTGGAGAATTCGCATGAAGATCGTCATCGCCCCCGATTCGTTCAAGGACAGCCTGAGTGCCCAAGGCGTTGCCGAAGCCATTGCGCTGGGGTTGGCGCAAGTCTGGCCGCAAGCAACACTGGTCAAATGCCTGATGGCCGACGGCGGCGAGGGCACGGTGGAATCGATTCTCGCCGCATGCGAGGGTGAACTGCGCCGCACCCGAGTACGCGGGCCGCTGGGTGCGCCGGTCGACGCCGCGTGGGGCTGGTTGCCACACAATCACACCGCGATCATCGAAATGGCCGAGGCCAGTGGTTTGCAATTAGTGCCTACGGGGCAACGCGATGCCTGCATCACCAGCACTTTCGGCACCGGCGAACTGATTCGCGCCGCGCTGGATGCCGGCGCGCAACGGGTGATTCTGGCGATTGGCGGCAGCGCCACCAACGACGGCGGCGCCGGCGCGATGCAGGCGCTCGGGGTGAAATTGCTCGATGCGCAGGGGCAGCCATTGGTGCCGGGCGGCTTGGCGCTGGCACAACTGGCGCGACTGGACTTGAGCGAGCTCGATCCGCGTCTGGCCCACTTGCGCTTCGACATCGCCGCCGACGTCAACAACCCGCTGTGCGGCCCGCACGGTGCCTCGGCGATTTTCGGCCCGCAAAAAGGCGCATCACCGGCACAGGTGCAACAACTGGATCAGGCGCTGGGACACTTCGCCGAGCTCTGCGCGCAAGCGTTGGGCAAGGACGTTCGCGATGAGCCGGGTAGTGGTGCGGCGGGGGGATTGGGTTTTGCGGCCAAGGCGTTTCTTGGCGCGCAATTTCAGGCCGGCGTGGAAGTGGTGGCCGAGTTGGTGGGGTTGGCTGAAGCGGTCAACGGCGCCGATCTGGTGATCACGGGAGAAGGGCGGTTCGACGCGCAAACCCTGCGCGGCAAGACCCCGTTCGGCGTGGCGCGAATTGCCAAGCAGCACGGCGTGCCGGTGATCGTCATCGCCGGCACCTTGGGTGAGGGTTATCAGGAACTCTACGAGCACGGCATCGACGCCGCATTCGCCGTCACCAGCGGCCCGATGACCCTGGAGCAGGCCTGTGCCGAAGCTCCACGCTTGTTGCGCGAACGGGCGACTGACATCGCCCGGGTCTGGCAGATGGCCAAACTCAATGACTGACTTCCTGAAGATTTTGTGGAGAGGGGATACATCCCCTCTCCACAGAGGGTTAGTGTCAAGGTGTTTCAGTGGTGAAACACCTTGAAAAATATTTTCGCTTTACACCAAATCTTCCTAAAGCCCCGCCGATACAGAGATCAGGCGCACACAGATTCCCTCGAACAGTGACGCCACACTGAACCCGCCCCAAGGTCCAGTGATGATGGCAAGGACGCTCGCAGTTACCTCTATCCGAGAGTCCAACCATGTCCTTGCGTAACCTGAATATCGCGCCCCGTGCCTTCCTCGGTTTTGCCTTTATCGCCTTGCTGGTGATTGTCCTTGGTGTGTTCGCCGTCAACCGTATGTCGACCATCCGCCAGGCTTCCATCGACATGGATACCAACCAACTGCCCAGCGTCACCTACCTTGGCGTGGTCACGGAAAACGTTCTGCGCCTGCGGATTCTGTCGTTCCGGATTCTGGTCAACCGCGACCCGGCAGGTCTGCAAGAGGCGCAAACACGCATCGGCGTGCTGGTGGACAAGGTGCGCAGTGCTCAGACCAGTTACGCCGCGTTGCCGGCGGAGAGCGAAGAGCGTGCGTTGTATCAGACGTTCGCGACCACGCTCGACAACTACCTGCAAGCGCAAAACCAGATGATGGAGCTGTCGCGTCAGGACAAGGTCGACGAGATGCGCACCTTGATCAACACGCGGATCAAGGACGGCACCGACCAGATGGGCGAGCAACTCAACAAGCTGATCGCGATCAACGCGGCGGGTGCGAAAGTCGCCTCCACCCAGGCCGGTGAGCATTACGACAGCGCCATTACCGGCATCATCGTTGTTGCCGTTGTCGCCGCGCTCGCCACGGTCGTGTTGGCCCTGCTACTGACCCGCAGCATCGTCACCCCGTTGAACCGTGCGGTACAGGCTGCGCAAACCATCGCTGGCGGCAACTTGACCCAGTCGATTGAAGTCGACGGCAAAGACGAAGCCACCCAACTGCTGCAAGCCCTGTCCACGATGCAGATCAACCTGCGCAAAACCATCGAACAGATCGCCGGCTCCGCGACTCAGTTGGGCGCGGCGGCCGAAGAGCTGAGCGCGGTCACCGAAGAAGCCTCCCGTGGCCTGCAACAGCAGAACAACGAGATCGAACAGGCCGCCACCGCCGTCAACGAAATGACCGCCGCTGTGGAAGAAGTCGCACGCAACGCGGTGTCGACGTCCGAAGCCTCGAACCAGTCGACCCAGGCCGCCCGTGAAGGTCGCGATCAAGTGGTGAAAACCGTCGACGCGATCCAGACCATGACCCATGACGTGCAGAGCACTGCGCAAATGATCGAAGGCCTCGCCGCGCAGGGCCGCGACATCGGCAAGGTGCTCGATGTGATCCGCGCCATCGCCGAACAGACCAACCTGCTGGCCCTCAACGCGGCGATCGAAGCAGCGCGTGCCGGTGAGGCCGGACGCGGATTTGCGGTGGTGGCGGACGAAGTACGCGCCTTGGCCCATCGCACCGCGCAATCGACTCAGGAAATCGAAAAAATGGTCGCCGGCATCCAGAACGGCACCGGCGAAGCGGTTTCGTCGATGCAGCAAAGCAACCAGCGTACCCAAACCACTCTGGAAATGGCCCGCGCTGCGGGTGTGGCGCTGGAGCAAATCACCCAGTCGATCCACCAGATCAACGAGCGCAACCTGGTGATCGCCAGCGCCTCGGAAGAACAGGCGCAGGTCTCCCGTGAAGTTGATCGCAACCTGGTCAACATCCGTGATCTGGCCACGCAGTCCGCCGCCGGGGCCAACCAGACCAGCGCTGCGACCCATGAACTGTCGCGTCTGGCGGTGGATTTGAATGCGATGGTGGCGCGCTTTGTGATTTGACCTAGGGTGAAGGCTGGAGACCGCGCAATCAGGAGACGTGCATGCGTTATTCAGCCTTGACCCAACGAATCGCCGGGGAGGGAGCCGCAGCCTGGCAGATTCATGACCGAGCGCTGGAGCTGCGCGCCGAGGGGGTCGATATCCTGCTGCTGAGCGTGGGGGATCCGGATTTCGATACGCCGCTGCCGATCATTCATGGCGCCATTGACAGTCTGCTGGCCGGCGATACGCATTATTCCGAAGTGCGTGGTCGCTTGGCGCTGCGCAAATTGATCGCCGCCCGCCACCAGCGGCGCAGCGGTCAGGTGGTGGATGCCGAGCACGTGATCGTGCTGCCCGGCGCGCAATGCGCGGTGTATTCGGTCGCGCAATGCCTGCTGGATCCGGGTGACGAAGTGATCGTCGCCGAGCCGATGTACGTGACCTACGAGGGGGTGTTCGGCGCGTGCGGCGCGACGGTGGTGCCGGTGCCGGTTCGGCCGGAAAACGGCTTTCGCGTTGACCCCGCCGATGTCGCCGCGCGGATCACGCCGAAGACCCGCGCGATGTTGCTCAACAGTCCCAATAATCCTTCCGGCGCGAGCCTGTCGCTGCTGATCTGGCAAGAGCTGGCGGCGCTGTGCGTGCGCCACGATTTGTGGCTGATCAGTGACGAGGTCTACAGCGATCTGCTCTACGAGGGCGAGCACATCAGCCCGGCGAGTCTGCCGGGCATGGCCGAACGCACGGCGACCATCAACAGCCTGTCGAAATCCCACGCCATGACCGGCTGGCGCATTGGCTGGTCGATCGGGCCGAAGGTGCTGGCCGAGCATCTGGTGAACCTGTCATTGAGCATGCTCTTCGGTCTGCCGGATTTCGTGCAGAAAGCAGCGGAGGTCGCGTTGGCAAGCGATCTGCCGGAGGTGACGCAGATGCGCGAGGAATATCGGTTGCGCCGCGATCTGGTGTGCGAGCGCTTGCGTGGTTGCCCGGGGTTGCAACCGATCCGCCCTGATGGCGGGATGTTCGTGATGGTCGATGTGCGCCAGACCGGGTTTGGCGCGCAGGGGTTTGCCGAGCGCTTGCTGGAAGGTTATGGGGTCTCTGTGCTGGCTGGCGAAGCGTTCGGGCCGAGTGCGGCGGGGCATATTCGTATCGGGCTGGTGCTGGATCGGGTGCAGCTGGCGGATGCCTGTGCGCGGATTGCGTTGTGTGCGGTGCAGCTGTTGCAGGCGCGTAGTGCCTGACAGTGTTGTGTTGCCTGAACTGGCCTCTTCGCGAGCAAGCCCGCTCCCACAGTGGATGGGTGTGTACATAATGTTATCTGTACACACCGAACCCTGTGGGAGCGGGCTTGCTCGCGAATGCAATCTGCCATTCAGCGCATTTTTCAGCCCTGCCAAGCCACCGGATTCACCAGATTCACCGGCTTCTCCCCAGCCAAAGCCGCCAGCAGATTGTCCACCGCACACCGCGCCATCGCCTCCCGCGTCTCATGCGTTGCCGAACCCATGTGCGGGGTTGCCACCACATTATTCAGCTGCAACAACGGCGAATCATGATTCAGCGGCTCACGCTCGAACACATCCAGCCCCGCTGCGCGAATCCGCTGGTGGCGCAACGCGTCGATCAGCGCCGCTTCATCCGCCACTTTGCCGCGCGAGATATTGATGAAGATGCTCTCGGGGCGCATCAGCGCAAACTGCTCGGCGCCGATCAGGCCTTCGGTCTGCGCAGTCAGCGGCAGGGTCAGGCAGATGAAATCGGCCTCTTGCAGCAGCGCTTCCAGGCTGCGGTACTGCGCCGCAAAACGCGTCTCGACTGCCGGTTTGCGCGACTGGCTGTGATAGAGCACCGGCATGCCAAAACCGAAATGCCCGCGCTGCGCCAGCGCTTCGCCGATGCGGCCCATGCCGATGATGCCCAAGGTCTTGCCGTGTACATCGGTGCCGAAATGCGCCGGGCCGATGTTGCGATGCCACTGGCCGCTGCGCACCATGTTCGCCAGTTCCACCACGCGCCGGGCCGTGGCTAGGATCAGCGCGAAACCGGTGTCGGCGGTGGTTTCGGTGAGCACGTCCGGGGTGTTGCTAAGGAGGATCTTGCGCCGGGTCAGGTAGTCGATGTCGTAGTTGTCGACACCCACTGAGACACTGGCGATGGCCTCAAGCTGCGGCGCCAGATCGAGCAGCGCGGCGTCGAGTTTCAGGCTGGCGCCGAGCAAACCGTGGGCGCCGGGCAGGGCGTCGCGTAGCTTCATCAGGCCGTCGGCGTCGAGGCTTTCGATCAGCGTTACTTCACACTGTTGCTGCAGACGCGTCATCAGCGCTGGCGACAGTTTCTTGTACAGCACGACTTGCTTTTTCATGGGCAAAAATCTCTTCAGGAATGCGCCGGCACGGGACGCGTGACTACGGCTTTGGCCACGACACGATCACTGGCGCCAGGCTTGAGAAAAATCGTCAGCACCACCGACAGCAGCAACGCGCCGCTCATCAGCAGGTACGAAGCACCGGGAGAACCGGTGGAACTGTTCAGATAGCCGACCAGATACGAGCCGCCGAACGAACCCAGCGCGCCCATGCTGTTGATCAGCGCCATGGCACCGCCGGCGACGTTGGCCGGCAGGATCTCCGGAACGATGGCGAAGAACGGCCCGTAAGGTGCGTACATGCAGGCACCGGCGATCACCAGCAGTGTGTACGACCACCAGAAATGTTCCGCGCCCAAGGCGTAGGAACCGTAGAACGCAATGGAGGCGATCAGCAGTGGCGGCCAGACGAAGCGTTTGCGCTTCTGCAGTTTGTCCGAGCCCCACGACACCGCGAGCATGCCGATCACCGCCGCCAGATACGGCAGCGCCGACAGCCACCCGGCCTCGATCATGTCCATTTGTGCGCCGGCCTTGAGGATCGACGGCAACCACAGCACAAAGCCGTAGACGCCGATGCTCCAGCAGAAAAACTGCAGCGCCAGAATGATCACCTTCGGCGAGCGGAACGCTTCGGCGTAGTTCTTCACCGCTTTGATCCCGACCTGTTCGGCGGCGAGAGCGCTTTCCAGGTCGTGCTTTTCCTGTTCGCTCAGCCACTTGGCCTGAGCAGGACGATCATCGGCCAGCTTCCACCAGATAAACGCCCAGATCACCGCCGGCAAACCTTCGATGATGAACATCCAGCGCCAGCTGAAGTGCTGCACCAGATAGCCCGAAACCACCGACATCCACAGCATCGTTACCGGGTTGCCGAGGATCAGGAAGGTGTTGGCCCGCGAGCGTTCGGCACGGGTGAACCAGTGGCACAGGTAAACCAGCATCGCCGGCATCACCGCGGCTTCTACCACACCGAGCATGAAGCGGATCACGATCAGCCAGTAGGCGTTGGACACGACGCCAGTCAGGGTGGCGAGGCCGCCCCAGAAAATCAGGCTGAAGAAGATCAGCTTTTTCACGCTGTGCTTCTGCGCGTAGATCGCTCCCGGTACCTGGAAGAAAAAGTAACCGAGGAAGAACAGCGCGCCGAGCAATGAAGACAGCCCCGGGGTGATCATCAGGTCGGCAGCCATGCCGGAGGCGGCGGCAAAGCCGTAGTTGGCGCGGTCGAGATACGCCAGGCTGTAGGTGATGAACACGATCGGCATGATGTACCACCAGCGGCGGGTGGCGAGGGTTGCGGTTTTCATGGTGTTGCTCCTGAGCTTGTTGTTTTTGTCGCAGCAGGTTCAATGAATCGGTTGTCTGAGCGGGCCTCATCGCGAGCAGGCTCACTCCTACAAGGGTTATGTGTTTGCCGCTGCAGCTGTGACTGGCGGAGATCCAATGTAGGAGTGAGCCTGCTCGCGATCAGCGGCCTCGAATTCAGCGGAGAGTTCGGACCGGGTCGGCAACCCCTCCATATCCCCACGACTCTGCACCGCCCGACTGCCAATCCAGTTCGCGCGTTGCACCGCCTCGGCAAAACTCTGATGCTCCAGCAGGGCACTGATCATGCCGACCGCAAAGCCATCACCCGCACCCACGGTGTCGACCACGTTGGCCACCGGCACCCCGGCGACAAAACCCTGATCCAGATGCGTGCGGTAATAGGCACCTTGCGGCCCAAGCTTGATCGCCACGGCTTCGGCGCCCTGATCGAGATAAAACGCCGCGATGTCCGCCGGATCTTCGAACCCGGTCAGCAAGCGACCTTCGCTCAAGCCCGGCAGCACCCAGTGGGCGAGGGCAGCGAGGCGGTTGATCTCGCGGATCATCTCTTGCTCGGTGGCCCACAGGCTCGGGCGCAGATTGGGGTCGAACGACACGCTGCGCCCGGCATGGCGCATGCGTGTCATCAGCTCGAACGACATTTCCCGAGCGCTGGCTGACAGTGCCGGTGGAATCCCGGTGGCGTGCAGGTGACGGGCGCTGAGCAAGGTATCGGTGATCGACTGCACGGACAGACGACTGGCCGCCGAGCCACGGCGGAAATACTCGACCTGCGGGTCGCTGCCGTCGTCGTTACGCGACTTGAACTGGAAACCGGTCGGGTGCTGGTGATCGACCGCGACGTGACTGCAATCCAGACCTTCCTTGATCAAGGTCTCGACCACGAAACGTCCGAGGGAATCGGCGCCGACCCGGCTCAGCCACGCGACGTTGAAACCCAGCCGCGACAGGCCGATCGCCACATTGCTGTCGGCGCCGGCAATGCGTTTGTGAAAATGCTCGACTGCAGCCAGATCACCGGTCTGCTCGGCGACCAGCATCGCCATTGTTTCGCCGAACGACAGAATATCGATGTCAGACATGGGCAGGCTCCAGGCGCGATTGACCAAGGCGGGCGAGGGCGGCGACGTGTTCCGTGGTCAACGCCACCAGATCATCGCCCTGCAACGGGTATTCGGCGGCACGCATAACGCCTTGGGCCATGTGCCGCAGCAGTTGTTCCCACAAATGCAGGTCGCTGACGGCGGGCGGCACGGCGACCAGTTTGCCGTCGGCGCGGCGGGCCACGGCTTTGCAGTGCACGTAGCCGACGTGGCGTCCGAGCAGGCGTGCGGCGTTGGCGGCGGACTGGTCTTGCCACTGCCAGTTGCCGATGTCGAAGGTCATCTTGATCGGCAAATCATGCTGCTCCACCGCCGCGAAAAAATGCTGGAACGGCTCGATGCGGCCGCCCTGCAAGGTCTGGTCGTTTTCCACCAGCAACTGCACCGGGCTGTTGCCCAGCAGTTGTTTCAGCACTTGCAGATCACAGTTGTCGGTGAAGTAACCGAGCGAGACTTTCAGCCATTTCGAGCCGAATGCCTCTGCGTGTTGCAGGGCGTTGATCAGCTCGGGATTGGGCCGCGCCTGACCGGCGAGCCACAGTTCGCTCGGCGACGAATAGATGCTTTGCAGTCCCTGCGCCCGAGTGGCGGCTTGCAGTTGCTCGGGCACTTCGCGGGTCAGCAGCTCTTCGCGCCATTCGATGCGATCAGCGCCAGCGGCGGCCAGCACATCGATGAAGAAGTCCTGCCCGCGTTGGCGCACAAGCTCGGCGCCGTAGCTGGACAGGCTGATGGAAACGGCAGGTTTATTCATTGTTATCTACCTCTGAAACCGGTTTCATTTTTGTTCAAAAAAATCTGATTGACCTCCGCGGGGCGTCCGGGCGCCACCGCGAGCAGGCCCACCCCTACATTTGGAATGCCCCCCCCCTGTAGGAGTGAGCCTGCTCGCGATGGCGCCATAACAGTCACCGCAAAGATCCTCGGGTAGAACCGCGCTCAATCAGCACCGGCGCAAAATCCACTCTGCGCGCTACCTCGACATCCCCCCGCAAACGCTTGAGCAAACATTCAAACGCCCGCGCGCCAATCTCGGCTGTCGGCTGGGCGAGGGCGGTAATTCCGCTGCCGACCAACGGGTACCAATCCAGATCATCCAGGGCAATCAGCCCGACATCCTCGAACAATCGGCAACCGATTTCGCGCAAGGCCAGGGTACAAGCCAACGCTGCCACGCCATTGGCGCAGAACAGTGCTTTCGGCCCGGTCGCCGGTGTGTCCAAAAAGATTTGAAGATGAGTGGCGAGTGCGTCGCTGGTTTCCAACACGGCCCCGGTCAGCCCGGAGCGCTGGGCGATCTGCGTCTGAAAACTGCTGACCCGCTCGATCCGCGAACTGGTGCCGTCAAACGGCTCAGTCACCAGCAACACATCGCGATAGCCGCGCTGCTCAAGGTGCGTCAGGGCCATCTCGACCGCCTGCGGATTGTTCAGCCCGACCATGTCGCTGTCGAGGCCATCGACCTTGCGGTCCACCAGCACCAAGGGCATTTCCCGGTGCAACTCGTGGAGTTCGTCACGGTGATGGCCTAGGGTGTTCACGATCAGCCCCTCGATGTTGTACGAGCGCAACAGCGCCAGATGCTGGCGCTCCTGCTCGTCGTCGCGGTCGGTGTTGCACACCACCAGGCTGTAGCCGTGCGCACGGCAGGCGGTTTCCACCCCGTGCATCACGGCAATCGAATAAGGGTTGCGGATATCGGCCACCAGCATGCCGATCAGGCGCGTGCGCCCGCGTTTCAGACCACGGGCCATCTGGTTCGGGCGATAACCCAGCTCACTGATCGCCTGCTCGATACGCAAGGCGATGGCATCGGAGAGCAGGGCGCGGTCGTCGCCGATGAAGCGCGAGACGCTGGCCTTGGATACGCCGGCGCGTTCGGCAACATCAAGCATGGTCACGCGGCTGCGCTGGGCGGCGGAGAAGTCGTTCACGGTCTGAAACCTATTATTGGATTTATTCGTTTCATGCGCCGCGATGGCGCTGAAACCGGTTTCAGGAAACACCAGAAGCTGACACTCCGTCAAGTGAATGCGCGTGGTACTTCAACTTGGCGCCGACGGGCGGTGCTCAGCGTTATTGAAGTATCTGCGCAATGCTCAGCCAAACAGGCCGGCAGCAATATTGATCGAAAAGCCCAGAATCGCGGTGTTGAACACAAAGCCGATCAATGATTGCGCCAGGACGATCTTGCGAATGTCGCGGGTAGCCACGCCGACATCGGCAGTCTGCACCGCCACGCCGATGGTGAAGGAGAAATACAGGAAGTCCCAATAATTGGGCGTGGTCAGGCCTTCAGCGAAACGCAGGGCCGGTTCCTTGCCATCCCAGGTGTAAAACAGGCGCGCGTAGTGCACACAGAAGATCACCCCGATCACCAGCCAGGAACCTACGACGGTGACGGCGGTGAACGCGTAATGCAGAAGTTTGTGATGGGTATCCAGATCCTTGGTGCCGGCCAGTTCCAGGGTGATGGCGGCCAGGCTGGCCAACGCCGCGATACACACCACGAACAGCACCAGTCCGGCATTCTCGTCTTCGACGACGGCGATGCGTTTGACGTCCGGTGCCTTGGCTCGGGTGGCGAGCCAGAACATCAGGATCAGGTAAGTCCAGACGCCGGCGTTCCAGCCGATGAGGATTTTGCTGACGACGGAGTCAGCAGGGACCAGCAGGCCGGTGGCAAGGCCGACCAAAGCGGCGGCGGACAGGCGAGGGTGGGTGCGGGCGAGAAAGCGCATGGGGACTCGATGGGCCAGGATGTTTTGACACCTTAGCCCAGCGACGTCCGGGATGACCACTGACTTGACTGCTCAAATGACCTTGTGGGAGCGGGCTTGCTCGCGAAAGCGGTGTGTCAGCTACATGAATACTGACTGACACGACGCCTTCGCGAGCAAGCCCGCTCCCACAGGGATCAGTGGTGTTTGCTGAAGCGTTGTACGAGCTTCATTACTACTACAAAGAACAATGGCACGAAGATCACCGCCAGCGTCGCCGTGATCATGCCGCCGATCACTCCGGTGCCGATGGCCTGCTGGCTCGCCGAACTGGCGCCAGTGGCGATGGCCAGCGGCACCACGCCCAGGATGAACGCCAGCGAGGTCATGACGATCGGGCGCAGACGCAGGCGCGCGGCTTGCAACGTCGCGTCGATCAGGTCGTGACCTTCGTCGTACAGGCTCTTGGCGAACTCGATGATCAGGATCGCGTTTTTCGCCGACAGACCAATGATGGTAATCAGCCCGACCTTGAAGAACACATCGTTGGGCATGCCGCGCAAGGTCACCGCCAGCACTGCGCCGAGCACACCCAGCGGCACCACCAGCAGCACCGAAGTCGGAATCGACCAGCTCTCGTACAACGCCGCCAGGCACAGGAACACGATCAGCAACGACAGACCGAGCAGGATCGGCGCCTGACTGCCGGACAAACGTTCCTGCAACGACAGCCCGGTCCACTCCTGACCCAGACCTTTCGGCCCCTGAGCGACCAAGCGTTCAATCTCCGCCATCGCTTCACCGGTACTGTGCCCCGGCGACGGTTCGCCGGAAATCGCAATCGCCGGGTAACCGTTGTATCGGGTCAGTTGTGCCGGGCCTTGCGTCCATTTCGCCTGAACGAACGCCGACAGCGGCACCATGTGCCCGGCGTTGTTGCGCACATGCATTTTCAGCAGGTCATCGACCTGACTGCGCTGATCGCCTTCGGCCTGTACCACTACCCGCTGCATGCGCCCCTGATTGGGGAAGTCATTGATGTAGGAGGAACCCACGGCGGTGGACAACACGCTGCCGATGTCAGCGAACGACACGCCCAGCGCATTGGCCTGCTTGCGGTCTACCTCCAGTTGCACCTGCGGCGCTTCGGCCAGCGCGCTTTCGCGCACGTTCATCAGCACCGGGCTTTTCTCGGCGGCGGCGAGCAGTTCGCTGCGCGCCTGCATCAATGTCGCGTGACCGAGACCGCCGCGATCCTGCAGACGGAATTCGAAGCCGCTCGACGTGCCGAGGCCGTCAACCGGCGGCGGCAACACAGCGAACGCGATGGCATCCTTGATCTGGCTCAGGGCGATATTGGCGCGATCGGCAATCGACGTAGCCGAATCGTCGCTGCCGCGCTCCGACCAGTCCTTGAGGGTGGTAAACGCCAGCGCCGCATTCTGCCCGCTGCCGGAGAAGCTGAAGCCGAGAATCACCGTGCTGTCGCCAACCCCCGGTTCACTGGCGTTGTGCGCTTCGATCTGCTCGACCACCTGCACCGTACGGTTTTTGCTCGCACCCGGCGGCAACTGAATGTCGGTGATGGTGTAACCCTGATCCTCAACCGGCAGGAACGAGGAGGGCAGACGCGCAAAGCACAGGCCCATGCCGATCAGCAGCACGCCGTAGATCAGCAGATAACGCCCGCTGCGCTTCAGCGCGTAACCGACCCAGCCTTGATAACGATCGGTCAGTTGCTCGAAGCGGCGGTTGAACCAGCCGAAGAATCCGCTTTTCTCGTGGTGCTCGCCCTTGGCAATTGGCTTGAGCAGCGTGGCGCACAGTGCAGGCGTCAGCGTCAGGGCCAGAAACGCCGAGAACAGGATCGAGGTCGCCATCGACAGCGAGAACTGCCGGTAAATCACCCCCACCGAGCCCTGCATGAACGCCATCGGGATGAACACCGCCACCAGCACCAGAGTAATACCGATGATCGCCCCGGTAATCTGCTTCATCGCCTTGCGCGTCGCTTCTTTCGGCGACAGGCCTTCAGTGGCCATGATGCGCTCGACGTTCTCCACCACGACGATGGCGTCGTCCACCAGAATGCCGATCGCCAGCACCATGCCGAACATGGTCAGCACGTTGATCGAGAAACCCAGCGCGAGCATGGTGGCGAAGGTGCCCATCAGGGCCACCGGCACCACCAGCGTCGGAATCAGCGTGTAGCGGATGTTCTGCAGGAACAGGAACATCACCGCAAACACCAGCAGCATCGCTTCGCCCAAGGTGTAAACCACTTTGGTGATCGAGACTTTGACGAACGGCGAGGTGTCGTACGGAATCTTGTATTCGACGCCCGCGGGGAAGTAGCGCGACAGCTCGTCCATCTTCGCCCGGATCAAAGTGGCGGTCGCCAAGGCATTGGCCCCCGGGGCCAGTTGCACGCCGACGGCGGTGGACGGCTTGCCGTTCAGGCGCGTGCCGAACTGGTATTCCTGACTGCCGACTTCGACCCGTGCCACATCGCCGATGCGCACGGTGGAGCCGTCGGCATTGGCCTTGAGCACGATGTCGGCAAACTCTTCCGGCGTCGACAACTGCCCCTTGACCAGAATGGTCGCGGTGATTTCCTGCGAGGATGGGTTGGGCAAGTCGCCAATACTGCCCGCCGACACCTGGGCGTTTTGCGCGACGATGGCGGCGTTGACGTCAGCCGGGGTCAGGTTGAAACCGATCAGCTTCTGTGGGTCGATCCAGATCCGCATCGCCCGTTCGGCGCCATACAGCTGCGCCTTGCCGACGCCGTCGATGCGCTTGATTTCGTTCATCACGTTACGCGCCAGATAATCACTGAGCGCTACGTCATCAAGCTTGCCGTCGCTGGAGGTCAGGGTGATCAGCAACAGGAAGCCGGCAGAGACTTTCTCCACCTGCAGGCCTTGCTGATTGACTGCCTGCGGCAGGCGCGACTCGACCACTTTGAGGCGGTTCTGCACATCCACCTGCGCCAGCTCCGGGTTAGTGCCCGGCTGGAACGTCGCTTTGATCGTCGCGCTGCCGAGGCTGCTCTGCGATTCGAAGTACAGCAGGTGATCGGCGCCGTTGAGTTCTTCTTCGATCAGGCTGACCACGCTTTCATCGACGGTCTGCGCCGAGGCGCCAGGGTACACCGCGTAGATTTCGATCTGTGGCGGCGCGACATCGGGGTACTGCGCCACCGGCAATTGCGGAATGGCCAGCGCACCGGCCAACAGGATGAACAGGGCGACAACCCAGGCGAACACCGGGCGATCGATAAAGAACTGCGGCATATGAAAGCGTCCTGCTTACTGACCAGAGGTCTGGGCAAGTGGAAGAGGGGTGTCGTCGATCTGCACTTTTTCGCCTGGACGGGCGTGCTGCAGGCCTTCGATGACAATGCGGTCGCCGGGCTTGAGGCCGCCGGTGACGATCCAGCGGTCGTTCTGCACCGCGCCCAGTTGCACCGGCTGCTGGGCGACGCGCATCTGCTCGTCGACGGTCAGCACCTGGGCGATACCCGCGCTGTCACGCTGCACCGCACGTTGCGGCACGGTGATGCCGTTCTGTACGGTGGCTTGTTGCAGACGTACACGGATGAAGCTGCCCGGCAGCAGGTCGAGATCGGGATTGGGGAACTCGCTGCGCAGAATGATCTGGCCGGTGCCCGGATCGACGCTGATGTCGCTGAACAGCAATTTGCCCGGCAACGGATAGAGGCTGCCGTCATCCTGAATCAGCGTGGCCTTGACCTGATCCTGACCGACTGCCTGCAACTGCCCGGAACGGAACGCGCGACGCAGTTCGTTGAGTTCACGGGTCGACTGAGTAAGGTCGGCGTAGATCGGGTTGAGCTGCTGAATCAGCGCCAGCGGCGTGGTTTCGTTCTGCCCGACCAGCGCACCTTCAGTGACCAATGCACGGCCGACCCGCCCGGAAATCGGCGCGGTGACGGTGGCGTAGCCGAGGTTCAGCTTCGCGCGTTCCACTGCAGCTTTATTGGCCGCCACATCGGCGGCGGTTTGCCGGGCATTGGCGCGGGCGTTGTCGTAATCCTGAGCGCTGATGGCCTTGTCGTCGATCAACTGCGCGTAGCGTTGTTCCTGCAGCCTGGCCTGGAAGGCATTGGCCTCGGCCTTGCGCAACGCGGCTTCGGCGCTATCGAGATCAGCCTTGAACGGTGCCGGGTCGATGCGAAACAGCACGTCACCCTTTTTCACGTCGCTGCCTTCACAGAAGGTCCGTTGCAGCACCACCCCGGCCACTCGGGCACGCACTTCAGCGATGCGCGGGGCGGCGATACGACCGCTCAGTTCGCTGCTGATCGACAGGGGGCGGGCCTCGATGGTCTCGATGCGCACGGTAGCTGGCGGCGCTTCTTCTTCGGCCTTCGAGGACGAATCACAGGCGCTCACCAACAGCGCAGCGGCGATCAGGCCGAGCCCGGCCAGAAGATTTTTTGACATGTACCACCCCCAATATTGAAGCCCGCATCCTAAGGCCAGACGCCGAGGGTAGCGGTGAAGCTTTGTAGGCGCTGTGTGAAATTGTGTAAGGGTTTTACTCAGGGACGGGTGAGGGCGTATATCCTTTACGCCTTGAAATTTATTGCGACAGATAAACCGTCATCGCGAGCAGGCTCACTCCTACATTGGAACTGTGCCAGACACGAACCTTGTAGGAGTGAGCCTGCTCGCGATGAGGCCCGAACAGTCGCCACTGCACTTTCCTTGGAACACCCCATGCCCAACATCCTCCTGGTCGAAGACGACACCGCCCTCGCCGAACTGATTTCCAGCTACCTGGAGCGCAACGGCTATTCCGTCAGCGTAATCGGCCGTGGTGATCACGTGCGCGAGCGGGCACGGATCAATCCGCCGGATCTGGTGATCCTCGACCTGATGCTGCCCGGTCTCGACGGCCTGCAGGTCTGCCGCTTGCTGCGGGCCGATTCGGCGACGCTGCCGATCCTGATGTTGACCGCTCGCGACGACAGTCACGATCAGGTGCTGGGCCTGGAAATGGGCGCCGACGATTACGTCACCAAACCCTGCGAGCCACGGGTTCTGCTGGCCCGGGTGCGTACTTTGCTGCGGCGCAGTAGCCTCGGTGAACCGATGACGGTCAATGACCGGATCGTCATGGGCAATCTGTGCATCGACCTGTCCGAGCGCACCGTGACCTGGCGCGAGCAACCGGTGGAACTGTCCAGCGGCGAGTACAATTTGCTGGTGGTGCTGGCCCGGCATGCTGGGGAAGTGCTGAGCCGCGATCAAATCCTGCAACGCCTGCGCGGCATCGAGTTCAACGGCACCGACCGTTCGGTAGACGTGGCGATTTCCAAGCTGCGGCGCAAGTTCGACGACCACGCCGGCGAGGCGCGCAAGATCAAGACGGTATGGGGCAAGGGCTACCTGTTCAGCCGCTCCGAGTGGGAATGCTGAGCTGATGTTCAGAATCCTGTTTCGCCTGTATCTGGTGACGATCGTCTCCTACAGCGCGGCGATCTATCTGGTGCCGGATCTGGTGATCATGGCGTTCCGCGAGCGCTTCATCACCTACAACCTCGACTACTCGCGCGGTCTGCAATCGCTGATCACCCGTCAGTTTCACGCGGTGCCACAGGATCAGTGGCCAGCCTTGGCGCAGTCGATGGACAAAGACTTCCAGCCGCTGCACATCGCACTGGCGCGCATCGACGACGCCGGGTTCACCGCCCCCGAGCAAGTGCGCTTGCGCGCCGGGGAAAACGTGGTGCGTATCGGCGATTGGGGATGGCGCACCTTGGCGGTCACGCCGCTGAACGATGACGTTGCCGTGCAAATGGTGGTACCGCCGGATCCGCTGGACGTCAATCTGTTGTACTGGAGCATCAACGTGCTGATCGGCGCGAGCATGCTCGCCTGCCTGCTGCTGTGGATTCGCCCGCACTGGCGCGATCTGGAGCGCCTCAAGGGCGCTGCCGAACGCTTCGGCAAGGGCCACCTGAACGAGCGCACGCAGATCCCCGCCAGTTCCAACATCGGCAGCCTGGCCAACGTGTTCGACACCATGGCCGGCGATATCGAAAATCTGCTCAACCAGCAGCGCGACCTGCTGAATGCGGTGTCCCACGAATTGCGCACGCCGCTGACCCGTCTGGACTTCGGTCTGGCCCTGGCGCTGTCCGATGATTTGCCGGCGACCAGTCGCGAGCGCCTGCAAGGACTGGTCGCACACATTCGCGAACTGGATGAGCTGGTGCTGGAACTGCTGTCCTACAGCCGCCTGCAGAACCCGGCGCAGTTGCCGGAACAGGTCGAGGTTTCGCTGGATGAGTTCATCGACAGCATTCTGGGCAGTGTCGATGAAGAACTGGACTCGCCGGACATCGTCATCGACGTGCTGCTGCACGGTCAGCTCGAACGTTTCACGCTGGATCCGCGCCTGACCGCCCGAGCGATCCAGAACCTGCTGCGCAATGCCATGCGCTATTGCGAAAAACGCATTCAGATTGGCGTGCAGGTCAGCCCCGATGGTTGCGAGATCTGGGTCGACGACGATGGCATTGGCATCCCGGATGATGAGCGGGAGCGGATTTTCGAACCGTTCTATCGCCTTGATCGCAGTCGTGATCGGGCTACCGGCGGCTTTGGTCTGGGCCTGGCCATCAGCCGTCGGGCGCTGGAGGCGCAGGGCGGGACCTTGACGGTTGAAAGTTCGCCGCTGGGTGGGGCGCGGTTCAGGTTGTGGTTGCCTGACATGACTTGACCCGAAACCCGTGGGAGCGGGCTTGCTCGCGGAGGCGGGGGGGCAGGGGGCAAAAAATAAAATGGCACACCGCCTTCGCCGGGCAGCCCGCGCCCCCACGGGGGTTCTG
>NZ_JAJSLU010000002.1:442737-457691 GCF_023063025.1 Pseudomonas sp. YL2 | reverse complement strand
CAATAGCATTCGATGAGCCAAGGAGTTGAATTACAAAGTTGACTTCCTTCAGTCGACATAAATTAATCTGACACACCGCTTTCGCGAGCAAGCCCGCTCCCACAGGGGGTTTCTGTTGGTCAGATCAGTTGGTTCGACTGAATCAAGCCAACCCCGGCCGTCTGCATCCGCTCCATCGCCGCTGCCAGTGACCCATCCCTGTCAATGGCACGACAGGCATCCAGCACCACGAACGCGTTGAACCCCGCCGCCCGTGCATCCAGCGCAGAAAACATCACGCAGAAATCCAATGCCAGACCGACCATGTACACCGTGTCGATACCGCGCTCCTTCAGATAACCGGCCAGACCGGTGGTGGTGCGCCGGTCCGCTTCGAGAAACGCCGAATAGCTGTCGATGTCCGGATTACAGCCCTTGCGGATGATCAGTTGCGCGTGCGGCAGGTTCAGCTCGGGGTGAAACTCGGCGCCGGCAGTGCCTTGCACACAATGCTCCGGCCAGAGTACCTGCTCGCCGTAGGGCAACTGAATTACCTCGTAAGGCTGGTGTCCGGGGTGGCTTGAGGCAAAGGACGCGTGGCCGCTCGGGTGCCAGTCCTGGGCAATCACCACCTGTTTGAACAGGCCACCGAGGCGATTGATCAGCGGCACGATCTGATCGCCTTCGGGCACGGCCAACTGGCCGCCGGGGATGAAGTCGTTCTGCACGTCAATGACCAGCAGGGCGGTGCGGGGTGAAATCTGCATCGGGGCTTCCTCCTTGGATAATCACCCGCTCAGCATAGTGGAGCGGCACTCACGCGCCCAGCTTGTCGACCAGGTGTTTTGCCAGGTCTTCCAGCGCCGGCGCCGGGTTGTGCCCGATCAACATCCACGCATGCTCACCTTCGGTCCAGTACACCACGTTCATTTCGTGGCGCCGTTCGTGCGCCAAAGGCTGGCTGCCACTGTTGGAGCGAGTCACGCACAAGGCCAGCGGCCCGTGTTTCGCATCGAGATAGGTCAGTTGCGCAATCGGCACACCGTCGTACTCGAGCATTTGTGCACGCTTGAGTTCGGCGCCCGGCAACTTCACCAGTGCCGGCGACAGACTCAGCCCCAAGCGTGCATCTACCGCACGCAGTTGCGATCGCTGGCTGGCTTCGTCACTGGGCAGGTGATCGAGGGTTTGCGGCACATACAGTGCCATGTAGTCGCCCACCAGGGCGCGCCAGTTATGCGTTTGCTGCGTTTGCCAGGCGAGAAACAGGCGATCGGCCAACACGCCGCCCGCCAGCAGACTCGCGGCGACCGCACCGATGAACCAGCGTCGGCTCAGGCCTGGCTGCTGAGGGGCGGGGATGGCATCGAGGCGCGCCTGCAAACGTTCCAGCGGTGCCTGTTGCGCCAGTTCGTCATAGGCATCCTTGTACGGCAGGCTGCTGCGTTCGAACCATTGCACGCGCAGGCTGAGCAACGGGTCGTCGGCAATCGCGCTGTCGAGCTGGCTGCGATACGCGGGGTCCAGCTCGTCATCGAGGTAGGCCACCAGTTGTTCGTCGGAGGGCCTGTTCATGGGTGGTCACCTCCGGTGGTTTTCGGCACGGCTTGCAGGGGCGGATATTCAGCCAGTTTCAGTCGCGCGGTGGCCAGACGGCTCATCACCGTGCCGATCGGCACTTGCAGGATCTCGGCGACTTCGCGGTAGGACAGGCCTTCGACATAGGCCAGGTACACGGTTTCGCGTTGGGTCTCCGGCAACGCATCGACCCGGCGAATCACTTGCGCCGCCATCACATGAGTCTGCGCGGCGTATTCGCCATCGAAGGCCAATTGCGCGTCGGCATCGACCTGACCGGCGCCCTGACGCACCCGGCGGGCGCGCACTTCGTTGAGCCAGATCGAATGCAGGATGCTCAGCAACCAGCGATCCATGCGCGTGCCGGCCACATATTGGCCGGCACGTTCCAGCGCCCGCACACACGTGGCCTGCACCAGATCCTCGGCCACGTGATGATTGCGCGACAGCAGCAGGCCGTAGCGCCACAGCCGCGCCAGATGCTGTCCGAGTTCCGCTCTGAATGCCTGATCGCTGACGATGATGGCGTTCCTTTATCTATGTCAGGTTTTCGATGAATCGTTGATGGCTTCAGCCAGGTCCTGGTATTCCTCGCAGGCGGTGCCGCAAATCGATTTGATCTGCTGCAATTGCTCCTGCGCCAGGTCGACGCGGCCTTTGATCACATAGGCTTCGCCGAGGTATTCACGCACTTGCGCGTACTGCGGATCGAGTTTCACCGATTGCAGGTAATAGCCGATGCCTTCATCGGTACGCCCCAGTTTTCGCGTGGCGTAACCGCGATAGTTGAGGGCTTTGGCGGTGTTCGGTTGTTGCAGGGTGTCGAGCAGGGCCAGGGCCTCTTCGTAGCGACCGTCCTTGGCCAATCGGTAGGCATAGTCGGTGCGATCGGCATCCCGTACGGCGCTGCTGGTCTGCAGCACACATTTCTGTGATTTGCTGTCCCAGACCTGGCCTTTGGGGCAGTTGGGCTTCTGCACGGGCGCGCTTTCATCACCGTTGGCAAACGCCATCGATGCGGACAACACGGTGACCAGCAGCAACGGGGCGGCGAACATAACGGAACGGATAGTCATGGGCAAGGCTCCACAGAGGGTTATGTTTCACTTTGAACACCACAGCCCGGCATTTTATTCATTGCTTTGTCAGGCTCTGTTCAAGGTACGCGCAAATCGCGGCGTTATGCTCGGCTACGCCTGCCGTCCATCCAGCGCTTTGCCATGCCCCGGCGCTGACACACGAGGAACTGCCATGAAAGATCAGGTCCATCACTCCGCTGCTGCCGGCTACAAGACTGCCGCTGACACCTACATCAAGGGCCGCCCGGACTACCCGCCGCAGGTCAGTCAGTGGCTGACCCAGACGTTGGGTCTGGATAGTCACAAGACTGTCATCGATCTGGGTGCCGGTACCGGCAAGTTCACCGGCCGGCTGGTGGCGACCGATGCACAGGTGATCGCTGTGGAACCGGTGGCGCAGATGCTGGAAAAACTTGCCGCGGCCTGGCCGCAGGTGTTGGCGGTGAGCGGTACCGCGACCGATCTGCCACTGCCTGACGCGTCGGTGGATGCAGTGGTCTGCGCGCAGGCGTTCCATTGGTTCGCCACGCCGGAAGCCCTGACGGAAATCGCCCGCGTGCTCAAGCCTGGCGGCAAGCTTGGGTTGATCTGGAACCTGCGCGATACGCAAGTCAGCTGGGTGCCGAAACTCGACGCGATCGTCAATGCTCTGGAAGGTGATACGCCACGTTATTACACCGGTCAATGGCGCGAGGTGTTTCCGCATCCGGCGTTCGGGGCGTTGCAGTTACAGCAGTTTCATCACGGACACACCGGCTCGCCGGAAGACGTGATTTTCAATCGGGTGCGCTCCACCAGTTTCATTGCGGCCTTGCCGCAGGCGCAGCGCGACAAGGTTGATGAGCAGATTCGCGCGTTGATTGCCTCGGAACCGGCGTTGCGGGGGCGGCATGTGCTGACGGTGCCTTATGAGACGGCGGCTTATGTGGCAGTGAAGGTTAGCTAGATCGGCGGTGAGCCTATCGCGGGCAAGCCACGCTCCCACAGGGTCAGGTTTGATCACAAAGTCTGTGATCAAACCTGACCCTGTGGGAGCGGGCTTGCTCGCGAAGAGGCCAGCCCTGACACTGCATCTCTCGACCCAGTCCCGCATTTGGCCGAACCGCCATCGTCATGCCTTGTTATAGTTCGGGCCTCATTTTCTGCCCGGTAAAGGATCACTGCCATGACTCAATACACCGCCTTCAGCGTCGAACTGGCCGACAACATCGCGCATGTGCAGATCAATCGCCCGGAAAAGATCAACTCGATGAACGCCGCGTTCTGGAGCGAGATCGTCGAGATTTTCCAGTGGATCGATGACACCGATGAAGTGCGGGTGGTGGTGCTGAGCGGTAACGGCAAACATTTTTCCTCGGGCATCGACCTGATGATGCTCGCCGGCGTCGCCAATGAACTGGGCAAGGACGTCGGCCGTAATGCGCGCCTGCTGCGGCGCAAGATCCTCACCCTGCAAGCCTCGTTCAACGCCGTCGACAACTGCCGCAAACCGGTACTGGCGGCGATTCAAGGCTATTGCCTCGGCGGTGCGATCGACCTGATCGCCGCCTGCGACATGCGTTACGCCGCCGAAGACGCGCAATTCTCGATCAAGGAAATCGATATCGGCATGGCTGCCGATGTTGGCACGTTGCAACGGTTGCCACGGATCATCGGTGACGGCATGCTGCGTGAACTCGCTTACACCGGGCGCACTTTCGGCGCAGATGAAGCGCGCAGCATCGGTCTGGTCAATCGCGTTTACGCTGACAAGGAGCTGCTGCTCGAAGGCGTGATGGACATTGCTCGCGAGATCGCCAGCAAATCGCCAATCGCGGTCACCGGCACCAAGGAAATGATCAGCTACATGCGCGACCATCGCATCGACGACGGCCTCGAATACGTTGCCACCTGGAACGCCGCCATGTTGCAATCCACCGACTTGTGCGTGGCCATGGCCGCCCATATGAGTAAACAGAAACCCGAATTTCTGGATTGAGAAACCATGACAGCTCGCTGGACCACTGCAGTACTGGACACCGATCAACCCGGCGGCTGGGCCGTGGCGCGCAGCCCCGATGGCTTTCTGTTCGATGACAACGGAGCGCTGTTCCCCCGGGAATGGCTCAAGCGTCAGGAGTTGTCGATTCTCACCGAACACGGCATCGGCCATCTCGATGGCGAGCCGGTGTATCTGCTGGAATTGCACAGCTCCAGCGACGTGCCGGGCTGCAACTGGAAAGGCCTGCGGGCGTTCATGCTCGAAGGCGATCACACCGTCTATAAGGTGCTGGGCTATGCCGCGCAGATCGGCACCTGGGCGCGTGAACATCGCTTCTGCGGCAACTGTGGGCAGGCGATGACGCAGGTGCCGCGCGAGCGAGCGATGTATTGCCAGCCGTGCGACCTGCGCAGTTATCCGCGCATTTCGCCGAGCATGATTGTGCTGATCACCCGCGGAGACGAGATCCTGCTGGCGCGTTCACCGCGTTTCGTCACCGGGGTCTACAGCACGCTGGCCGGGTTCGCCGAGCCGGGCGAGTCGGCGGAGGACTGTCTGGTTCGCGAGGTGCGCGAGGAGGTCAGCATCGAAGTGAAGAACATCCAGTACATGGGCAGCCAGTGCTGGCCGTTCCCGCATTCGATGATGCTCGGCTTCCATGCCGAATATGCGGGTGGCGAGATCATCTGTCAGGAAGACGAGATCGAAGACGCCCAGTGGTTCAACGTGCACGATCTGCCGCCGTTGCCGGCGTCAAAATCGATTGCCCGTTATCTGATCGACGTCTACGTGGCCCGCCGCTTAGGCCACGCTGAACCAGTGTTGCCAGGCTAGGCGCACGGTCAAACCCAATACCACGGTGATGAACACCGGACGAATGAACTTGGCGCCGCCGCTGATCGCGGTGCGCGCCCCGAAGAATGCGCCGACCATCACCGACAGGCCCATGCTCAGGCCGATGATCCAATCCACTTGCCCGGAGAACACGAACACCGACAGCGCCGCGATGTTGCTGACGAAGTTCATGCTGCGCGCCACACCGCTGGCCTTGACCAGGTCGATCGGGTAGAGCAGCAGGCTGCTGACCGTCCAGAACGCACCCGTGCCAGGGCCGGCCACGCCGTCGTAGAAACCGAGGCTGAAGCCTTGGGTCGATTGCCATTTCTTCTTGATCGGCGCGTCGCTGTCCAGCGGCGCTTTGGGCGTGCCGCCGAACAACAGATACAGGCCACAGGCGAAGACGATCACCGGCAGCATCTTGTTCAGCCATTCCGCCGGCAGGTAGTGCGCGACGATGGCACCGGTGAGCGCGCCGACCAGGGTGCCGACGATCGCGTGCATCCACTGCCGGGGGTGGAACAGTTTGCGTCGGTAGAAGGTGAAACTGGCGGTGGCCGAGCCGAACGTCGAACTCAGTTTGTTGGTGCCCAGCACCAGGTGCGGTGGCAGGCCGGCAGTGAGCAGCGCCGGGGTGGTCAACAGACCGCCGCCGCCGGCAATGGCGTCGATGAAACCGGCAATGAAAGCGACAAGGGCCAGAACGGCCAGGGTGGTGAGGTCAACGCTGAGTTCGAAAGGCATGGAATCGGCTTATTCGGCAGGGCGCAGAAGGGCTGCGGGGAAGGCGGTCATGTTACCTGTATCCAACTGTTGCGGCGACCCGTAAAGCTTCATCGCGAGCAGGCTCACTCCTACATTTGAAATGCGTTCCCCCTGTAGGAGTGAGCCTGCTCGCGATGGGGTCAGCCCTTTCAACTCAAAACCCAACTGTTGCCCACCCAACACCTCGACAACAAATCACCCTCCAACAATGCAACTCCATCAGCCTCAAGCCCAATAAAACCGGCCCTCTGGACGCTGGCACGCTTGCTGCTCTGTCCCATTGACCTTCCCAATGTCCCGAGGACACGCCAATGAGCAAGCAAGCCGTGAAATTCGCCTACTGGGTGCCGAACGTCAGTGGTGGCCTGGTGGTCAGCAAGATCGAGCAGCGCACCGACTGGGGCATCGACTACAACCGCAAACTGGCGCAACTCGCCGAAGCGGCGGGGTTCGAGTACGCCCTGACGCAGATCCGCTTTACCGCCGGTTACGGTGCCGAGTTCCAGCATGAGTCGGTGGCGTTCAGTCATGCGCTGCTGGCCGCTACCAGCAAACTCAAGGTGATCGCGGCGATTCTACCGGGGCCTTGGCAACCGGCGCTGGCGGCCAAGCAACTGGCGACCATCGATCAACTCACCAACGGCCGGATTGCGGTGAACATCGTCAGCGGTTGGTTCAAGGGCGAATTCCAGGCCATCGGCGAACATTGGCTGGAACACGACGAGCGCTACCGGCGTTCCGAAGAATTCATCCGCTCGCTGCGCGGGATCTGGAGCCAGGATAACTTCAGCTTTCGCGGCGATTTCTACCGCTTCGACAATTACAGCCTCAAACCGAAACCGCTGGGCCGCCCGGAAATCTTCCAGGGCGGCAGTTCCCGCGCGGCACGAGACATGGCGGCGCGAGTCTCCGACTGGTATTTCACCAACGGCAACAGCGTCGAAGGAATCAAGGCGCAGGTTGATGACATCCGCGCCAAAGCGGCGGCGAACAAGCATTCGGTGAAGATCGGCGTCAACGCCTTTGTCATCGCTCGCGACACTGAAGAAGAAGCGCGCGCGGTACTGGCGCAGATCATCGACCAGGCTGACCCGGAAGCGGTTAACGCCTTTGGTGACGCAGCGAAGCAAGCGGGCAGGGCATCACCGGAGGGTGAGGGCAACTGGGCGAAATCGACGTTCGAGGATCTGGTGCAGTACAACGACGGCTTCAAGACCAACCTGATCGGCACGCCACAGCAGATTGCCGAGCGGATTGTGGCGCTGAAAGCGGTGGGGGTGGATCTGGTGTTGGCGGGGTTTCTGCACTTTCAGGAGGAGGTGGAGTATTTCGGCAAGCGGGTGTTGCCGTTGGTGCGAGAGCTGGAGGCTGAAAGGACTGCCGCAGTAGCCTGAACACCACAAAACCCTGTAGGAGTGAGCCTGCTCGCGATTGCGTATGAACAGTCAATATTCAGGCTGACTGACACACCGCTATCGCGAGCAGGCTCACTCCTACAATTGGAACTATGTGAACTTAGAGGCCCAGGTCGGAAAGCCCCGGATGATCATCCGGACGCCGCCCCAGCGGCCAATGGAACTTGCGCTCGCTTTCCTTGATCGGCATGTCGTTGATGCAGGCATAGCGCTGGAACATCAGGCCGTGCTCATCGAACTCCCAGTTTTCATTGCCGTAGGAACGAAACCAGTTGCCCGAATCGTCGCGCCATTCATAGGCGTAGCGCACGGCAATCCGCGTGTCCGAATACGCCCAGAGTTCCTTGATCAAACGGTAATCGAGTTCCTTGGCCCATTTGCGGGTCAGGAACGCCTTGGCTTCTTCGCGGTTGTTGGCGAACTCGGCGCGGTTGCGCCATTTTGTGTCGAGGGTGTAGGCCAGCGAAACCTTCTCGGGATCGCGGGAGTTCCAGCCATCTTCGGCCAGACGTACTTTTTCGATAGCCGATTCACGGTTGAACGGCGGTAAAGGCGGACGCACTTGGGCAGCAGTCGACATTTTCAGTCTCCCGATCTAATTAACGATTAAACAACGGTTGAGGCTTATTTAAGGCGTTACAGGTCCAATAACTTACGCGCCATGCATTGCGCATTATCAGCGGCACTGTGATCACCCATCACAAGCGCTACGGTAATGGCGCCGTCAATCAGGATCAGCAATTGTCTGGCCAGACGTTGCGGATCTTCGACGCCATGTTCGGTACACAGCTCGCACAGGTAGTCGAGCAGCTTCTGTTTGTGGTCTTTGGCGACCTGGCGCACCGGGTCTTCGGGATCACCGGTCTCGCCACTGGTATTGATGAAAGCACAGCCACGGAAGCCTTCCGAGGCGAACCAGCTTTTGAGCACGGTAAACAGGTTGAGCAGGCGGTCGGCCGGGGTTTCGGCCTGATCGACAGCACTTCTGTACCAATGCATCCAGCGCACGTCGCGGCGTTGCAGGGCGGCTACGGTCAGCTCCTCCTTGTTGGCGAAGTAGCGGTAGATGCTTTTTCTGGAGACGCCGGCGGTTTTCACCAGAAGATCCATGCCGGTGGCCGCGATGCCACTTTTGTAGATCAACTTTTCGGTGACATCCAGAATGATGTCGCGGGTCGAGGTGTCAGTGATTTCGTTCATGTGGCCAACAGTAGAACGATCGTTCTCCTTGGTCAAGCATTGATTTTCAGATTGCTTTCGCGAGCAGGCTCGCTCCCACATTTGAAATGCGATCCATTGTGGGAGCGAGCCTGCTCGCGAAGGGGGCATTACAGACAGTAACAAGACCCGAACCGGTTGATGGTGTAAGCTCTCGGGTTCTTCGGATTCGACCCATTGCGAGCCCTATGCCGTTGCTTTTCAAACGCTCTTTGCTGCCCAAACTGCGCAGCTTTCCGCTGACTGCCGAGGCCGTGACCATTCTGTCCGGCGCCGCCGAGTTCCGTCGTTGCCTGCTGGAGAAAATCGCCGAGGCGACCCGGCGCATCTACATCGTTGCGCTGTATCTGCAGCACGACGAGGCCGGTCAGGAAATCCTCGATGCCTTGCACGCCGCCAAGCTCAAGCGCCCGGAGCTGGAGATCGTCGTGGTGGTTGACTGGCTGCGCGCCCAGCGCGGGTTGATCGGTGCCGGCAAACAGCCGGGCAACTCGGCGTGGTACCAGGAAATGACCCGCACCCATCAGAGTGAAGTGCCGGTCTACGGCGTGCCGGTGCAGACCCGCGAACTGTTCGGCGTCCTGCATCTGAAAGGCTTCGTGATCGACGATTACGTAGTTTACAGCGGTGCGAGCCTGAACAACGTCTACCTGCACAAGTTCGACAAGTACCGTTTCGACCGCTACCACGTGCTGCACAGCCGCGAACTGGCGGATTCAATGCATCACCTGGTCAAGCACGGCCTGATCGAATCCAAGGCTGTGCATCGCCTCGACCTGCCGAACCTGCCGACTACCCGCAGCTTGCGCAACGACATCGGCGACCTGCGCAGCCGACTCAAATATGCGGCGTACGACACCAGCGCCGGCAGCACGGCGCACACTGGCCTGTCGGTAAGTCCGCTGCTGGGCGTGGGCAAGAACAACCCGTTGAACCGGGTGATTGTCGAGCTGATCGCCAGTGCGCAACAGCAGCTGACCATCTGCACGCCGTACTTCAACCTGCCGCTGCCGATCATCCGCGAGGTCAACCGTGCACTGGCCCGTGGGGTGAAGATCGACATCGTGGTCGGCGACAAGACGGCCAACGATTTCTACATTCCGCCGAGCGAGCCGTTCAAGGTGATTGCGGCGCTGCCGTATCTGTACGAAATCAGCCTGCGGCGTTTTGCCAAGCGGCATCAGCGCAACATCGACAGCGGCCAGTTGAACCTGCATCTGTGGCGTGACGGCGACAACAGCTATCACCTCAAGGGCATGTGGGTCGACCAGCGCTATACGCTGCTGACCGGCAACAACCTCAATCCACGGGCGTTTCGTCTGGACCTGGAAAACGCGCTGCTGATCGATGATCCGCAAGGCGAGTGGCTTGAGCCACGGGCGAAGGAGCAGCAAGAGATCTTCCGCAACACCACGCGGATTGCCAGCTTCCAGAACCTGGAAACCTTGCCGGAGTACCCGGCGGGGGTGGCGAAGTTTCTCAAGCGGGTGAGCCGGGTGCGGATCGAGCGGTTGCTCTACCGGATTTTGTAAACTTTCAGATTATTCGGTGCGGTTAAAACCGCTATCGCGAGCAGGCTCACTCCTACAGGGGAATGCATTCCAACTGTAGGAGTGAGCCTGCTCGCGATGGGGCACTTAAGGCCTCTACATCAATCAGTTCAGACCCAGCTTGCCACGCAATGTGGACAGATCTTCCGCCAAGGTATTGACCGGGCCAACCAGCGCCTTGCGATCGTTGTCCTTCACCTTGTCATAAGTCTCGAAACCACCGTCCTTGGTCTTGTACTTGGCAAGGATCTTGTCCACGGTTGCGAAGTTCTTGTCGACTTTGGCAACAAACGCCTTGTCCTGTTTTTCGATCTGCGGACGGAACAGGTCGACGATTTTCTTCGCGCCGTCGATGTTGCCCTGGAAGTCATACAGATCAGTGTGACTGTAACGGTCTTCTTCACCGGAGATCTTGGTCGCGGCAACCTCTTCCAGCAGGGCAGCAGCACCACCGACGACTTTCTCCGGCGGGAAGGTCAGGCCAGCGACGCGGGTTTGCAGATCTTTCACATCGCTGTCGAGCTCGTCCGCCAGAGCACTCAGACCTTCGGTGGTCTTCTCCGAGAACAGCGAATATTCAATGCGGTGAAAACCGGTGAAGTCTTCAGCCTTCACGCCTTTTTCGTGGTCGTCGACGCGCGAGTCGATGGACGCATCAAGGTCACTGAACAGCTCGGCAATCGGCTCGATCGACTCGTAGTAGACGCGGGTCGGCGCGTAGAGCTTTTGCGCGGTGGCCAGATCGCCTTTCTTCACCGCATCGGTGAATTGTTTAGTGTGGCTGCCCAGTTCATCCAGTTGCTCGGTGACGTAGATCTTGTAGTCCGACACCGGGCCGACCAGATCCAGTGGCGCCGTCGCGGCGAACGCCGACAGCGGGGTGTTGAGCAAACCGAGGGTCAGCAGTAACGCGAGTGGCGACTTTTTCATGGAGCGGCTCCGAGGTTTTTTATGGTTAGGCAGCTGTTTTGGGTTGGGTGGCGTTGAGCAGCGAGCGACCGATGAAATCCTTGTCGCCGGTCACACCCGGAAGGGTGAAGAAGTAACCGCCGCCGACCGGTTTGAGGTATTCCTCAAGCGGCTCGCCGTTGAGCCGGGTCTGCACGGTGATGAAGCCTTTTTCCAGATCGGCCTGGTAGCAGATGAACAGCAGGCCCATGTCGAGCTGGCCGTTCTTGTTCACGCCGTTGGAGTAGTTGAACGGCCGGCGCAGGATCAGGTTGGCCTGGCTCGCGGCGGTGCGCGGGTTGGCCAGGCGAATGTGTGCGTCGAGCTTGGTCAGTTTGCCTTCCGGGTCTTTGCTGTAATCCGGGACTTCGCTCTCGTGCTGCGCGCCCATCGGTGCGCCAGTGGTCTTGACCCTGCCGATGATGCTTTCCTGTTCCTGCAACGGCGTACGATCCCAGCGCTCGACAAAATTGCGGATGATCCGCACCGCTTGATAGCTGCCGTGGGCCGCCCACGCCGGCTCATCGCTGCCCGGTTGCACCCAGACAATCTTGTCCATGGCCTTGGCATCGTTTGAATCGGGGTTGGCCGAGCCGTCGCGGAAACCGAGAAAGTTACGCGCCGATTGCGCCGGCACACCCGGTTTGGCCGGGGCTTGTGGCGGCACGCTGCCTTCCTGTTTCCAGCGCACCAGCAGCAGGTCCGGCAGGTTCTTGACGATGTCGCGCAAGGCGTGAATGTTGGTGTCGGCAGTGTTCGAGCAGAATTGCAGGCTCAGATCGCCGTGGCAGCAATCGGCCTCCAGTGCATCGTTGGGGAAGCCGACCATGCGTTGCAGGCGCTTCGGTTTGGCGGCGGCCAGACCGAAGCGCTCGTCGAACAGCGATTCGCCTACCGAGACGGTGATGGTCAGGTTGTCCGGGGTCACCACCGGGCCGAGAATGCCGGAATCCGGCGGCGGCAGTTTCGGGTCGATCTGCGCCACCGGGCCGCCCTTCATCAGGAACGCGATGCGCTCGTTGAGGGTACGGAACAGCCGCTCCAGGTCTTCGCGATCGCTAGCCAGCACGTCGAAGGACACGAACATGCCGGACGCCGGACGCGGGGTGACGATCCCGGTCTGGTGCACGCCGTGGAAATCGTGGCGGTCTTCGGTCTTGTCGCTGCTCGGCGCTTCGGTGACTTGCGCCGGGGCCGCCGCCATGGCCGGGCAGCTCAGGGCCGAACCGGCCAGCGCAACACCGGCGACACCCATACCCATCAACAGGCGGCGACGTTGCAGATCGAGGTTTTGCAATTCTTTCATCGGTATTCGTCTTCTGCTTACAGGCCGGAAAGGCCGAGGGCGGGATCGATGCCATCCAGAGCGTCAGCCAGGGCCTGAGCCTTGTCGGCGATCTGTTTGCGTTGTTCGCCACTGACCATGTCGTAAGTGGCGTAGCCGTCCTTGACCTTGAAGCTGTTCAGTACGCTGTCGAAATCACTCAGCGCCGCGTCGATTTTCGGCAGCAGATCCGGCGCTGACTTGGTCAGCATCGGCCGCAGCAGCTCGACGACTTTGTGCGCGGTTTCCAGGTTGTTGGCGAAGCCGTTGAGGTCGGCGTGGCTGTAGCGTTCCTCTTCACCGCTAGCGGCGCGCACATCAGCCAGGGTGTTGAGATTGCGCACCACGATGCTCACCAGTTGCTCCGGCGGCAGCGATTGGGCCAGCAGCTGTTGCTTGAGCGTGGTGACGTCGGCCAGCAGACGCTCGGCGACCGGGTTCAAGCCGTCGAGGCTGCGTTGCTGGAACAGTGCATATTCGACGCGGTGGAAGCCGACGAAGGCCGGATCCTGTTCGCGTTTTTCGAAGTAATCGGCGCGGGCATTGATGCTGTTGTCCAGTTCGGCCAGCCGTTGCGCGGCAGGCGCCAGACGCTGGTAAGCGGCACGCGCCGGCAGGTACAGCGTCTGCGCCTGGGCCAGATCGCCGCCGGCAATTGCCTGATTCAGCGCGGTCACGGCTTTGATCAGCGCGCTGCCTTGCGTCGCCAGATACACGCGGAACTCCGACAGCGGCCCGACGAAGGCGACCATCGATGGCTTGGCCTTGGCGGCAGCATCGGAGGCTGCCGTCGGCGTCACGTGCAGTACGCCACGCGGATTGCTCAGCAGACCGCAAGTGATCGCGTAGTCGCCGGGTTGCAGGTTGGCGTTGATCACCTGGCTCAGGCCCGGCGCGATGTTTTCGCGCTCTTCGATCACCAGCACGCCGTCGAGGATTTCCCACTCCACCGCCCGGTCAGAACGGTTGACGATGCGGAAACTGGCGCGGCCGGCAGGAACCGTCAGCTCGTTCGGATCGCAGCTGTGGGCGTTGATGTTGACCACGACTTCGTCATGGTTGTGCTGACGCTTGGCCGCGGCCATTTTCGAGGCGTAGTAGAACAGGCCACCGGCGGCGATCATCACGACCACCGAACCGGCCACCGCCCAGCGCAAGGCGCGGGGAGGGGAGGCCTGAGGAGTATTAGGCTTTGACATGGAGGCCCTTATTGGCTGGAAACGGAAGACGATTTGCCGGCTGCGTCAGCACTGGAGGCCGGCGCGGCGGGGTAGAAAAACATCACCAGCGCCAGCACCAGATAGATCAGGTACGCACCGAGGGTGCTGACGGTCGGCGCATCCTGATAACCGAACATGCCGGCCAGCACCGAGCCCAGCGGGCCGTCCATCGGCAGCGTCGCGCTGAAGTCGAACAGCACGGTTTGCAGGTGATTCCACACGCCGGCTTCATGCAGGGCTTGCACCGAATTGGCGAGGATCCCGGCGGCGACCACCAGAATGAACAACCCGGTCCACTTGAAGAACGCCGACAGGTTCAGGCGCATGCTGCCGCTGTAGATCAGGAAGCCGACAACAATCGCCAGCACCAGGCCGAGCAGGGCACCGATCGGCGCGCCCGGGCCTTCGCTCTGCTGGAACACGGCGAGCAGGAAGAACACGGTTTCCAGGCCTTCGCGAGCCACGGCGAAGAACACCATGGCGATCAGCGCGATCACCTGATGTTTTGACGAAGTCAGAGCGTGATCCAGCGAGGCCTGCAACGAATGCTTGATCGACCGCGCGACCTTGCGCATCCAGAACACCATCGAACTGAGAATGCCCACCGCGACGAGTCCGACAATGCCTTCAAACAACTCCTGCTGTTTCTGTGGGAATTCGGCGCTGACCAGTTCCAGGCCACCGCCGACCAGCAGCGCCAGAGCGGCGGCGAGGAAGACGCCGATCCACACTGCCGGCATCCACTGGCCACGACCGGTCTGTTGCAGGTAGCTGGCGATGATGCCAACGATCAGGGCGGCTTCAATGCCTTCGCGCAGCATGATCAGAAAGGGAACGAGCATTCGGTGTCCACTAAGTCATTCGAAGAAGTTACAAGTTGTAACATAATGACAACCATTCTCACATGACAATGATTGACATAAACCTGAACGCAAGCTGAACAACCTGTTTTTTGCCACGCACAAATCCCTGTGGGAGGGGGATTGTTCGCGGAGGGGGGGCGGCCGGGCGGAAGGGGGGTGGTGGGACAACCGCTTCCCGGGCCAGCCCCCCCCCCCCC
>NZ_JAJSLU010000002.1:167666-442727 GCF_023063025.1 Pseudomonas sp. YL2 | reverse complement strand
GGGGGGGGGGGGCTCCGCCCCGGAGGGGGGGGGCGACGAGAGAGGGTTTTTTGGTCCCCCGCCCTCTCCGGGGGCAACCCCCCCTCCCACAGGGGATTCGTGCTGAATTCGCATCCTGCGTTAAGATGCCACTCACTCGAAAACAACAAGGTCTGCCTCGCTCCATGTCGGAAAAGGACACCATTGCCGTTCAACTGGTGCGTGAAGCGCTGCTGCAAAGTTGTGCCCCGGGCGTGGCCACGGATGAAGTCTTGAACAAGGTCGGGATTGCTCCGGCGCTGCTGCACAGCAAGCAAGGTCGGGTGCCTGCCTCGCAATACGCCAGACTCTGGCGCTTGCTGGCCCGGCGCGGCGATGACGAGTTCTTCGGCATGGACCCACGCAAGCTCAAGTCCGGCAGTCTTGAGTTCCTTTGCCGCAGCGCCATGGCGCAACCGACGCTGGCCACCGGTCTGGGCATGGGCCTGAATTTCCTCTCCTTGATGCTGGAAAAAATGCCCGCGCAATTGGCGCATCAGCAGAGCCTGGCGGAAATCGTCCTGCTCGAAGACGATCCCGAGCCGCGCCGGGCGTTTACCTATTTCACCTATTGGATGATCGTCCACGGCGTGGCCTGCTGGCTGGCGGGGCGGCGGATTCCGATTCTGGCGATCGAACTGCGCTGCGCCGAGCCGGACTTTTGCGACGACTACCGGGTGATGTTCTCGGAAAACCTGCGCTTCGACCGTCCGCGCACGCGGATGATCTTTGCTGCTGACTGCCTCGACCTGCCGATCAAGCGTACGGCCGAAGAACTGAAACGCTTTCTGGCCCATGCGCCGGCGAACATTCTGGTGAAATACCGCGACCCGGAAAGCCTGGCCAGCCGGATCAAACAGGACCTGCGGCAGCTACCCGCCGAACAGTGGCCGGAGACCGAGGCGCTGGCGCAACAACTGTGCATGTCCGCCTCGACCCTGCGCCGACGTTTGTCCGAGGAGGGGCAGACCTATCAGGGGCTCAAGGACAGCGTGCGCAAGGAATTGGCGATCAGCTGGCTGGCGGAGCCGTCGATCAGCTTCGTCGAAATCGCGACGCGGCTGGGGTTTGCCGATGCGAGCTCGTTCTACAAGGCGTTTCGCAAGTGGTCGGGGTCGAACCCTGGGCATTACCGCACCCTGATCCTCAACGAAGCGGTCTGATCCGGATTGTTTGTAGCCTGATCAGGCCTCTTCGGGAGCAAGCCCCCTCCCACATTTGAAATGCATTTTTCCTGTTATTTGCAGCCTGCCTGGATTGCTCAGGTGGCCATCATTTGAAATGCATTCCTTCTTTGATTGCAGCCTCCCTTGCTTTTGTGGCTGATCCCTCATTGTGAAATGCAATTCCCTGTGGGAGGGGGCTTGCTCCCGAAGGCGTCAGTCCAGCCTGTGCATCTCTCGAACCTTGGCCAAACCAGTCAGCCACTTTGATGGCTTTGACCATTGCCGCTTCAGCGCCGCAGCGCGACTATCCCTGTGTTGTTTACGGTTCCCAGCCTAATAAAAACACCGAGGGATTCTGGCAATGCGCGATTACCTGTCTGCCACCGAACAGTTCAACTATCAGCACACCGTGGACGCTGCGCTCAGCGGCACGCTGGAGGCGCTCAACGCCTGCGTCGAATGTTGCGACCGCCACGCCTTGCCGGGGCGCATTGCGTTGTTCTGGGAGGGCCGCGACGGCGCGAGTGCCACGTACACCTTCAGCGAGCTGCAAGACCAAGCCGCGCGTTTCGCCAATTTCCTTCTCGAACAAGGCGTGCAGAAGGGCGACAAGGTCGCCGGTCTGCTGCCACGCAACATCGAGTTGCTCATCACCGTGTGCGCCACCTGGCGCATTGGCGCGGTGTATCAGCCGTTGTTCACCGCATTCGGCCCCAAGGCCATCGAACATCGCCTGAACAGTTCCGGCGCCAAAGTGGTGGTCACCGACGCGGTCAACCGGCCGAAACTCGCTGAAGTCAGCGAATGCCCGACCATCGTCACCGTCGGCGGCGCCAAGGGCCAGGGCATCGTGCGTGGCGATTTCAGTTTCTGGGCCGAGCTGCCTAATCATTCCAGCGTCTGCGAACCGGTATTACTGTCGGGCGAAGACCCGTTCCTGCTGATGTTCACCTCGGGCACCACCGGCCCGTCGAAAGCACTGTCGGTGCCGCTCAAGGCCATCGTCGCGTTCCAGAGCTACACCCGCGACGCGGTGGATCTGCGTCCCGAAGATTCGTTCTGGAACGTCGCCGATCCGGGCTGGGCCTACGGCATCTATTTCGGCGTCACCGGCCCTATGTCGATGGGGCACCCGATCACTTTTTACGATGGCCCGTTCACTCTCGAAAGCACCTGCCGGGTGATCAACAAATACGCCATCACCAACCTCACCGGTTCGCCAACCGCGTATCGTCTGTTGATTGCCGGCGGCAACGAGTTCGCCAAATCGATCAAGGGCAAGCTGCGCATCGTCAGCAGCGCCGGCGAGCCGCTCAACCCGGAAGTGATCCGCTGGTTCGCCGACAATCTCGGCGTAGTCATTCACGACCATTACGGCCAGACCGAACTGGGCATGGTTCTGTGCAACCACCACGGTCTGCAGCACCCGATCCACCTCGGCGCCGCCGGTTTCGCCTCGCCGGGCCATCGCATCGTGGTGCTCGACGAGCAGTACAACGAACTCGGCGTCGGCCAGCCGGGCATTCTCGCCATCGACCGCACCCAGTCGCCGATGTGCTGGTTCGGCGGCTACGAGGGCGTGCCGACCAAAGCCTTCGTCGGCGATTACTACCTCAGCGGCGATACCGTGGAGTGGAACCCGGACGGCAGCATCAGCTTCGTCGGCCGTAGTGATGACGTGATCACCACTTCCGGCTACCGCGTCGGCCCATTCGACGTCGAAAGCGCGCTGATCGAACACCCGGCGGTGGTCGAAGCCGCCGTGGTCGGCAAGCCGGATCCGGAGCGCACCGAACTGGTCAAGGCCTTCGTCGTGCTCAACCCGCAATACCGCGCCGAACCGGCGCTGGCCGAAGAGTTGCGGCAACACGTGCGCAAACGCTTGGCCGCGCATTCGTACCCGCGGGAAATCGAATTTGTCAGCGAATTGCCGAAAACCCCAAGCGGCAAATTGCAGCGCTTTATCTTGCGCAACCAGGAAATCGCCAAGGCTCAAGAGGCCGCGGCGCATAACGTTTCAGCTTGAATCAGGAAGTCAGTCATGCAGATCGAGAACAAGGTTTTTATCGTCACCGGCGGCGCCTCCGGCCTGGGCGCGGCCAGCGCTGAATTGCTGGTCAGTGCCGGCGCCAAAGTGATGCTGGTGGACATGAACGCCGAAGCGGTAGCCGCTCAGGCCCAGCGCCTTGGCGCGCACAGCGTGGTGGCCGACATCAGCAACGAAGCCGCTGCCGAAGCTGCGGTGCAGGCGACGGTGAAAGCCTTTGGCAGCCTCAACGGTCTGGTCAACTGCGCCGGTATCGTCCGTGGCGAAAAGATCCTCGGCAAGAACGGCCCGCATGCGCTGTCGAGTTTTGCCCAGGTGATCAACGTCAACCTGATCGGCAGCTTCAACATGTTGCGTCTGGCCGCGGCGGCCATCGCCGAGAGCGAAGCGAATGCCGATGGCGAGCGCGGGGTAATCATCAACACCGCCTCGGTCGCTGCGTTCGACGGCCAGATCGGTCAGGCCGCGTATTCCGCCTCCAAAGGCGCGATCGCCAGCCTGACCCTGCCGGCCGCCCGTGAACTGGCACGCTTCGGCATCCGCGTGATGACCATCGCCCCGGGCATTTTCGAAACGCCGATGATGGCCGGCATGACCCCGGAAGTGCGCGAGTCGCTGGCCGCTGGCGTGCCGTTCCCGCCGCGTCTTGGCAAACCTGCCGAGTACGCCGCGCTGGTTAGGCATATCATCGAAAACAGCATGCTCAACGGTGAGGTGATCCGTCTCGACGGCGCCTTGCGCATGGCCGCCAAGTAAGGAGGATTTGTCATGACTATTGCCAACGATCCGATTGTTATCGTCAGCGCCGTCCGCACCCCGATGGGCGGTTTTCAGGGCGAACTGAAAAGCCTCACCGCGCCGCAACTCGGTGCCGCCGCGATCAAGGCCGCGGTTGAACGCGCCGGAGTTGCCAGCGATGCGGTCGACGAAGTATTGTTCGGTTGCGTATTGCCGGCCGGCCTCGGTCAGGCACCGGCGCGTCAGGCGGCACTGGGTGCCGGGCTGGATAAATCGACGCGCTGCACCACGGTCAACAAGATGTGCGGCTCGGGCATGGAAACCACCATTCTCGCCCACGACATGCTGCTGGCCGGCAGCGCCGATGTGGTGATCGCCGGCGGCATGGAAAGCATGTCCAACTCCCCGTATCTGCTGGATCGTGCCCGCGCCGGCTACCGCATGGGCCATGGCCGGGTGCTCGATTCGATGTTCCTCGACGGTCTCGAAGACGCCTACGACAAGGGCCGTCTGATGGGCACCTTTGCCGAGGACTGCGCCGAAACCAACGACTTCAGCCGCGAAGCCCAGGATGCGTTTGCCATTGCTTCGACCACCCGCGCCCAACAGGCGATCAACGACGGCAGCTTCAAGGCCGAGATCGTTCCGCTGACCGTGACCGTCGGCAAGGAGCAGGTACTGATCAGCAACGACGAGCAGCCGCCGAAAGCCAAACTGGACAAAGTCGCCTCGCTGAAACCGGCGTTCCGTGAAGGCGGCACGGTGACGGCGGCCAACTCCAGCTCGATCTCCGACGGTGCGGCGGCACTGGTGCTGATGCGCCAGTCGCAAGCGCAGAAACTCGGGCTTAAACCACTGGCGGTGATTCATGGTCACGCGGCGTTTGCCGACACGCCGGGCCTGTTCCCGGTGGCACCGATTGGCGCGATCAAGAAGCTGGTGAAGAAGACCGGTTGGGCGTTGAACGAGGTCGATCTGTTCGAAATCAACGAAGCGTTCGCCGTGGTGGCGATGGCCGCGATGACCCACCTGGAAATTCCCCACGACAAGCTCAACGTGCACGGCGGCGCCTGCGCGCTGGGCCATCCGATCGGTGCCTCGGGCGCGCGGATTCTGGTGACCTTGCTCTCGGCCCTGCGCCAGAAAAACCTGAAACGCGGGATCGCGGCGATCTGCATCGGCGGCGGTGAAGCCACGGCGATGGCCGTGGAATGCGTTTATTGATTCACGCAATCCCTTTGTAGGAGTGAGCCTGCTCGCGATGGCGTCGTGTCAGTCAACACTGATTTATATGACCCACCGCTATCGCGAGAAGGCTCACTCCTACAAGGGAAAGCGGGTCGACTTGAATTTAAGGATTCACCATGATTCCCAACGAAGACCAGACCCAGATCCGCGACATGGCCCGGCAGTTCGCCGAGGAACGGCTGAAACCGTTCGCCGCCGAGTGGGATCGCGAGCATCGTTTCCCCAAGGAAGCCATCGGCGAGATGGCCGAACTGGGCTTCTTCGGCATGCTTGTGCCGGAGCAGTGGGGCGGCTGTGACACCGGCTACCTGGCGTACGCCATGGCCCTGGAAGAAATCGCCGCCGGCGACGGCGCCTGCTCGACCATCATGAGCGTGCACAACTCGGTGGGCTGCGTGCCGATTCTCAAGTTTGGCAACGACGACCAGCGCGAACGCTTCCTCAAACCGTTGGCCAGCGGCGCCATGCTCGGCGCCTTCGCCTTGACCGAACCGCAGGCCGGTTCCGACGCCAGCAGCCTGAAAACCCGCGCACGGTTGGAAGGTGAGCACTACGTGCTGAACGGCTGCAAACAGTTCATCACTTCCGGGCAGAACGCCGGGATCGTGATCGTGTTTGCGGTGACCGATCCGAGTGCCGGCAAACGCGGGATCACGGCGTTCATCGTGCCCACCGATTCGCCGGGCTATAAAGTCGCCCGGGTCGAAGACAAGCTCGGCCAGCACGCCTCGGACACCTGCCAGATTCTGTTTGAAGACGTGAAGGTGCCTGTCGCCAACCGCTTGGGTGAGGAGGGCGAAGGCTACAAAATCGCCCTGGCCAACCTCGAAGGCGGGCGGGTCGGCATCGCCTCGCAAGCGGTGGGCATGGCCCGCGCTGCGTTCGAAGCGGCTCGCGATTACGCCCGCGAACGCGACACCTTTGGCAAACCGATCATCGAACACCAGGCCGTGGCGTTCCGTCTGGCCGACATGGCCACGCAGATCGCCGTCGCCCGGCAAATGGTGCATTACGCCGCGGCCCTGCGTGACAGCGGCCAGCCGGCGCTGGTCGAGGCTTCGATGGCGAAACTGTTCGCCTCGGAAATGGCCGAGAAGGTTTGCTCAATGGCGTTGCAGACGCTGGGCGGTTACGGTTATCTCAACGATTTCCCGCTGGAACGCATCTACCGCGACGTGCGCGTGTGCCAGATCTACGAAGGCACCAGCGACATTCAGCGCATGGTTATTTCGCGCAATCTCTGACAAGGAATCTTGCCCATGACTTACGAAACGATTCTGCTGGAAAACCACGGCCGCGTCGGCCTGATCACCCTCAACCGCCCACAGGCGCTGAACGCCCTGAACGCGCAACTGGTCAGCGAAGTGAACCATGCCCTCGATGGTCTGGAAGCGGATGCGAACATCGGTTGCATCGTCATCACCGGTTCGAAGAAGGCCTTCGCCGCCGGCGCCGACATCAAGGAAATGGCCGAGCTGACCTACCCGCAGATTTACATGGATGACCTGTTCAGCGACAGCGACCGTGTGGCCAACCGCCGTAAGCCAATCATTGCTGCGGTCAACGGTTTCGCCCTCGGTGGCGGCTGCGAACTGGCGCTGATGTGCGACTTCATCCTGGCCGGTGACAACGCCAAATTCGGTCAGCCGGAAATCAACCTCGGCGTGCTCCCGGGCATGGGCGGCACCCAGCGCCTGACCCGCGCCGTGGGCAAAGCCAAGGCCATGGAAATGTGCCTCAGCGGGCGGATGATCGATGCGGTGGAAGCCGAACGCTGCGGCATCGTTGCGCGGATCGTGCCGAGCGATGAACTGCTCGACGAGGCGCTTAAAGTCGCCGCGGTGATCGCCAGCAAGTCGTTGCCGATTGCGATGATGATCAAGGAAAGCGTCAACCGCGCCTTTGAGGTCAACCTGACTGAAGGCGTGCGCTTCGAACGCCGGGTGTTCCATGCGGCGTTTGCCACCCAGGATCAGAAGGAAGGCATGGCGGCGTTCGTCGCCAAGCGGACGCCGGAGTTTGAGGGCAAATAATGCGCTGAGCTGACTGACGCCTTCGCGAGCAAGCCCGCTCCCACATTGGATCTGCGTCGTACACAAATCCCATGTGGGAGCGGGCTTGCTCGCGAAGCTTTTGGCGTTACAACTGATAGTTCTTCAGCTCCCGAGCAATCACCATCCGCTGAATCTCGCTCGACCCCTCGTAGATCTGGGTAATCCGCGCATCGCGGTAGTACTTCTCGACCGGATAGTCTTCCAGATACCCATACCCGCCATGAATCTGAATCGCCGAGGAACAGACCTTTTCGGCCATTTCCGAGGCGAACAGTTTGGCCTGTGAGGCCTCCGACAGGCACGGTTTGCCCGCCGTGCGCAGGCGCGCCGCGTGCAGGATCATCAAGCGCGCCGCGTTGATTTGCATGTGCATGTCGGCCAGCAGGTTGGCGATGCTCTGGTGTTCGTTGATCGGCTTGCCGAACTGGATGCGATCGCGGGAATACACCAGCGCCGCCTCAAACGCGGCCCGGGCGATGCCCAAGGCTTGCGCAGCAATGCCGATGCGGCCGCCTTCGAGGTTGGACAAGGCAATCGCCAGGCCCTTGCCGCGCTCGCCGAGCAGATTGGCCTCGGGAATGCTGCAGTTGTTCAGGGTCACCGCGCAGGTGTCGGAGGCGCGTATGCCCATCTTGTGTTCAGTGCGATCGACGATGAAACCCGGGGTATCGGTGGGCACCAGGAACGCGGAAATGCCTTTCTTGCCCAGATCCGGATCCGTCACCGCAAACACGATTGCCAGTTTCGCCCGTTTGCCATTGCTGACGAATTGTTTGGCGCCGTTGATCACCCACTGGCCGTCGCGCAGTTCGGCGCGGGTGCGCAGGTTGTGCGCTTCGGAGCCGGCCTGCGGTTCGGTGAGGCAGAAGCAGCCAATCGTCTGGCCACTGGCGAGATCCGCCAGCCAGGTCTTTTTCTGTTCTTCGCTGCCGTAATTCAATACCGGCCCGCAGCCCACCGAGTTGTGGATGCTCATGAACGCGCCGGTCGCGCCATCGCCGGCAGAGATTTCTTCCACCGCCAGCGCATAGGCCACGTAATCGACGTAAGTGCCGCCCCATTCCTCGGGCACCACCATGCCGAGCAGACCGAGTTCGCCCATCTTCGCCACCAGTGCGTCGTCGATCCAGCCGGCCTTTTCCCAGGCTTGCGCATGCGGCGCGATTTCGCCACGGGCGAAGTCCCGGGCCATGTCGCGGATCATCACTTGTTCTTCAGTCAGTTCGAGATCGTGCATGGCTCAGCTCCCGCTCTCAGTAAAACCGTGAAAGAAACTCGCGACATGCCCGGTGTCCAGCGCAGCAAGGGTCGGCGGGTTCCAGCGTGGGGTCTTGTCTTTGTCGATCAGCAGGGCGCGCACGCCCTCGATCAGGTCGCCGCGTTCGAACCACTGGCGATCCAGATGCAGTTCGAGAGCGAAGCAGTGTTCCAGGCTCAGGTGCCGACCGCGACGGAGCATTTCCAGGGTCACGGCCATCGCCAGTGGCGAGCGGGTCTCCAGCAGGTCAGCGGTGGTCGTCGCCCACTCATGGCTGTCGGCGACGGTGACGGCGCGCAGTTGCTCGACAATGCTCGGCACGTCCGGCAGGGCGAAGAAGTGGTCGATGGCCGGGCGCAGTTTCTCCAGCGGCGCATCGGCCAGGGTTTGCACGCCGTTTTTCGCCAGCAGGCCCTGCAGATCCTTGAGCGGCGTGTCGCGCCATTCCAGATGATCGAGTTGTTCGTCGAGGCTCGACAGTTTGCTGCTGTCGACAAACCAGTCCGCCAACCCGCAGTACAACGCATCGGCCGCGCGAATCTGCACGCCACTGACGCCCAGATAGATCCCCAGTTCACCGGGAATCCGCGAGAGGAAATAGCTGCCGCCGACATCGGGGAAATACCCGATCGCCACTTCCGGCATCGCCAGCCGGCTCTTTTCGGTGACCACCCGCAGATCCGCGCCTTGCACCAGGCCCATGCCGCCGCCGAGGACGAAACCGTCCATCAAGGCCAGCACCGGTTTGCGGTAATGATGTAGCGTCAGGTCGAGGGCGTATTCCTCGACGAAGAAATCTTCGTGCAGCGTGTCGCCGCTTTTGAAGCTGTCGTACAGCGAACGAATATCGCCACCGGCGCAGAATGCCTTCTCACCGGCACCGCGCAGCACCACGGCGTGCACGCTGGCGTCAGTCGCCCAGGCATCGAGTTGCTGCTGCAACTGACGAACCATGTCGAGGGTGATGGCGTTGAGACCGGCGGGGCGGTTGAGGGTCAGGTGACCGATGTGATTGCGAACCTCGGCCAGCACTTCGTCTGGCGTGGCATCCATGGACGGCGTCCGCTGGGATGAAGCCTGAGCAGTCATCACTAACTCCCTGCTTTTATTGTCTTTATTCGAGAAGCTCGCGCGCGAGCGTTGACGGATCGTAACAGTGCAAATTTGCCGTGTACAACCGGGATATGTGCAGGGGGAGTTTGCGTTTTTGCAGCAGGTTGAGGATTGCCTTTGTGGCGAGGGAGCTTGCTCCCGCCGGGTTGCGAAGCGGCCCAACACCGCGGTTTTACGACTGCTGCGCAGCCAAGCGGGAGCAAGCTCCCTCGCCACAATGATGCAGGTGGTTATCGGGTGAAGACTTCGCCGATGCTGCGGCGTTTGGCATGCAGCTCGCTGGCGTGGATCAGTTGCTCGAGGTCTTCGGGGGTGACGTCGATAAACGCTTCCATGTCGGCCAATGCCAGTTTCAAATCCTCAGCGGTAATTGCCTGGCTATCGACCGGTGCCAGTGCCGGCGCTGGCTCGGCCGGGCGCTTGGGGTAGCGGATGCGCGTCAGGTTGTTGTAGGCCAGCGCGCTGAGCAGCATGCACGCGGCGGCGAGCATCACCGGTTCCATGGCTTTCCAGTCCATGGCGATGGTGGCCGGATCGGCCAGTACCAAGGTCAGCGCCAGTGCGCCGGCCGGTGGATGCAGGCAACGCAGCCAGCACATCAGGATCAACGCCATGCCTGCTGCCAGGCAGGCGCTGCCCAAGGTGCGGCCGAGGACGTGGGCCACCAGCAGCGCGACCACGCTGGCGCACAGGTAGCCGCCGATGATCGACCAGGGTTGCGCGAGGGCGCCCGATGAGACGGCAAACAGCAACACCGCTGAAGCGCCCAACGGCCCGATCAGGTGATACGCGACCTCAATGCCGAACACCTGACTGCACACCCAGACGCTGAACAAAGTGCCCAGCGCCATGCCGATCGCGGCGCGGCTCCATTCGGTGGGGCGGGTGTTGATGGCGGCGGGCAACCAGCGAGCGAGCATGTGAATCGGGTCCTTGCAGTAAATTCGGGGCAAAAAAAAGGACTTGTCCGTTTCGGAAAGTCCTCGAAGCGTTCCAACTATTGGGGGAGGAACGCGCACAGTGTGCCGTGCAAAGTCGATGCTGACAAATTCATATAAATGCTGCTTCAGTGCATTATTTTTGAGTTGTCGCCACGCGGCGTCCGCTGACAAAACACAAATACCCACCCAGCCCCGCCAGAGCGCTCAAGGCGTAGAACATGCTCGGCGCCGGCGTGTGCATCAGCAGAACCCCGCACATCACCGGACTCAGCGCACCGCCCAGCGCCGCGAGGTTCTGCGCACCGTAGTAACTGCCGCGCAGCTCTTCGGGCGCGAGGGTGTCGACGAAGAGGAAATCCGCCGGATAGATGATCATCTCGCCGAGGGTGAAGATGAACATCGCCACGCACCAGCCGACCAGACTGTCGGCCAGGCTGAAGCCGATCAGACCGACGATGAACAACGCGGTGCCGCCGGCAATCCAGAACCGCAGGTGCTCACGCTTGAGGAAGCGGCCGATCTGGTATTGCAGCAGGATCACCGTGATCGCGTTGCAGGCGAGCAGGGCGGCCATGGTGTCGAGGGTCTGCTCCTGCGTGTGGGTCACCAGCAGATACTGCGACAGGTACAGGGTGAAGCGCCCGTGAACCAGGGTGCTGAGCAAGCAACCGAGGGTGAACAGGATCATCGTGCGGTCGTTTTTCAGAATGATCAGGGTGTTCAGGAAACTCTGCGGGGGGCTGGCCTGCGACTCCGGACTGGCCTCGCGGGACACGCCCAGCAGCAGAAAAACGCTGCCAGCGGCAATCAGCCCCGCGACGATAAACGGCGCTGAAGGCTGAACCCCGGCAATCACCACGCCGATCATCGGGCCGACGGCGTAGCCAATATTGGTCAGCGTGTAGTTCAGCGAAAACGCCTTGACCCGCTGGCCGACCGGCAGGTTTTGACTGAGCATCGCTTTGGAACAGATCAGGAACAGCGCCGACGCCGTTTCACTGATGATCAGCACCAGCGTGACCAGGTACAGATTCTGCGCGAAGGTCAGCAGCATCAGGCCGACACCGCTGGAAAGCATGGTCAGGATCAATAGTTGGCGCTTGTCGAGTCGATCGATGATGTAGCCGCCGTACAGCGACAACAGCGTGGCACTGAACACGGCGATGCCCAACAGCAGGCCGACGTCTTGCGGGTTGAGACCCAGTTTGTTGCTGAGGAACAGGGTCAACAGCGGGCTGATCAGGGCACGGCTGATGACGATGCTCAGCGAGGTGATCATCAGTCGGCGGATCAGGCGGGAGTAGGTGGCCACGAAGAGATCAATGTCCTTATTTCAGAATGCGCGGGTGAGCCTTGCCATCCTCACCGGGTCCCGCTCGGCGGTCAACCTGACACACCGCAATTCCTCTCTGTGGGAGCGGGCTTGCTCGCGAAGGGGCCGGCACATTCAGCATATTTATTAGCAGACACACTGCCTTCGCGAGCAAGCCCGCTCCCACAGAGGGGATTTGCAGTGTTCTCAGTCGAGGGGCAGGTGCATGGCGCAGCGTCGCTCGGCGGCAAAGCCATGCTCGATTTCTTTCTGCAGAGCATCGAGCAAATGCGCTTCGTGCTCACCGGGTGCGACTTCCACAAACCCCATCCGCTGATAAAACGGCGCATTCCACGGCACGTCGCGAAACGTGGTCAGGGTCACCGCGCGCAATTGCTCATGGCGGGCATGTTCGATCGCAGTCAACACCAGTCGACGACCCACGCCTAGCCGCTGAAACGCCAGGCTGACGGACAGTTCTTCAATGTGCAGCAAGTTGCCGAAATCCAGCGCGCGAATAAATCCTGCGAGCTGCGCCGAGGTGTTTTCGGCGACCCAGACGTACGCATTGTCGATGGCTTGGCGGTGTTGCGCGGCGCTGGCCACGTCGGTGTCGGCCAGCCAGGCGAGGGTCGGATCTGTGCGAAACAGCTCGGCGGCCGAGCGTTCGATGGCGGGGAGGGCGGCGGCATCATTCTGCCGCGCCCGGCGTACAACAAAACTCATGGTAAACAGTCCCTGTAGAAGCTGCCGCAGGCTGCGATCTTTTTCCTGAAAGCGCAAAAGATCGCAGCCTCAATCAGTTCCTACAAGGGCTTCAGATACAACAGCACGTAATCGTTCTTGTCGAAACGCCCGGTCAGCACCGGTTGCAGGCTGGCCAGCGGGGTGCCTTGCAGCGATTGCAGGTCCTTGCTGTCCATCATCAGCCAGGCCGGGCCTTTGAGGGCTTCGAGTTGCTGCACCGTTTCGGTGAACTGCGGTTGCAGATCCTGCTCGACATTGACCATGAACTTGATCGCTTTGGCGTCTTTGCCCATGCCGTGCAGCACCAGCGGGGCCGGGTTCTGCTGCACCTGCGCGAAGGCAGCACGACTGAACGCCTGCGTGTCGTACAGACGTCGCTCCACCGGTTCGAACACCGCGGCATACACCGTCCACAAGGCTAACACCGAGCACAGCGCCAACACTTCGGCCCGCCAGCGCGGGATCATCAGACGCGACAACGCGAGCAATTGCAGAACACCGAGTACGATCAGCACCAGGGTGATGCCGTCGAGTTGCTCGGGAAAGCGACGCCTGGCAACCAGCAGGGCGACCATCAACAGCCCCGGCGTCACCAGCCAGATGCCTTGAATCACCCCACGCAATACGCGGAACACTCGTCCGTGCAGGACCTGAAACGGGTACGCCGCGATGATCGCCGCCATCGGCAACATCGGCAGCAGGTAACGCGCCTTCTTCGCCTGTGGAATCGACAGACCGACCATGACGATCAGCCCGGCGGCGGCGCAGTACTGCACCAGACGCAAGGCCGGCCCGCGCTGATGCGGTTTGCTCAGCCAGGTCGCGGCCAACGCCAGGATCGCCAGCGGATACGCCAGTGCGTAGTTGCCGATGGAGCTGGTGAAGTAATACAGCGAACCACTGACCCCTTCGCTGCCGTCCATGCGCCCCATGAACTGCATGCGGATCACGTCTTGCAGGAACGCTTCGCCACCGCTGAGTTTCGCCAGCCACAACAGCAGGCTGACACACGCTGCGAGTAACACAGAAGCGATCACGCCGAACACGAAGAGGCGTTTCCACTCACGGTTGAGCAGGTAGTAACTGCAGAGCATGCCGGTCGGTACCACCAGGCCGATAGGCCCGCGAATCCCGAAGCCCAGCAACAGCAGGACAAAGATCAGCGGCCAGCGCCGGCGCGAGCCGAAGTGGTCGTGCGCATAGCCCAGATAAAACACCGACAGCGCCACGGCGGCGAGCATCAGGTCTTGCGACACCGCGCGCACTTCGGTGACGAAGGTGCTGGTGAGCATCAGCAACGCAATGCTGATCAGCGCCCAGCGCTGCGAATGCACCGCCAGCAAACGGTACATCAATGTCACGATCACTCCACCGGCAATCGCGCTCGGCAGCCATGCCGTCAGGGTGTTGACCGCGCCAAAGGGCAACGACAACAACCAGATGAACAGCGTCGAGAGCGCCGAATAGTCGGCGTACGGCTCACCGTAAGTGGTCGGGAATACCGTTGGCCCGTGCCGGAGCATCTCCTGGGCAAACAGTACGAAACGTGAATCGAAGCCAATGGGCGCCTGTCCGTAAACCCCGGCGATGAACAGCAACAGTGCCAGCAGCCCTGCGATCAGGGACTGCCGGCGGATGACAGGCGACAACGTGATCAAGCGACGTCCGCTTTGTCAGACCATTGCTGCAGCGGCATCGGCAGTTTGCGCGAGTCGCCACGGCCGATCGGGAAGTACTTGAAGCCGTTGCGCGCCAGACGCTCGGCGTCGTACAGGTTGCGGCCGTCGAAGATCACCGGGGCTTTCAGGCGTTGCTCGATCAGGTCGAAGTCCGGCGCCTTGAACTGCTGCCATTCGGTGCAGATGATCAGCGCATCGGAACCCGCCAGCACCGATTCCGGAGTGCCCATCAGCATCAGTTTTTCTTCGTTCGGATACAGATGCTGGGTTTCCTGCATCGCTTCCGGGTCGAACGCGCGCACGCTGGCGCCGGCAGCGAACAGCGAGTCGAGCAGTACGCGGCTCGGCGCGTCGCGCATGTCGTCGGTGTTTGGCTTGAACGCCAGGCCCCACAGGGCGAAGGTCTTGCCGCGCAGATCACCTTTGTAGAACGCATTGATGCGGTCGAACAGCTTGTGCTTCTGCCGCTCGTTGATCGCTTCGACCGCTTGCAGCAGGTCGCTGGAGCAATGCGCCTGTTCGGCACTGTGGATCAGCGCGCGCATGTCTTTCGGGAAGCATGAGCCGCCATAACCGCAGCCCGGGTAGATGAAGTGGTAACCGATGCGCGTGTCGGCGCCGATGCCCTGACGCACCGACTCGATGTCGGCGCCCAGGTGTTCGGCCAGTTCGGCGATCTGGTTGATGAAGCTGATCTTGGTCGCCAGCATGCAGTTGGCCGCGTATTTGGTCAGCTCGGCGCTGCGCAGGTCCATGAACATGATGCGGTCATGGTTGCGGTTGAACGGCGAGTACAGGTCGCGCATCACATCTTGCACTTCGTCACCTTCGCAGCCGATGACGATGCGGTCCGGACGACGGCAGTCGGCCACCGCCGAACCTTCCTTGAGGAACTCCGGGTTGGAGACGATATCGAACTGCAACTCACGACCGGCCTTGTCCAGCGCGGCCTGAATGTGCGCACGCAGAGTGTCGCCGGTGCCGACCGGTACGGTGGATTTTTCCACCAGGATCAGCGGCTGCTCACGGTGGCGCGCCACGGCGTCACCTACCGACAGCACGTATTTCAAGTCAGCCGAGCCGTCTTCGCTGGACGGTGTACCGACGGCGATGAACGCGACGCGACCGTGCTGTACGGCGAGTTTTTCATCGGAAGTGAAATGCAGGCGGCCGGAGTCCAGGCCTTCGCGCACCAGGCTCGACAGGCCCGGTTCGAAGATGCTGACGTGACCCTGGCGCAGCAGTTCGACTTTCTTCTGATCGATGTCCATGCACACGACGTCGTGACCGACTTCGGCCAACACGGCGGCCTGCACCAGGCCGACATAACCGCTACCAAATACTGTGATTTTCATGGAGCACTCCTGAATTCGGGCGCACGAGACGGACGAGTGTTAATAGTGATGACCCCGAGCATGACCAGTGCCACGCCCAGCGATTTAGTGAAACTGAACGATTCGTTGAACAACGGCAGACTGGCCGCCAGCAGGTACACCAGCGCGTAGCTGATGCTCAATAGTGAATAAGCCCGGCCCAGCGGCAGATCGCGCAAGGCCGCGAGCCAGCAGAGCATCGACAGGGCGTAGGCGAAAATCGCCGCCACCACCACGGCCATTGCCGACAGATCGACACTGCCGGTGCTCAGCGCCGTCAGCCATTGTTCCGGTTGCGGCAGGCGCGTCATGCTCCAGCGCATGCCCAGTTGGGCGCCACTGACCAGCATTACGCTGCCCAGAGCAAAACCGATTCCACGCGCTTGGTTCATGACTGTTGCCCCAGCAAAACCACGCCGCCGATCACCAGCGCCACGCCCAGCCAATGCTGGCGGTCGATGGGCTCGCGAAAGACGAAGCGGGCAATCAGGGTGATCAGCACGAAGTTGAGGCTGAGCATCGGGTAAGCGATGCCCACTTCAAGACGTTGCAGCACCAGCAGCCAGACCAGCAGCCCGCTGCCGAGTGAAAACAGCGCCAGCCACAACCACGGCGAACGCAGTTTGTCGGCCCAGGACGAATCAACGCCGCGCCAGCTCTCCACGGCGAATTTCTGCGCGACTTGCCCCAGGCAGGTCAACAGACACGCCGTCAGTAACAGCAACCAGCTCATGACGGATCCTTGGGCAACACCATGATCACCAGATTGCCCGATTCGTAACGGGTACCGTCCTTGGGCAGCAGGTCCAGCTCTTCGAGCTCGTCCTGACCCTTGACACGCATCAGCACGCCGACCGAGCCGCTGCGGCGCGCTTCACGTACCCATTGTTGAACGTTGTCCTTGGTGAGTCGGCGCTCGGCGCCTTCCGGGTAGGACAGACCGTATTTGAGTTCGCCGACCGTGTTGTACAGCGCGACCTCCGGTTGTTTCATGCGCCAGGCCAGCGCTGCCGCCGCACCCAGATCATTGCTCAGCAGGTGCGTGGCGCCGGACAGTTCGGTGACATGGTGGCGGATGAACTGATCCGGGGTTTTGTTGGCCACCACCGACTTGGGCAACGCCGCCGGCAGGATTCCCGCCAGCAACAGACTGCCCAACGCCGGCGCCGCCCAGCACTGCAACGGCAGGAACGCTTGCGCCAGGTTGGCGATGATCCAGCCGATCAGGGCGATGAACACCAGCACCAGGCTGTGCAGTTCGTGGTCGTACACCGGTTTGTTCAATTGCAGGTAAACCAGTGCGATCAGCGTGACCACACCCAGCAACAGGTTCAGCAGGCCGTTGATCCCCAGTGCCCGACCTTGTTCCAGACGCAGGCGATCAGCCAGCGCATTACCCAGCAGCAGTGCCAATGGCAACAGGCACGGCAGAATGTAGGTCGGCAGCTTGCCGTTGCTCAGGCTGAAAAAGCCCAGCGGCAGCCACAACCACAACAACAGAAAGACCATGTTCGGCTGGGCCCGGGTTTGCCAGGCTTGCTTGAACGCGGTCGGCAACAGGCCAACCCACGGCAGACTGAATGCCACCAGCAGCGGCAAGTAGAACCACCACGGTGCATCGTGCTGCGCATCGTCACCGGCAAAGCGCCGGATGTGTTCGTGCCAGAAGAAGAACCGCCAGTAATCCGGTTCTTGTGCGTGCACCGCCAGCGCCCACGGCAAGCTGACGATGATCGCGATGGCGATCGCCACCGGACCGAACACCAGCAGTTCGCGCCAGCGTTTTTGCCAAAGCATCCACGGCAACGCGATCAGTACCGGCAGCAACCAGGCGAGAAAGCCCTTGGTCATGAAGCCCATGCCGCAGGCCAGCCCCAGCAGCGCCCAGGCGCCCAGACGGTGCCCGGTGCTTTTGCTGTCGAGCGCAAACCACAGCGCCACCAGGCTCAGGTTGACCCAGAAGGTGAATTGCGGATCGAGGTTGGCGTACCCGGCCTGACCGGCGACGACGGTGAAGCTCATATAGAGCAGGGCGCAGACGAAGCTCTTGCGCGGATCGTTCCATAGCCTGCGCGCGACCAGGTAGGCCAGCAGCACGCTCAACGCGGTGCTGAGGGCCGAGGCGAAGCGCACGCCGAACAGGTTCTGCCCGAACAGTTCCTGGCCGATGGCGATCATCCAGTAGCCGGCAATCGGCTTCTCGAAATACCGCAGCCCCATGAAATGCGGCGACACCCAGTTGCCACTGAGCAGCATGTCCTGGCTGATCTGTGCGTAACGGGTTTCGTCGGGGATCCACAGGCCATGGGTGCTCAACGGCAACAGATAGGCCAGCAGACAGAGGCCGACCAACAGCGGCAGTGCCCAGCGTCTGGTCATGCGCCTTGCACTCCCAGCCAGCCTTCACGGCCTTCGAGCACACCGCGTTGCACGCGGCCCACGGGCAGGGTGTTGAAAAACTCGGGCAACAAGTCGCCCAAGGGTTTGAAGTCAATATTGCGCTGGCGTGCATCGGCCAGCAATTGACGAAAGTCCTGAGCCATCAGAATCCCTTCTACTTCGGCATGAATGGTGTAGACATTGAGTGCTTGCGACTGGAACCGGTCGAGGATGAAGGCGTTGAAGTCCTTCGCCGCCACGTGCGGGCCGACGACTTCGTCGAAGGTCGGCAGGTCCACCGGAATCTGCGGAGTCCCCAGCGAACCGTCCGCCAGCAGCGGACGGAACAGGCTCTGCCCGCGACAATCGCTGTTGTAGCGAAAGCCGAAGGCCTGTTTGGCCTCGATCACGCGCTCGTCCGCACGCCAACCGGCGGCGGCCGAACACTGGATCTTTTCGCCGAGGATGTCGCTCAAGGTGTCGACGCCGCGCCGGATCTGTTCGATCAGTTGCGCGTCGCTCCAGCGCCCGGCGTTGGCCTGCCAGCCATGGTGATCCCAGGCGTGCAGGCCGACTTCGTGACCGGCGTCCCGGGCCTGACGCATCAGGTGCCCGAGATCACGGCCAATCGGTTTGCCGGGCCAGGCAGTGCCGGCCAGCAAAATGTCCCAGCCGTAGAGGCCGGCAGCGTTGGAGCGCAGCATTTTCCAGAGGAACTGCGGGCGGATCAGGCGCCACAGATGCCGACCCATGTTGTCCGGGCCGACACTGAAGAAAAACGTTGCCTTGACCTGCGCCTCGTCGAGCATCTCCAGCAGCCGCGGCACACCTTCTCGGGTGCCACGGTAGGTGTCGACATCGATACGAAGACCTGCCTGCATTACTTCTTGTCCGCGATTTCGAGCATGGCTTCACGCAGGAAGAAGTCCAGGGTGTTGCCGATGGTCTCGCGCATTTCCACGGTCGGCTCCCAGTTCAGCAGGCGCTTGGCGTTGGCGATGCTTGGCTTGCGGTGTTCCACGTCCTGGTAACCGGCACCGTAGAACGCCTTGCTTTCCACGTCGCGGAAACCGGCGAACGGCGGGAAGTTGTGGCGCAGCGGGTGCGCTTCGAACTGACGCAACAGCTCTTCGCCCAACTGACGGATGCTGGCTTCGTTGTCCGGGTTGCCGATGTTGATGATCTGGCCGTTGCACACGTCGTTGTCGTTGTCGATGATCCGCGCCAGTGCCTCGACGCCGTCAGCGATGTCGGTGAAGCAACGCTTCTGCTCGCCACCGTCGAACAGACGGATCGGCGTGCCTTCCACCAGGTTGAGGATCAACTGGGTGATGGCGCGGGAGCTGCCGATACGGGCCGAATCCAGACGGTCCAGACGCGGGCCCATCCAGTTGAATGGACGGAACAGGGTGAAATTCAGGCCCTTGGCGCCGTAAGCCCAGATCACGCGGTCCAGCAGTTGCTTGGAGACCGAGTAGATCCAGCGCTGCTTGTTGATCGGGCCAACGATCAGGTTCGAGCTGTCTTCGTCGAAGTTCTTGTCCTGGCACATGCCATAGACTTCCGAAGTCGACGGGAAAATCACGCGCTTGTTGTACTTGACGCAGTAGCGAACCAGTTTCAGGTTTTCCTCGAAGTCCAGCTCGAATACGCGCAGCGGGTTGCGGGTGTATTCGATCGGGGTGGCGATGGCCACCAGCGGCAGGACCACGTCGCACTTCTTGATGTGGTACTCGATCCACTCGGAGTGAATGCTGATGTCGCCTTCGACGAAGTGGAAGTTCGGGTGGCTGCGCAGACGGTCGATGGCGTCGGAGCCAATGTCCAGACCGTAGACTTCGTAGCGGTCGTCACGCAGCAGGCGCTCGGACAGGTGGTTACCGATGAAGCCGTTGACACCGAGGATCAGCACACGAGTGCGACGTGGCGCACGACCGGATTCGGCGCCGCGCAGCAGCGAGCCATCGACCAGACCCAGTTCGTTGGCCAGTTGCGGGCCGCTGAGGTACAGGCCGTTGTCGTTGCGCTGACCGGCGTTGATCACCAGCGAGTCCTGACCGCAGGCAATGCGCAGCGGATCGACGCTGATCACGCGGCCTGGCGCCTGGCCTTCGTTGCCCTTGACGACGTCGGCGCTCCAGACGATCAGTTTGTGCTCGCCCACGGCGCAGAACGCGCCCGGGTAAGGGCGGGTGACGGCGCGCACCAGGTTGAACAGTTCTTCGGCCGGTTTGGCCCAGACCAGTTTGCCGTCCGCCGGGGTGCGACGACCGAACACGGTGGCTTTCGATTCGTCTTGCGGGGTTTCAGTGATCTTGCCTTGCAGCATGTTCGGCAGGGTGTCGCGCAGCAGGTCGCTGGCGGCGGTGCGCAGTTTGGCGTGCAGGGTCAGGCCGGTGTCGCTGCGCTCGATGGCAACGCGCTGCTGGGCAACGATGGCGCCAGCATCAGCGCGCTTGACCATACGGTGCAGGGTGACGCCGGTTTCGGTTTCGCCGTTGACCAGCACCCAGTTCGCCGGAGCGCGGCCGCGATAGCGTGGCAGCAGCGAACCGTGCAGGTTGAACGCGCCTTTTTTGGCCAGGGCCAGTAGTGGTTCGCTCAGCAGATTGCGGTAGTAGAAGGAGAAGATGTACTCCGGGTCCAGCTTGGCGATGCGCTCGATCCACAGTGGGTGGTTGGCGTCTTCCGGCGCGTGCACCGGGATGCCTTTGTTGGCGCACAGCTGTGCAACCGAGGCATAGAACGCGTTTTCTTTCGGATCATCGGCGTGAGTGAACACTGCTGCAATGTCATAGCCGCTGTTGAGCAGGGCTTCAATGCCGGCGCAGCCAATATCGTGGTAGGCGAAGACAACAGTTTTTGCACTCATGAGAGAACCTGATCGGAAGTGGAAGAAGTAGCGGTAGAAGAAAGACCATCAACGGTGACGGCAGGGGCCGGAGCGGCCGGCTGGCTGCGCAACACCTTTTCGATGAAGAAACGTGGACGGGCGCGCACATCGCTGTACATGCGGCCGAGGTATTCACCCAGCAGGCCCATGCCAATGAACTGGCCACCGGTGAACACGAACAGCACGGCGAACAGCACGAACATGCCGTCACCGGCCCAACCGGCACCGAAGGCCAGACGCAGAACGATCAGCGCAATCGCGAACAGCACGCCCAATCCGGCCATGGCGAAGCCGACGATGCTCAGCAGACGCAGCGGCGTGGTGGTCATGCAGGTGACCAGATCGAACATCAGGTTGATCAGGCGCATCGGGCTGTATTTCGAGTCGCCGTGTTCACGCTCGGCGTGGGCCACGACGATTTCGGTGGTGTGACGGGCGAAGCTGTTGGCCAGGATCGGGATGAACGTGCTGCGTTCGCGGCAGGCGAGCATCGCGTCGATGATGGTGCGGCGGTAGGCGCGCAGCATGCAGCCGTAGTCGCTCATGGCGACGCCGGTGGAGCGTTGCACGGCAAGGTTGATCAGCTTCGACGGATAACGGCGCAGTGCCGAGTCCTGACGATTGCCGCGCACGGTGCCGACCACGTCGTAACCTTTTTCGGCTTCGGCCACCAGCCGCGGGATTTCTTCCGGCGGGTTCTGCAGGTCGGCGTCGAGGGTGATCACCACGTCGCCCTTGCACTGTTCGAAACCGGCCATGATCGCGGCGTGCTGACCATAGTTGCGGTTGAGAATGACCGCCACGAACGGGCTGTTTTCACGCCCGGCGGCTTCTTCGAGCATGTTCGCCGATTCGTCGCGGCTGCCGTCGTCGACCAGCACGATTTCAAAATCGTGGTGCAACTGGCGGCAGGCCGCCTCGGTACGACGCAGCAGCTCGGGCAGGCTTTCCTGTTCGTTGTAGACCGGGATGACGATCGACACGCTACGGATTGGATAAGGTTTCACAGGCGTTTTTCCATGATTTGAGCGATGGCACCGACCACCCGGTCAAGGTCTTGACCGGTCATGTCGGGGAACAGCGGAATCGAGCACAGCCGCGCCGAGTTCCATTCGGTGTTGGGCAGGTACAGGTCGGGGTCACGCTGGCGATACCAGGTGTGCAGGTGGGTGGCGATGAAATGGATACCGGTGCCGATGCCCTGATCCTGCAACGCCTTCATGAAGGCTTCGCGATCCATGCCGCAACGCTCGCTGTCGATGCGCAGGATGAACAGGTGCCAGGCGTGTTGCTGGGCATAGGCGGGCAGGGCCAGCGGTTGCACCGGCAGGCCTTCGAATTTTTGCAGGTAGCTGGTGGCCAGTTCGGTGCGCCGGGCGTTGATTTCGTCCAGACGTTGCAGCTGCACCAGGGCAATCGCGGCGTTGATGTCGGCCAGGTTGTACTTGAAACCCGGTTCCATCACTTGCGCCTGCGGCTTGCGGCCACCGGTCAGACGGTCATAGGCGTCAACGCCCAGGCCGTGGAATTTGAGCATGCGCACGCGGCTGGCAAGGGCTTCGTCGTCGGTGACGAACATCGCGCCTTCGGCACAGGTCATGTTCTTGATCGCATGGAACGAGAAGATCGCCGTGCCTTGCGAACCGACGTGGCGCCCCTTGTAGCGGGTGCCGGCGGCGTGGGCGGCGTCTTCGATGACCGGGATGCCGTGCTTGTCGGCCAGGGCATACAGCGGATCGAGATCGAATGCAGCGCCGGCGTAGTGCACCGGAATGATTGCTTTGGTTCGCGGAGTGATGGCCGCTTCAATGCGCGCAGCGTCGGTCATCAGCGTGTCGCGGTCGACATCGACAAACACCGGTTTGGCGCCCAGCAGGGAGATCATGTTGGCGGTCGAGACCCAGGTCTGCGACGGGGTGATGACTTCGTCGCCCGGGCCGATGCCCAGGGCCAGCAGCGTGATGTGCATGCCGCCGGTGGCCGAAGACAGGGCCACCGCGTGCTTGCAACCCACATACTGCGCAAACTGCTCTTCGAGTGCCTGGTTTTTCGGCCCCGTGGTGATCCAGCCCGAGCGCAACACCTGCTCGACAGCGGCAATTTCCTCATCGCCAATACTTGGGCGGGAGAAGGGGAGAAACGCCTGACTCATGGGCACCTCATTACAAAAAAAATAAAGGATGGATTCACGCGGTTATTGGATCCAGCCTCAGCGTAGACACAGAAAAGCGCTCCTGCATCAATAACTTGGCAAAAAAAGCATGACGTCGGGGATTGATTGACTTTTCACGATTTGCCCGGCAGGTTGGGGCATAGCCACTACCGAACCTATGGGAATTAAGGTTATGCCGGTTTTTGTGAAAGGAACATGAAAAACCGGTTGGCGAATCGTTTATCTGTCACTTATACAGCCGCTGTTCAGGCTTCTGCCGTCCATCGCAGTTTTTTGTCGGACAGTGCCGCTCAAGTACCTTCTTTACTTCAAGTACATTGCATTTGTTAGTTGTTGTAGTGCTGTACATTTTTTACTCAAGGTTTAACGTTTGATTGATTTAGTTGCTGCAACCCCTGACGCTCCAAAAACCAACCCGATGAGCCTGTACCTCGCGCGTTTGGCGCCCTCCAGCCAACTGACCATGCGCTATGTGCTGCAAGATGCGGCCGATCGCCTGGGCTTTGAAGACATGAATGTCGAAGAGATTCCCTGGCATGCCTTGCAACCGGAAGATGTTGTAGCGCTGGTCGCTGCATTACGTGCAGACAACTACGCACCGAACACTTCTTCGTTGTATGTGAATGCGGTGCGCGGGGTGATGAATGAGGCCTGGCGCATGAGTCTGATCAGCCAGGAACATCTTCTGAAGATGCGTTCGGTCAAGGGCATCGCCGGCACGCGGCTGTCTCAGGGGCGCAATCTCAAGCGCACGCTGATACACGAACTGATGGAAGTCTGCGCCGCCGATCCACGCCCGCAGGGCCTGCGTGATGCGGCAATCATCGCGTTGCTGTACGGCACCGGCATGCGCAAGTCGGAATCGGTGGATCTGGACCTGAATCAGGTTGATTTCAGCGAGCGCAGCCTGTGCGTCACCGCCAAGGGCAACAAGCAGTTGATCAAGTACGCGCCGGCATGGGCTTTCAGCAAGCTCGATGCATGGCTCGAACTGCGCCGCTCGCAGCTCAAGGAAGGCGAGAGCGACGATGCCTTCCTGTTCAACCGTATTCGCCGTGGCAGCCACATCACCCGCGAGCGCATCACCAAGCATGCGATCTACTACATCGCTCGCCAGCGCGGCACGCAGGTCGGGGTGAAGATCATGCCCCACGATTTCCGTCGCTCGTTCATCACCCGGGTGATCGAAGAGCACGACCTGTCGATCGCACAGAAACTGGCGCATCACAGCAACATCCAGACCACCGCCAACTACGATGTGCGCGATGACAACGAGCGGCGGCGGGCGGTGGATCGCTTCGATCTCTGATCAGTTCAGGCCAAACACATGCGCCGCACCGAGTACCGACAGCTGCACCGCGCTGCCGGCGGGCGGCGCGTGCATGCCGGAGCTGCGCACCAGAATCGAACGGGGCGGATCCTGAGTCGCGGATGAGCTCAGTTCAACGGTCAGGGTGCAGGTGTTGCCGGCAAAATCGCGGTCGGTGACCAGCGCAGAGCAGCCTTGACTGTCAGATGCCCCTTCGGCGATCTGCAATTGCTCGGGGCGCAGCATGATCTGCGCGGCGCCGCTGAAGCCGTTGCTGTTCACCGCCACCTGACCCAGATCGCAATGCGCCCAACCCGCCTCGATTCGCGCGGGCAGGACCACCGCTTCGCCGAGAAAGTGCGCGGTCTGTTCATCCTGCGGATAGCGGTAGAGATCCATCGGATGCCCGGACTGCACCAGCCGGCCACTGCGCATCACCGCCAATTGATCGGCAAACGACAACGCTTCGCTCTGATCGTGGGTCACCAGAATGGTGGTGACGCCGGCGTCTTCGAGCAGGCGCGCGACCATTTTGCGCATGGCACTGCGCAAACCGGTGTCGAGGGCGGAGAACGGCTCGTCCAGCAGCATCAGCCGTGGTTGCTGCGCCAGAGCGCGGGCCAGCGAGACCCGCTGTTGTTGGCCACCGGACAATTCGTGGGGCCAACGGTTGGCCATGTTGGCGTCGAGGGCGACGCTGTCCATCAACTCAAGGATGCGCTGGGTGCGGGCCGCACCGGTCAGGGCCAGGCCGAAACCGATGTTCGCCGCCACCGTCATGTGCGGGAACAACGCGCCGTCCTGCGGGACGTAGCCGATCTGCCGTTGATAGGCCGGCACTGCGTGGCTGCGGTCGACCAGCGTCTGGCCGTTGAGGGTGAGGCTGCCGCTGTCGGGAAACTCGAAGCCGGCGATCATCCGCAACAGCGTGGTCTTGCCGGAACCGGAGGGGCCGACTATCACCGTGCGGCTGCCGGTCGGCACGTTGAGGCTGACGTCGTCGAGCGCCTTCTGCGCGCCGAAGGTTTTACTGAGGTTGTGCAGTTCGAGAGCGTTCATCGGCCAGCGGTACGCCTGGATTGGTGATAGAGGATGGCCGTCAGCGGCAGGGAAAGCAGGATCATCAGCAGCGCATACGGCGCTGCGGCGGCGTAATCGATTTCGCTGGTCATCGCCCAGAATCCGGTGGCGAGGGTGCGCGTGCCGTTGGGCGCTAGCAGCAGGGTTGCAGTCAGTTCATTGGTGATTGCCAGAAACACCAGCGCCGCACCTGCCGCCGCGCCGGGAGCTGCCAGGCGTACGGTGATCAGCCACAATGCGCGTATCGGCGAGCGGCCAAGGCTTTGCGCGATGTTTTCCAACTCGACCGGGGCCTGTGCGAAACCGGCGCGCAGGCTGACCAGTGCTCGCGGCAAGAACATCAGCAGATAGGCCAAGAGCACCGTGATGGTGGTCTGGTAGATCGGCCGGGCGAAATGGATGGTCACAGTGACCAACGCCAGCGCAACGACAATGCCGGGCAGGGAGCTGGTGATGTAATTGCAGCCTTCCAGCAAGCGCTGCAGTTTGCCCGGCGAGCGGATCGACAGCCACGCGATGGGAATCGCCGCAACACTGGTCAGCAACGCGCCGGCCACTCCGTAAGACAAGGTCTGCAGCAGCGCCGGCAGCAACTCGTCACCTTGCCAGACCTGTACGCCACCGGCCAGCAGCCAGCGGCCCAGTGTGAGCAACGGCACACCGAGCGCGAGCAGGCAGGTCAAGGTTTGCAGCAATAAAGCCAGGGTTGTCACGCCTCGGCCCAGTTGCACGCTGCGCTGGTCCCGGGCGCTGCCGGAACCGACTCGCGCATAGCGGGCGTTGCCACGGGCGGCAGATTCGGCGGTGAGCATCGCCAGACAGCACAGCGCCAGAACGCCAGCGAGCATGTTGGCCGCCGGGCCGTTAAACGTCGATTTGAACTGATCGAAGATCGCCGTGGTGAAGGTGTCGAAACGGATCATCGCGTACAAGCCGTACTCGGCCAGCAAATGCAGACCGACCAACAACGCGCCACCGCAGATTGCCAGGCGCAATTGCGGCAACACCACCCGAAAGAACACCGCCCACGGCTTGAGTCCCAAGGATTGCGCGACGTCTTCAATCGCCGGATCGAGACGGCGCAAGGTCGCGGCAATCGGCAAATACAGAAACGGGAAATAGGCGATCACCGACACCAGCACACCGGCCGGCAGACCGTGGATCGACGGAATCAGGCTGACCCACGCATAACTGTGGACGAACGCCGGCACGGCCAGCGGAGCCACCGCCAGCACTGACCACAGGCGTCGGCCGGGCAGGTTGCTGCGTTCGGTCAGCCAGGCCAAGGTGGTTCCGAGCAGGATGCACAGCGGCAGGGTGATCAGCACCAGCAGCACGGTGTTGATCAGCAATTCGCCGACCCGCGGGCGAAAGATCAGGGCTTCGATGGTCGCCCAGCCGGTGTACCACGACACGCCGATCACGAACGCAATCGGCAGCAGTGACAACAACGACACCAGCACCGCCGAGCTCACCACCCACGAACTGCCACGCCCGGCCAGCGTGCGGGGCGGGTGAATGAGGCTGGCGGCGGCCGTCGCAACGGCCGGTGCAGGCAAGGTTTCGGGCATCACTTAGAGCAATCCGGCCTGGGTCATCAGCTCGACGGCTTTTTTGCTGTCGAGGGTCGACGCATCGACTTTCGGCGCGTCGAGGGTTTTTAGCGGAGTCAGCTTCGGATTGGACGGCGCGTCTTTACCCACGGCGTATTCGAAGGAGGTGCCGGTTTCGAGAACTTCCTGACCTTCCTTGCTGGTGATGTATTTGACGAACTTCTGCGCTTCATCCTGATGCTTGCTCGAGGCCAGCACGCCAGCGCCGGAGGTGCTGACGAACGCGCCCGGATCCTGATGTTTGAAGTAGTACAGCTTGGTGTTTTTACTGTTTTCGCCGGTCTTGGACTGATCGACGAAGCTGTAATAGTGGTAGATCACACCGCTGTCGATCTGCCCGGCGTTCACCGCTTTGAGCACCGCACTGTTGCCGCGATAGATCGTGGCGTTGGTCTTCATGCCCTTGAGCCATTCCAGCGTGGCAGCTTCACCTTTCTGTTGCAGGACGGCGGCGACGATCGCCTGGAAGTCCGCGCCAGCCGGGGAGGCGGCCCAACGGCCTTTCCAGGCCGGGGTGGCGAGGTCGAGCAGGGATTTGGGCAGGTCTTTTTCAGTCAACTTGCTTGGGTTGTAGACGAACACGGTGGAACGGGCGGCGATGCCGACCCAATTGCCGTGGGCCGGACGGTAGGCGGAATCGACTTGCTCAAGGGTCGCGGGCGCCAGAGGGGCGAACAGTTTGGCGTTGTCCACCAGCACCATCGCCGGCGAGTTTTCGGTGAGGAATACGTCTGCCGGCGAGGCGGCGCCTTCCTGCACGAGCTGGTTGCCCATCTCGGTGTCATCGCCGTTGCGAATGGTCACCGGGATTCCGGTTTCTTCGGTGAAGCCGGCCACCCAGGCCTTGGTCAGCGTTTCATGCTGCGCGTTGTAGACCACCAGACCCACCGAATCGGCGGCAAAAGCCTCGCCGGTGCCGAGCAACGCGGTGGCCAGCAATGCGCGCTTGAAGAAGGATGGAAAGCGTGGATTCATTCGGGCAGCTCCTGTTTTCAGACGTTATGAGCAAACCCTCGCAGGAAACAATGCGAACGATTTGCAAGTGTCGAGTCGCGGCAATGTAGGGTGGCAAATGAGAAAAAAACGTCAAAGAAGCCGTTAATACTTGTCATTGCCATTCAAATTTACCGCGACTCTCTCCTTTTGTCTTAACGTCATTGCTCAGGAGTGGGGAATGTAAGCCACGCTCTGGTCTGCACGCCCGTGGAATACCTGTTCGCCACGGGTCGGGGTGGTGGTGATGACCTGATGATCAGCCTTCAGCGCATCGAGTGGCACGGCGTCACCGGAACGGTATTGCGCCACGAAAATCGTGCGTTGCGGATCCCAGTGTTCCCCGCTGGTCCTTTCCAGCCAGGCGATCAGCGTCGCTGTGTCGCCATTGTGCGGGAAGTCCTCGATCGTTTCCGGCACGTAGTAGAACGGTGCACCACCGGTTTGCAGGTACATCGGTACTTTGTTGTCGACCTCGATCATGACCATGCGCCATTGATTCAATGGTGCCTGCTGACTGGCCTGTTCGCGAACCTGCTCGCCGAAGCGGATGACACCGCCGCCGCTGTTGGTCCATGGGTAAAGCACACCCAGTACCGCAGCGAGCAACACAGTGGTGACAGCGAAGCCGAGCTTCAGCCCACGGCCTTCGCTGTTTCGGGCGGCCATGCGCCGGGTCACCCACCAGGCACCCAGCAATTGCGCGAAGGGCACCAGCGGCAAGACGTAATAGCTGCGGCGACTGCCACTGGCGGTGAAGAACAGCATCAGCAGCGCGAGCCCTTGAATCAGCCAGCGGGTATCCGGTTCGATGTACTTCCAGTTGCGCGCGGCCACCCACAAGGCGATCAACCAGCACGGCGCCCACGGCAAGGTGTACACCGGCAGGTAGATCAAGTAGGTGTAAATCGGCCCGAATTGATCGAACGGCTGGAAAAACCGCACGACGTTTTCACGCAGCACCAGGCCGAGGCCGCTCTGTTCGTAGTTGGGCGCACCGTAGAGGTGAGACAACAGGAACGGCGCCATGTAAAACGCCCCGGCGATCAATATCGCGCTGAACAGTCGCAGGTTCAGGTGACGTTTCCAGCGGTGTTCGCTGAGCAGGTGCGGCAGCAGCACCAGCCCCGGCAGGATGAAACCGATCAGGCCCTTGAACAGCGACGTCAGCGACAACAAACCGAAGAACACCACGTAGCGCCAGAAGCGGGTGTCATCCGGGCCGCGCCAATACCACCAGACGGCCGCCAGCACACCGCAGACGGTGAGAATGTCGGCGGTGGCGACTCGCGCCCAGAACACGAAATAGAAGGTGGTCGCGAGCATCCAGCCGGCGATCAGCCCGGTGCCTTTGCGAAACAGTTGCTCGCCAAGCAGATACACCAGCCACACGCTGAACCACGCGGAAATCACCGAAGACAGACGCAACGACCAGTGCCCCAGTCCGCCGGTGAACCAGGAGGTCGCGGTGATCAGCCAGTACGACAGCAGCGGTTTGTCGTAATAAGGACTGCCTTTGAGATAGGGATCGAAATAGTCGCCGCTTTGCAGCATCTGCAAGGCGATGTTGGCCCAGCGGGTTTCCGGCCCCCACAGCTCGCGACTGCCCAGACCGAGCAATAACAGCAGGGCAGTTGCGGCCAGCAGAAGCAGCAACGCGCCCCGATCTTTTTTGTCTGCGGTCATGGTTTGCTCTGGGCAAAGATAAAGATTTCCAGGTTGCCGCGCCGGAAGTGCTGACCATCGATCGGCAGCAGCTCCAGTTGTTGCTCGTCAGAGGTGCTGTTGACGCGCATCACCACGCCCACCGAGCCTTTTTTGCGCGCCTGGGTCATCCACTCACTTACGCCGTCGAGGCTGACCTTGCGTGAGGCCATGGCCGGGTCATCGAGGCCGTATTTGAGCTCGCCAACGGTGTTGAACAGGTCGACTTGCGGGCGACGCAAACGCCAAGACAGTGCCGACGCAGCGCCCAGGTCGTTACTCAGCAACGAGCTGGTTTCGCTCAGTTCCTGCTGATGTTCGGCAATGAACTGATCCGGCATTTTGCTGTTGACGATGGTCGCCGGCATCGCGGCCGGCAGCAATGCGACGAGCAGGCCGATGCCCAACGCCGGCATTGCCCACAGCGCCAGAGGGCGCAAGGCTTGCAGCGATCCGGCAATCAGCCAGCCGAGCAGCACGATATAGCCCAGCGACAGGCTGAACATTTCGGTGTGTTGGTAAATTTCACGGGTCGCTTGCAGATAAATCAGCGCGATCAGTGCGGCGATGGCCAGCACTACGTTGACCACACCGTTGATGCGCAAGACGCGGCCGTTCTGGCGCTCAAGCCAGCCCATCAGCGTGTAGCCCATCAGCAAGGCCAACGGCAGCAGGCACGGCATGATGTAAGTCGGCAGTTTGCCGCTGCTCGCGCTGAAAAACGCCAGCGGCAGCAGGAACCACAAGGCGAGGAAGGCGATTTTCGGATCGCGCTTTTCCCGCCAGGTACGCAGCAGCGTCGAAGGCAACAGCAGTGCCCACGGCAAGGTGGAGGCAAACAGCAGTGGCAGGTAGAACCACCATGGTCGTGCGTGCTGTGCGTCTTCACCGGCGGCGAAGCGGCGGATGTGTTCGTGCCAGAAGAAGAACCGCCAGAAATCCGGTTCACGGGCATGCACGGCCAGTGCCCATGGCACGCTGACCAGCGCGGCCACCGCTACGGCAACCAGTCCATAACGCACCAGTTCACCGAAGCGCCGTCGCCAGATCATGTAGGGCAGGGCGATCAGCACCGGCAGCATCAGGGCGAGGAAACCTTTGGTCATCAGGCCCATGCCGCAGGCAAATCCCAACAAAGCCCAGCCGCCCAGCCGCGCGCGCGGGGGGTTGCTGTCGATGGCAAACCAGATCGCCCCCAGACTCAGGTTGACCCACAAGGTGAACTGCGGATCGAGGTTGGCATAGCCGGCTTGTCCTGCGATCAGGCCGAAGCTCATATAAAGGAGGGCGCACGCGGCGCTGATTCGCGGGTTGTTCCACAGGCGCCGGGCCAGCAGATAGGCCAGCCACACGCTAACTCCGGAGCTGAGTGCCGAGGCGATGCGCACGCCGAACAGGTTCTCGCCGAAAATGGCCTGACCGATAGCGATCATCCAGTAGCCGGCGATCGGTTTTTCAAAGTAGCGAATGCCCATGAAGTGCGGCGCCACCCAGTTGCCGCTCTGCAGCATTTCCTGGCTGATCTGCCCATAACGGGTTTCATCGGGAATCCACAGACCGTGAGTCATCAGCGGCAGCAGATAAAACACCACGAATGCCAGCACCAGACCGGGTATCGCAAAGCGTTCGATCAGGGAGCTCTGGTGGAGGCGCGGCAAATTCAGCGCTGCATGGTGCAGCGGTTTGTTCTCAGACGTCATGACTGGACCTTGGTGCAGTACAAAGTGTGCGTTTCAGTGACGGCCCGGCAATTTCCGTTGCAGGCGCGGCACTGGGTTGAATGAATGCAGAGGCGAGTACGGCCGGTGGGCGTGTCCTGCATTCAGAGAACGGGTCTGCTTCCAGCTTTAAGTTCTCCTTGAGAAGACAAGCTTTAAAATGAAATATTTCCAATTGCTGAAAGTAAAAAACATTTCTTATTACAAATTCATTGGCGCCAACACGCCGTGCCAGAGCATTGACTGAGTCATGGCCTTATTTAATTAAGTCTGATGATTACTTGTTCAATCGTTGCCAACCCTCGGGGTTCATGAGGCCAATGACTTCAAGTTTTCCTTGCGCATCTATCCGGGCCAAAACAGTGCTGCCATATTCGGCGGCGACCGCGCGCGGGTAGCCGGTCTGCCGTTCGAAGTCGGCAATGCAGCCGCTGTGGGTTACCAGGATCATGTTCTGTCCCGGGGTCTTGTGTGCCACCAACTCATCGCGCATCGTCGGGCCACAGGTTTCCAGCCATTCCGCCGCCACGGCATCGTGGCCGAGCATGTAATGCGCAGTCTGCAGGGTGCGCGTCAACGGGCTGCTGAAGAACTGGGTCTTTTCCAGGCCCAGTTGCGTAAAGCCACGGCCTACCTGAGCTGCAGCAATGCTGCCAGCCTGGGTGATACCGTCTGCCGGCCCCAGACAGGGATTGGTCGAGCGGTCGCAACGTTCGGTGTGGCGAACCAGTGCGACGACCTCACCGGCCTGCCAGGCCTTCACCCATTCCTGGGTAGCCGACGCACTCGCATAGCGCAGGTTGGCGGGCGAACGTTGCATCCAGACGAAGCCACAAATCAGTGTAATCAACAGCAAACCGACAGCAATGATTGCCCAGGTGCGCGGACGAGACAGATCCCATCGCCTGGACGGTGATTGTACGTGTACTAATTCAACCACGACGTTGCCCCTTGTCATTCCCGAGTTCCACTCAGTACACGCGCAGTGCAACGTAAGCTCCAGGAGGTTAGTTACTTTACGGTGGTCTACTTGAATGGCTGCTGAACACTACGTTCAGAGTCGTGGCGGAGCAGTGAAGAACATGTGAAAAATTTGCGAGGTCCGGCGTGTTTTAACTAAAACGGCTATTTGATAAACAAACTCAAATACCCGTTTTGTTTGTTTTAAACACTTAACAACAACGCCGGGCAAGGCGAAGCTGCGAATATTGGTCAACGTCGTCGCGCCGCCCCTTGCAGCCCTGACATCAGCACTGGAGTCATTGAACCGGATGGACCTCAAGCAAAGCCTCGCCAATCGGATTGTGATTGTGTTCGCCTTGATGAGCGCGGTGGTGGCCGGTGTCTTCGCGATGGGCATTGTGGCCACGGTGCATGTCGTCGAGCACAAGCTGACCATGACCGCCCTCAGCGGTGGACTGCGCCGGTTGTTGGCGATGGACGACATCAATCAATGGCGCCACGAGCCGGAAAAGAGTGAGTTGTTTTTTTTCGAGAACGGTCCAGGCCCAATGGCGCTGACGCCACAACTGGCAGCACTGCCCCAGGGGTTTCAGGAGATCACCTTCAACGGTGACGATTTCTACGCGATGGTTGAGGCGGTCGGCGGACGCAAGTATGTGTTGCTGCGCAATCAGGAAAGCTTCGAGCAGCGCGAGCACTTGCTGTTCGTGGTGGTGATGGTCGGGTTCATCCTCAGCGTCATGCTGGCCGTCGCGCTCGGCAGGCTGCTGGCGCGGCAGGTCATGGCGCCGGTGATTCGCCTGGCGGGGCAGGTGCGTCATCGTGATCAGTTGATCGCATTGGCGCCGGCGCTGCATCCGGATTACGCCGATGATGAAGTAGGGGAGTTGGCCCTGTCTTTTGACCAGACACTCGGCCGGTTACGCGAAACCCTGAATCGGGAAAAGCTCTTCACCAGCGACGTCAGCCACGAACTGCGCACACCGTTGATGATTCTGGCCAGCTCCTGCGAGCTGTTGCTGGCCAACCCTTCGCTGGATCCGCGTTCCACCCAGCAGGTCACACGCATCGCCCGGGCCAGCGCTGAAATGCGCCAACTGGTCGAAACCTTCTTGATGCTGGCGCGCAAGCCGGAAGAGCTTGGCACCGAATCCACTTGCACACTCAAATCGATCGCCGACGCCCAAGTGGAAATCTGGGGGCGACTGATTCGTGAAAAGGGCCTGGAATTCATCTACGAGCCGCAACTGGCGGGCAGCACGTTCTATGACCTGACGTTTCTGCAGTCGGTCATGGGCAATCTGTTGCGCAACGCCTGGCACTACACCGATCAGGGCTTTGTCCGCTTGACCCTGCTCAAGGACAGTTTCGTGGTCGAGGACAGCGGCATCGGTATTCCGGAAGAGAAACGTCACGCGATGTTCCAGCCATTCGTGCGCGGTGATGAGCAGCGCGGTGAAGGCCTTGGGCTGGGGTTGTCGCTGGTGCAGCGAATCTGTAGCCATCAGCGCTGGCAGGTTCAGTTGGTGACTCGCGAACCGAACGGCTGCCGTTTCACCGTCACGCTGTTGGCGACTCAGGAGGCCGACGGGCAGGCGCGAGAATTGCCCGCCGCCTGATTGATCAGGGCAGCCAGGCGTTTGACGTTGTTCTGTTGCGCAGCCACCAGCTCGTCGATGCTCGGGCCGGACGGAGTTTGCAAGGTTGAATGGCAGGTCAGCAGCGCATTGTCCGCCGCACCGCTGGGACGCAGGCGCCATTTGACGTCGATCAGTCCGTACTGGCCGGGGATCGAGTCGAAACGCTGCACATCGATGCGCACCGAGACGTTGCCGCGACTGCCGGTATTGCTCAGTTGATCGTTCAAGGCACTGCGCAACTCATCCGCCAGACTCGCCCCCCACCACTGGGTTTCCAGAATCGCCAGGCCATTGTTGCCCTGACGGATGACGATTTGCGGGCGGTCGACCTGCGGCGGCACGCTGATCCCCTCGATCGGAATCTGCGCGCCGGCCCGGGACGGCGGCAGTTGCACCGGGGTCAGGGTGTGAAAGTTGATCGGCTCGCTGCGGCAGGCGCCCAGCAGCATGAACGCAGCGAGCACGGTGATCTTCAGCGGTAAAGCCATGGGGGAGCTCCTGTGCTCAATTGCGCGGCGGTCCTTTCAGATCCAGCGGCGCCGCGTTGTCGGGACGACCGCGAATCAGCGATTCCGGATGGCGACCGAGATAATCCGACAGCTCACGCAGCGAGCGCGACATGCGCCCGAGTTCGTCGAGGGTCTCGGTGAGTTTCTCGCGCTGCGGCGAATCTTCGGCCAGGGTCGAGCTGGCGGACTGCAAGGTCTTGCTGACGTCGGCCAGGGTGGTCTGCACGCTCGGCAGGGTTTTCGCATTGAACTGGGTCAGGCCTTTGCGCAGCTCGACGAGGTTGCTGTCGAGGTTGCCGGCAATCCGTTCGACCGGGAGTTTGTTGAGCTTGTCGACCACGGCTTCGAGTTTTTCCTGCAACTGTTCGAGGCTGCCGGGCACGGTTGGCAAGACCACCGGCCGAGCCGTCGCGTCGAACGCAACTTTCTCGGCTTTCGGGAAGAAGTCCAGCGCGATGTACAACTGCCCGGTCAGCAGGTTGCCGCTGCGGGCCTGGGCGCGCAGACCGTTGTCGACGAAGGTGCCGAGCAAACGAATGCCGGCGGCTTCGTCGTCGGGATCGTGCTTGAATTCGGTGAGCATTTTTTTGTAGGCCTGACCGAGGCGCTGCGGGTAAATGACGATGCCGACATTAAGCGGGAAGCTGCGTTTCTTCGCGTCGAAATCGAGATTGATGCCGACCACCCGGCCAATTTCCATGCCGAGAAACTCCACCGGCGCATCGACCTTGAGCCCGCGCAAGGACTGCTCGAAGCGCAGCACCATGTATTGCGCCTTGCCGTTGGGCGGGGCGAGGGCGGTCTGCTGATCGGCGAACAGTTCGAAGTCCTTGTCGTCGGCGGCGGCCACATCGTTGGGGCTGTAATCCGGCGCACGGAAGGCAATGCCGCCGACCAGCATGGTCGACAGCGATTCGGTCTTCACCGCAAAGCCGTTGGCGCCGACATTGATGTCGATGCCGCTGGCGTTCCAGAAACGGGTGTTTTCGGTAACGAACGCGTCGTTCGGCGAATGGATGAACACCTCGATGTCCACGCCCTTGCCCTCGGGGTTGAGGGTGTAAGTAACCACCTGACCGACCGGAATCTTGCGGTAGTAAACCGGCGAACCAATGTCCAGCGAGCCGAGATCCGGCGCATGCAGCATGAAGCGCTTGCCCGGTTCGCCGTACGTGATCGGCGGCGGATTCTCCAGGCCCTTGAAGTGTTTGGCGCGGCTGTCGGACTGGCCGATGTCGGCGCCGATGTAGTCGCCGGAGAGCAGGGTGTCGATGCCCGAGACACCACCAGCGCCGATGCGCGGGCGCACGACCCAGAAGTGCGAGTCTTCGCGGGTAAAGGTTTCGGCCTGCTTGGCCAGTTTGATCGTCGCGTCGACGCTCTTCTGATCGCCGCTCAACTCGACGTCAGTCACCTGACCGATCACCACATTGCGGTATTTGACTTCGGTCTTGTTGGCGGTCAGGCCGCTGCCGGTCTTGAAGTTGACGACGATGGTCGGGCCTTCCTGCATCAGGTTGTGCACCACCAGCGAAATACCGACCAGCACCGCGACGATCGGCACGATCCACACCAGTGAAATACCGAAGCGACGCGTCTTGATCGGCGCTTGACCCGGTGCTCGTGGCTCATCGGCGGCTGACGACTTCATCCATGTCCTCCTCGGTTTGGTGGATGCTGAGCGTCAGGAACGCAAAAGCACCTCATCAATATAGAAGTGCTTGGCGATAGAGCAAATAAGCGAGGAGATGGTTACGTGGTGGATGCCTCAGCCGAGGATTTCACGCAGGCGATACCAGAACATGCCCAGTGCCAGCAGCGGCGAACGCAAGGCCGGGCCGCCGGGGAAGGTCATGTGCGGTACCGCGCTGAATACGTCCATGCCCTGACTGTGGCCGGCGTGAATCGCTTCGCCCAGCAGCTTGGCGCACCAGTGCGTGACGTTGAGGCCGTGCCCGGAGTAACCCTGAGCGTAGAACACGTTCGGCTGCTGCTTGAGCCGGCCGACCTGCGGGAAACGGTTGGCGGTGATGCCGATCTTGCCACCCCATTGATAGTCGATGTGCACGTCCGCCAGTTGCGGGAAGACCTTGAGCATCTTCGGGCGCATGTAGGCGGCGATGTCCGCCGGATCGCGCCCGGAATAATGGCAGGCGCCGCCAAATAGCAGGCGTCGATCCGCTGAAAGCCGGTAGTAATCGAGGCCGACTTTCTGGTCGCACAACGCGAGGTTGTGCGGGATCAATTGCGCGGCGCGCTCCTCGGACAGCGGCTCGGTGGCGATGATGTAACTGCCGGCGGGCAGGACCTTGCCGCTGAGTTGCTGTTCGAGTTCATCCAGATGCGCATTGCAACCGAGCACCAGACTGCCGGCGCGGACGCTGCCGCTGGCGCAGCGCACTTCAACGGTTTCGCCATGAATGATCTGCAGTACCGGGCTTTGCTCGAAGATTCGCACACCGAGGGACGCCGCCAGACGCGCTTCGCCTTGCACCAGATCTAGCGGGTGCAGATGACCGGAGCCCATGTCGATCAGACCACCCGCGTAGATGTCGGCGTTGACCACTTGCTGACGGATCAGCTCCGGGCCGACCAAACGGGTCTGGTGTTGATAACCGAGTTCGTCGAGGCTGACCTGTTCGTCCTTGAACGCTGCGAATTGCGCCGGAGTGTTGGCCAGCTCGCAGAAGCCCCAACGCAGGTCGCACTCGATGGCGTTCTCGGTGATGCGCTGGCGCACCAGTTCCACCGAGTCGATGCCGGCGCGTTGCAGATAACGTACGCCTTCGTTGCCGACGTAACGGGCAAAGCCTTCGACCTCGTGACCAATGCCGCGAATCAACTGACCGCCGTTGCGCCCGCTGGCGCCCCAGCCGATGCGCCGGGCTTCGAGCAACACCACCGACAGCCCGCGCTGGGCCAGTTCGATGGCAGTGTTGACCCCGGTGAAGCCGCCGCCGATCACGCAGACATCGGCGCTGAGATCACCGTCGAGTGTCGGCCAAGGCGTGCTGGCCCGGGCCGAAGCCGCATAATAGGAGCGGGCGTGTTCTTTGCTGTACTGATTCATTTGTTCGACTTCACTTTGCTCCAGGACCGGGTCATCAGACGCATGATCGGCTGGGGCGGGGTAGAGGAGATGTAGAGCTTGTCCAGCACCGCCTGGGACGGGTAGACCTCGGGATTGTTCACCAGCGCCTGATCCATGTACTGCTTGGCGGCCGGGTTCGGGTTGGCGTAACCGACCGAAGCGCTGACCTTGGCAATCACTTGCGGATCGAGCAGGTAATTGATGAAGGCGTGGGCTTCCTTGGTGTTGCTGGCGTCGGCCGGAATCGCCAGCAAATCGAACCACAGGTTGGCGCCTTCCTTCGGAATCGCGTAAGCGATGTTCACCCCGTTCTTGGCTTCCTTGGCGCGGTTGGCCGCCTGGAACACGTCGCCGGAGTAGCCGAAGGCTACGCAGATGTCGCCATTGGCCAGGTCGGAAACGTATTTCGAGGAATGGAAATAGGTGATGTACGGGCGAATGCTCAGCAGTTTCGCTTCGGCCTTTTTATAGTCTTCCGGGTTTTCGCTGCGAGGGTCCATGCCCATGTAGTTAAGGATCGCCGGGAACACTTCGTCCGCCGAGTCCATCATCGACACGCCACACTGGGTGAGTTTCTTCAGGTTTTCCGGCTCGAACAGCACGGCCCAGGAATCGATGTGATCGATGCCGAGCACTGCCTTGACCTTGTCGACGTTGTAGCCGATGCCGTTGGTGCCCCACAGGTACGGTACCGAGTGCTGGTTGCCCGGGTCGTTCTTTTCGAGCAATTCGAGCAATTTCGGGTCGAGATTTTTCCAGTTCGGTAGCTGCTCGCGATCGAGTTTGAGGAACGCCCCGGCCTTCACCTGACGCGCGAGGAAGTGGTTGGATGGCACCACCACGTCATAGCCGGTACGGCCGGCGAGCAGCTTGCCTTCCAGGGTTTCATTGGAGTCGAAAACGTCATAGATCACCTTGATCCCGGTCTTGGCCTGGAAGTCGGCGAGGGTGGTTTCACCGATGTAGTCGGTCCAGTTGTAGACGCTGACCTGTGGCTGGGCCAGGGCTGCGGTGCTGCACAACAGCGCCAGTACGGCGGGAACCATGGATTTCAATAGACGCATATCGACACCTCTTCGAATTTTTTGGATTTTTCAGGTGGTTCGCTAATTCCTGTGGGAGGGGGCTTGCTCCCGAAGAGGCCGGCACATTCAACATTTTCTGTGACTGACAGACCGCTTTCGGGAGCAAGCCCCCTCCCACAAAAGCCCATCCCATAGAGGTGAAGGGGCTTTGTGGGATGGATCAGACGCTCAGCAGCAGGAACTCGCGCTCCCAGGAGCTGATCACGCGCTTGAAGTTTTCATGCTCGGCGCGTTTGACCGCGACGTAACCGCGCACGAACTTGTTGCCCAGGTAACGCGCAACGGTGTCGCACTCTTCCATTTGCGTCAGCGCGTCTTCGATGGTGATCGGCAGGCGCAGGTTGCGGCGTTCGTAGGCACGGCCTTCGACGGCGGCACTCGGTTCGATGCCTTCGACCATGCCGATGTAGCCACACAGCAGGCTCGCGGCGATCGCCAGATACGGGTTGGCATCGGCGCCCGGCAGGCGGTTTTCCACGCGCATGGCTTCCGGCCCGGAGGTCGGCACACGCAGGCCGACGGTGCGGTTTTCTTCGCCCCACTCGACGTTGACCGGCGCCGAAGTGTCCGGCAGGAAGCGGCGGAACGAGTTGACGTTGGGCGCGAACATCGGCAGCACTTTCGGGATGTACTTCTGCAGGCCGCCGATGTGATGGCGGAACAGCTCGCTCATCGTGCCGTCGGCATCGGCGAAGATCGGCTTGCCGGTGGCGATTTCCACCACGCTCTGGTGCAGGTGCATGGCGCTGCCGGGTTCGTCGCCAATCGGCTTGGCCATGAACGTGGCAGTGACGTTGTGCTTGAGCGCCGCTTCGCGCAGGGTGCGTTTGAACACGGTGATCTGGTCGGCCAGATCCAGTGCGTCGCCGTGCCGGAAGTTGATTTCCATCTGCGCCGGGCCGTCTTCATGGATCAGCGTGTCCAGATCCAGACCTTGCAGCTCGCACCAGTCGTAGACGTCTTCGAACAGCGGATCGAATTCGTTGGCGGCATCGATCGAGAACGATTGCCGACCGCTTTCGGCACGGCCCGAACGGCCCAGCGGCGCCTTGAGTGGCAGATCCGGGTCTTCGCAGCGCTGGGTCAGGTAGAACTCCATTTCCGGCGCAACGATCGGCTTCCAGCCCTTGTCGGTGTACAGCTGCAGGACTTTTTTCAGCACGTTGCGCGGCGACAGTTCGATCGGGTTGCCGAACTTGTCGAAGGTGTCGTGGATGACGATGGCGGTCGGCTCGATCGCCCATGGAATCACATACACGGCGTCGCTCACCGGTTTGCAGACCATGTCGATGTCGGCCGGGTCGAGCAGGTCGTAGTAGATGTCGTCGTCGACAAAATCCCCGGTTACCGTTTGCAGCAGCACACTTTCCGGCAGGCGCATGCCTCGCTCATGCAGGAACTTGTTGGTCGGTGCGATCTTGCCGCGGGCGATGCCGGTCAGGTCGCTGACCACACATTCAACTTCGGTAATCTTGTGATCTTTCAGCCACGTGAACAGCTGATCGAAAGGGGCATTCATAAAGACCTCGTTATTGGTTTTATAGACGCCGGGGAGGGCGGGTTTCATCTTCCGCCCCTTCCCCTGTGGCGCGTTGACGACTATCTTGGGCGTGCCTTGCCGTTCCATCTATCCACTTTAAGCAGCACCAAAGCGCACCAAAAGAGTGCGCAAGGTCTCCCATGACAACGTGTATTCCGCTACAGGTTCAGGCTTTCAATACCGCTGATGTCAGCGAACAGATCCGCGCCACGCCGGGTTGGGTCCAGCATTACCAGCAGATGTCTCCCGGGCATTTCGCCGGGCAGATCCGCTATCTGGACCTGGAGGGAGTGCAGGTCTACGAAGAACAGATGAACACCCGCGTCGAGCAGACGTTCAGCGCGCCATCGGGGGCCTTGGCCTTCTGTTTCGATCGCAGCGACAACGCGCTGTATCTGCTCAACGAAGACAGCCGCAACATCTGGATCACCCCGGAGAACTACCAGGAAATTGCCGTGGTGTTCGGCCCGGAATTCGTCCGTCAGCACGGTCTGGATGTGGCGAGACTCGATGGATTGTTCATGGCGCCGCTTAACTGCGGGCAGAACGCCTTGTTCAGTCGCTGGTTAAGCTCAACTCTCACGAAGTTGTCGCAAGCTGTTGATCCATTTGATAAAGACTCACTGACTCAGCAGTTACTCGAAGACTGCCTGTTCATCCTCGACAACGCACACACCCGTCTTGATCGCGGCGGATTACAGCGGCGTAGCGAAGAACGGATGATCATGAAGCGAGTAGGGGAGTGGGCGGCAGATTCGCCGGAAGACACCGTCAATCTGCTCGAACTGTCGAAGGTCGCAGGGGTGCCGTTGCGGCAATTACAGCAGGCGTTCAAAGCCTATACCGGGATGACCCCGAGTCACTGGCTGCGCCTGCGCCGGCTGAACAGTGCACACCGCGAATTGCTCAAGCGCCGGCCCACGGAAACCACCGTGGCCGAGGTGGCGATGCGCTGGTCGTTCTGGCATCTGGGGCGGTTTTCCAGCAGTTATCGGGCGCTGTTCAAAGAGCTGCCGAGCGAGACGCTGAAACGCTAGAGATTGCAGTAACGGGCAAAAATATCTTTGTGTCCCAAGCGAAGTTAAATAGAATCAGTCTCATTTGAATCTAACTTCGCGCAGGGTCTCTTGAGATGATTGAAGCCGCCACGCCATCTGAGCAGAGCCTGCACGCGCTGTACCGCGATCACCGAGGCTGGCTGGAAACCTGGCTGCGTCGACGCATGGGCAATGCGTGGGATGCGGCGGATCTGAGCCAGGACACCTTCATGCGCGTGCTGTGCAGCGCCCAACCGATTGCCGACATGCGTGAGCCTCGTGCCTATCTGCTGACCGTGGGTAAGCGTCTACTGAGCAACTTCTACAGCCGCCGCAGTCTGGAAAAAGCCTACTTCGAAGTCCTCGCGCAACTCCCGGAGGAGTGCGTGCCATCGCCCGAACAGCGTTGGCTGCTGCTGGAAACCCTGCAAGCGCTGGACGAATTGCTCGATGGTTTGCCGCGAGCAGTGCGTCGGGCGTTTTTATGGAGTCAGCTTGAAGGCCTCGGTTACCGCGAAATCGCCGAGCGCCTGCAAGTGTCCGAGCGCACCGTCAAACGTTACATGGCGCAGGCCTACGAGCATTGTCTGCTGGTGGAGCTTTGATGCGCGTAGCCCCCAGCGATGAAGGCCGCGAAGTCGCCCGCGCCGCCGCGCACTGGCTGGCGTTGATTGAGTCCGGCGAAGCGGGCGCTGACGATCATGCGCAATTGCAGGTCTGGCGCAACAGCGATAGCCGGCATGAACACGCGTGGCAGAAAATCCAGCGCTTGCGCGAACGGTTTTCCGCTCTGCCTTCTGCGCTGGCCATGGCTACGCTGGATCGTCCGGACGCTGCGCGTCGGGCCGCGCTGAAACGCGCGCTCGGCATCGCGGCACTGGTGCCGGCGGCCTGGCTGATCAGTCGGCAACTGCCGCTGGATGTCTGGCGCGCGGATTTGCAGACGGGCACCGGTGAACGCAAAAAATTGCCGCTCGCCGATGGCAGTTCGTTGCAGCTCAATACCGACAGTGCCGTCAATATGGATCTTGCTGCCGGTCAGCTCACGCTGGTGCGGGGAGAGATGGCCCTTGATGTACCAGGCAACTCAGCCCTGATCATCAATGTGCCGTACGGGCGAATCATCGTCAGTCACAGTGAGATTTGCGTGCGTCTCAATGAGCGTGACTGCAATGTGTCGGTGGTCCGTGGCTCGGTGCAGTTGCAACCGTCAAGCGGGCTAGCGCTGATACTCAATCAGGGCCAGCAGATCAGGCTGCAGGCTTCTGGTGCGGGTGCTGTCCGAGCGTTTGACAACTCGATGCCGAGCTGGCGCGACGGTGTACTGATGGCGCAGAACCAGCCGCTGGGGGATTTTCTGCGCGAATTAAGCCGTTACCGCCCTGGCGTGCTGCGCTGGGATCCGGAGCTGGAGGCGTTGCGCATCACCGGCAGTTTTCGCCTGGATAACACCGATCAAGTGCTCTCGCTATTGGCGGCCAGCCTGCCGATCGACGTGCAGAAACGCACGCGCTTTTGGGTCTCTCTCGTTCCGCGAAAATTGTCCCAGTCCAAAAAAACAGTCTGAGACCTGTCCCTTTTTTTCGCCTCGCTGGTCATTCCAGGCAAGTGAACCAAATCGAGAGCTTTTTCCTATGCCTGCAGTATTTCCAGGTCGTTTGCGTCCGTTGTTGCAGTTGAGCCTTTTGTTGAGCCTGAGTGCCAGCCCCCTGTTGATCCCCAGCAGTTGGGCGGAAAGCGCCGACCGCCGCGCTTATCAGGTGCCTGCCGGCAGCCTGGGTGCTGCGCTGACCCGTTTTGCCGGACTGGCCGGGGTCAATCTGTCGGTAGATCCGGCCTTGGTCAGCGGGCGCAACAGCAATGGTTTGTCGGGTGAGTTTGGCGTGGAGGAGGGCTTTACCCGGTTGTTGCTGGGGTCCGGTCTACAGCTGCAACCGGCGGGCGACCGCGCTTACACAGTCATTCCTGCGCCGGACGGCGGCAGTCTGGAACTGGCAACCACTTCGATTCTTGGATCGACGGGTGGCACGGATACCGAGGTTTTTGCCGGTGGCCAGGTGGCGCGCCGTGGTTCGCAAGGACTGCTGGGTTCCAGGGATTTCATGGAGACCCCGTTCAGCATGACCACCTACACCAGCGAAACGGTGAAAAACCAGCAGGCTCGCACTCTGGGCGATCTGATCGCCAGCGATCCCTCGGTGCGTGCGACCAACCCGGCAGGCGGCCGTTATGAGCAATTCACCATCCGCGGTTTCAGCCTGTTCAACAGTGATGTTTCCTACAACGGGCTCTACGGGGTTCTGCCCACTTATACGATCGACATGGAAATGGCCGACCGCGTCGACATCCTCAAGGGCCCGAGCCAACTGATCAACGGGATTTCGCCGCGGGGCAGTGTAGGAGGGGGGATCAACGTGGTGCCCAAGCGCGCCGGCGATCAGCCGAATACATCGCTGACGGCCAGTTACGCCTCGAACAATCAGCTCGGCGGCGCCGTCGACATCGGCCGTCGCTTTGGTGAGGACAACCAGTTCGGCCTGCGTTTCAACGGCGTCAAACAATCGGGTGACACTGAATGGGATCACCAGAGCGTCGATCGCGACATGGCAGTGCTGGGCCTGGATTTTCGCGGTGAGCGCCTGCGGCTTTCCACCGATATCGGTCACACCGAGCGCGATACCGATGCACCGCAAGAACGTGTGCAGGTCGGTGCAAACGCGAAAGTTCCGGATGCTGATGATGTGCGCGACAACTACGCGCAACCCTGGAGCCAGGCGCGAACCAAAGATACGTTTGGCACGCTCAATGGCGAGTTCGACGTCAGCGATTCGGTCATGTTGTATGGCGGCGTCGGCGCCCGTAACAGTAACCACGATTTCCTTCGGCATGCGGTGTCGGTGACCAACGACGCCGGCGACTTCAGCGTTCAACCGCGGGACTTCACCCGTGACGAAAATGTCCGGACTGCCACGGCGGGTGTGCGCAACTGGTTCCATACCGGTTCAGTCAGCCACGAGGTCAATCTGGCGGCCAGCTACTTCTACATGGATTTCGAAAATGGTGGCGCGCGGTATGCGGCGGGGCGCAGCAATCTGTATGACCCGGTGGAAACCGCAAAGCCGCGCACGCCAACACGCTACGACGCCAAGGTCTACACGGAAAACCGCTTCAGCGGCGTAGCACTGTCCGATACGCTGGGGTTCTTCGATGATCGCCTGTTGCTGACCCTTGGCGCTCGCTGGCAGAGGGTTCAAGTCGACGACTGGAGCGATGATGTGAAGGGTGACACAGCCTATGACGAAGAAAAACTCTCGCCATCCGGCGGCATTCTGTTCAAGGCGACGGACAAGCTCTCGCTCTACGCCAACTACATGGAGGGCCTCAGCCAAGGGAAAATTGCGCCATCGACGTCGATCAACGAGGATGAAATCTTCCCGCCTTTTATCAGCCGACAAGTCGAAGTCGGGGCCAAATATGACGCGGGTTTGTATGCGCTTACAGCGTCTGTGTTCAGGATCAAACAGCCTGCTTATGAAACCAACGCCTCGACACGAGTCTTCGGCCCGAACGGCAAACGACAGAACGACGGGGTGGAGTTGAGTGTGTTCGGCGAGCCGTTCAAAGGGTTTCGATTGCTCGGCGGCGTGATGTACATCGACAGCGAACTGACCCAGACCACCCATGGAACCTTTGACGGTAACCGCGCACCCGCGACCCCCAAGTACAACGTCAATTTCGGCGCAGAGTGGGATGTCCCAAGTGTGCAAGGGCTGACGCTGACAGGGCGCGGAATCTATTCAAGTTCGCAGTATCTGGATCAGTCCAACCAGAAGGAAATCGACTCATGGGAGCGATTCGACGTGGGGACGCGCTACGCCTTTAAACTGGACGACAAGACCATCACCGTACGCGCCAATGTCGAGAACGTATTGGATAAACGCTACTGGAGTTCGGCGGGCGCATCAGATGACAGTGAACCCGGTTTGACGCTTTCGACGCCGAGGACTTATCTGCTATCGGCAACGGTGGATTTCTGAATTGCTTTCTTGAGTAAAAAAGGGTGCTTAAATGGAGGGTAAAATCTTCGAAATTCAACGATCTACTGTTAACTACACTAAATAGCCGTTTAGTAGAGCTATCGTAAAATACGCCGCCATCCACCGGAGCAGAGCATGTCTCAACGCACAGTAAACGCACAGGCCTTGATTCAGGCGCTGGATCTGCAATCTCACGTGGAAGGCGGTTATTTTCGCAGAACCTATCAGGCCGATCATAGAGAGATGCTCGATACCGTCGGTGGCCCACGGTACCTGATGACATCGATTCACTACCTGTTGACCGAGCAATCACCAGTGGGCCAGTTTCATTTCAATCATTCCGACATTGTGCATTTTTTCCATCTGGGCGATCCCATCGAGTACAGCATGATCCATGCTGACGGCTCGCTGGAAACGCTGGTAATGGGCAACGACATTCTGGCGGGACAGCATCTGCAAATGCATGTGCCTGGCGGAATCTGGAAAGCTTCGCGACTGCTCGAGGGAGAACATGGATTTGGCTTGATCAGCGAGGCCGTGTCGCCGGGATTTGATTTTGCGGATATGGAGATGGGTGATCGACGCAAACTGATTGCGCAGTTTCCACAGCACCGGATGCTGATTGAAAAACTGACGCGGGATGCTGATTGAAGGTCGCCAATTGCAGGCAAGGCCGAGGTTTTGAAAAGAGGACTCAGGGTAAAACTCTGGATTGAAATCTGGCGTGCAACCGGGCTAACCCTGAAACATCTTGTTACGTGTAATGTATATTATGTTAAACCACGTATTACGCTACGCGCCTCCTGCACTGTCCATTTTCACGATCCTGTGACTATTCTTCCAAAAACCTCTGTTGCTCTAAAATTCATGGCCTTACCCTACATTCCTCTCAGCTAGCCTAGACTTCCCTTCCACTTATCAGTGTCGTGTCCCGCTTACCATTCAACGTCTACACTCACCGCTAACAAATTCGATATTACGATGCTGGTGTCCACATGGCGTCACCGTTTGTCCCTTTCCCAATTTTCTGCCCTTACGCTGAATGGCGTCCATCAGGCCTCAGTCAATTTCCACAAAATGCCGATGTGTTCGCTAACCTGGAAGCTGTCACAGCTTCCAGCCTTCCATTTATCAGCGTCTGGTACTGCCAACGATATCTGGCTTGGTTGGCGCATAGCTGGAGTCCTGAGCAAGCTTCTGAGGCTTACTATTTTGAAACCACTCACCTCGAGCGCCTTCTAAACTGGAGCTTCTCTCAAGGCTTTTCATTGTTGGATTTAGATTCCGAGGCGCTCCTTCAGTACGCGTCCTTTTTTTGCAATCCGCGGCCTGACTGGTGCGCTCCTAAAGCGTGTTCAAAATTCCTCGCGGATCCATTGGATCGTTACCAGAACTGGATGATCAACCCTGACTGGCGGCCGTTCCTTTCGTTACCTCGTGACGCATCACGCCAACTTGGTCTCGCGCAGGCCGTTCTGAATAAATTCTATGACTTTTATTATCATGAGATTTCCTCAAACCGACCCGTACCAATCCTAAAAGGTAACTCCCTACATTCGAAGAATTCGCCGAAATTGACAGATTATGAAATGGACTGGTATCTGAACAATCTTCAAGACCTACCTTTCGGTGAGTCTTACAAAATAAGCACGCTCGTATATTTTGCACTCGCTAGGAGTTCAAGGCGCACGCGACGGCGGTTAGTGGGCACTTCGAGCAATCCTGGATTGCTCAACCAATTTTCAAAGAATTCTGAGGGCGAATGGGGAGAATTACTCTCCAGAGGTGAATTCAGGGTCTTAGGTAATGAATTCACTCTTATGTTTGAACGTTATCTGAGACATCTGGGACTGGATTCTGAAATGCCGATACCTCCGCATAGGCTGTTCGCGACATCGCCTGATAGTAAGTTTGCGCGAAAATGCAGGGCAGAATTGGTCAGAATGGCTCTTGCATCTGAGGATGTCCAAATTAGAGGGGCTGCAAATAAATTCCGATTCCTTACATTTTCCTCCATGCGTAGATCGTCAACATCCTAGTGTAAGGCTGCTGATTCCTCCTCGGCCCACAAAGATATCTCGGATCGCTCATCGCTTTATGTAGTGGGCTGGAGGGCAAAATTACGGACTTTATGGATATTGACAATGCTCAGGCTTGGCAACCAAATTCGGGGAATTAACAGCGATCAGGCGGTCGCTAACTTTTCTAATACTCGCCCTAACTGTATTCCCTAGACGTTGTTCTCCGAGCTTGCCGGTCTTGAATCAAGTCGGCCGAAAACCGTCGGTATTGACCTTGAAGGCCTCCCCTCTCACGCCCAGGCGCTCCGATGTGCTGTGCCGTTCCAAGCATAGAGCTCTCGGCGAAAGCAGAGCGCATCACCGCTACAGGCTTGTTGATTGCGGCGCAAAGCTCAAGGCATCGCGTCAATGCCAGTCCACGCATGCTGATGACATCTATGCCGTGGGCCATCGGACGTGCGCCGAAGCAATCCTTATAGATGCGCTCGAAGATGATTTCATCGGATGGGCCTTCGACCAAAACGACCTTTTTCGCTAACACCAGGCGAAGGGTGTCGTAGCCAGGCAGCCTTTGGAAATAGCTCACTGTGTCTGGATGAAGCTCTGTGATTTTGGACGCGCTGTTACGGTGTAGAAGCAACAATGCGTCGAGGCCGAGCTTATTCAACACGTATGTGCTGTGAGTGGAAATAAAGAGCTGCTGATCTTCCGTCGACAGATCTTCGATTCGATTGAGTAGAGTCGTCAGGCTCGTGTGAGATAGATGGTTTTCGGGCTCCTCGATCATAACGATATTCGCCTTCGCGGAATGACGCTTCATCGCCAGAGAGATCTTAATCGCAGCCTGTTGACCCTGGCCTGCCATCGCGAATGGGAGCCCGTCGACATGTGGAGTAACCACGCTTTCCCAAGATGTACGAGATGTCTGATCCATTGCCAACGCCATAGGCTCAGATTGCAGCGCTGCGCCTAGTCCGGAAAGTCGCTTGTTCACCGGCGCCAGCGCACCATCAGTCATTGACGCTTTGATACCGCGATAGTCTAGGGATATCTGTGCCTTCTCGGACGTTTCCAAGTGGTCGCTTAGTATCTGGCGGAGATGATAATCAACGCCGGCGGCGGATTTGACCGTGCGAGAATCGATGGTTGCCACGGAGAGCGCCCGCGGTCGCCGTGTGAGTTCGCTATCGGCGAAGGAGCGCCATTCGTAGGTGTAATACTCGATCGGAAGTAGCGCAGATGGGTCTTTCAGCCATTCATCCAGTTCGTCCTTGTACTCCTCGTTGGGGATATGGAGAGAAAGACACCAGGACAAGCGTTCGTTGGAACGTCGGCATTTATTGCGCCCAGCAACCCCTGCAGTTCATCTGTGTTTTGCAGATAGAGTTCGATGAGAATTTGTGGGAGTGCAGGCTTCATTCCAGCTCTTCTGAGGGTCAGAAACTCAGTCACCACATCGGTGTTAAACCAATGGGGATTCAGGATATTCACGCCCGGGTTAGGCTTCAGCAAGAAGTCTTTGTAGATACGGTACCCACGGATGCGGATTTTGGTGATCACGTTCGACGTTCCTCGGCCAGTTGGTACTATATGGCGCTTTAATGGCAGGGTTGCCTGATGCTATAAGCGAAGCGGTACGTTGTCGACTCCGTCATTTTCTGCTGTCCCCCCTTCCTTCGCACCTCCGCCAGACAACCGAATGCACAGGATTTCGCATGACCGTCCCTTACTACCCAAACCGTAAAGCATTTATCGAATCCTTGGGAGCCACGTGTAAAAACTGGACTTGGAGTTGGTCGTTTGTGAATCACCTAGAGCGCAAAGTCATATTCGGCGCTTGGGACATTCATGTGGACGGCGACCGCACACTCATCCTTTGCGAGGGGTGGGAGATAAAGAAGGGGCGGCGCAACAATGGCTACGCGCAGAGCGTTGAGCATCTCAGGTTAGTCGCCGAGCAGGGATACGAGCTTTACACATTCAAGATTACGCACTCGGACGAACTCCAGGACGAGGACGGCATAGGCCCTGCAAAGATCAAAGGTTTTGAACGATTTATCACTCGCAAATGGGTGCTTCAGCAAGAAGGTAGATGGTACGCGTGTGACGAAATACCTATCCCTGTAATCCCCGAAGAAGTCAGTCATCCTGAGCTCTACCTGGAGGGTGCATTACGAGAGGTGAAGGTCAACGCATATGAGCGCAATGCTCAGGCCCGGGAGGCATGTATTCGGCATCACAAGGCCGTGTGTGCAGCTTGTAAATTCGACTTCGGCTCGGTCTACGGCGAGATCGCCAAAGGGCTTATCCATGTTCATCACATCGTCCCCCTGAGCACGATCGGCGCGGAATACAAGCTCGATCCAATAACCGATTTGATACCGCTGTGCCCGAACTGCCATGCAGTCGTACATCGTGGCGCCGAAGTCTTGAGTATAGATAAGCTCAAAGAATGCTTAGCCGCGGCAAATGGGGGAATGCCTGAGCTTTTAGCACCCAGTAATACGCCGCCTAGCCCTACCCCTGCACAGGGATTTTAGGGATGTAACTCCGCCACTGGTTCCGCCCGAGGTAATAATGTCGTTGTCCGTTTTAAGGTTCGCCTGGTCTAAAATTCGCGACCATCAGGTTAGTAAGTACGCCCTACTCCTGATAGCTCCTATCGTTGTAAAACCGTTGGATTTCACCCCTACCAGAAGGCCGATCCATTTGCGGCTGAAGGGGCTCTGGGGATTGCCAGTAGTTGTTGCTGGGGTGTGGGCGGCGATAGCCGGCTTCAGCCTGGAGTGGGCTTATGGAAATTCTGTGGGGCCTGGAGTGTCGGTTGCCGAGGCATTGAAAATCGTCGGTCGCCTCAAGAATATGGCCTGGGTATTGGTGACCGCTTCGACTGCAATCCTGCTATATAGCATCAGCGTTCTCCGTTGGGGATTCCACTGCGCTGCGATCCAGTTGCTGAGGAGATGGTTTCCCACTATCAGCATGCCGCACTGCCTTTTCTTTGTCGTCAATACGTCGGGATGGGGGCTGTGGCTTGCCATATACATATATGGGCTGTTTCAAGCGATCAAATGGTGGGTCAGTGCAGGAAAACCTACCTATGCGCCGGACGCCAGTAACTTGATCGAGCCGTTGTTACACTTAACCGTTCTTTGTGCTTTGGGTGGACTGCTGCACCTGACAACTCGGAATAGTAATGAAGGGTTGCGAGCGCTTTACGGAGGGCATAAAGGGCTGAGCTTTTTGATCACCGTCGTAGGCATCATCTTGATGTTTCTCCTTGGCAGCCTTTCTTTAATGCTCGGCTATCCGTGAGGGTCGCCCCTTACTCTGCGAGCTCTGATCGAGTTAGAAGCGGGACGTCGACCCATGACTAATGTATTTTCTGACCATTTGTACGGTTCAACTTACATCTCGAACGTTGTCAAACGACCAATCCGCCAGCCCCTCGCAACCCGCCATTAGGTAGTCAGCGCGTATCCCCAATGTAGGATCCGCCATGAACGCCATGAAATCTAAGGCCTGATTTTTCGCTACTGCAGGTAGCGAGTTCCACCAGGAGATCCGGATCGCGTGGTTCTCGCAACACGCGAGTGAGAATCTGAGCAGCATGTCCTCAATTTTTGCTCCACTGCGTACTGATTTCGCTAAGGAGTGAACGAGTCGCTGGCAGCTCAGATTGCTTGATTCATGCCATGCCAGAACAAACGCCCAACCGTATTCTGTCGGAGCTGTAAAGAAGACCAGAAGATCCAGATCACTGGTTTCGGGCCCCAAGTTCTGTAGTTGGTGCCCTTGAAAATCAAAATCAGGAAATATCAGCCCCGAGGCTTGTATCGACCATCGAGACGTCGAGCCAAAGATGATGAATTTCAGCTCGGTACAATCGCTGGCAGCTAGGCAATCATCGTATATGAGTTTGTGGCGCTTGAGTCGCTCAAAACCAAGGGACTGTCCATAGGCCGCGCCGATCAGAAAATGGCGCTGTTCAGGTGTCAGTCCTGGGTGCTCGAGCATCTCAGTGAGGGTCTTCGATGCGTTCTCTTTGACAAAATATTCTCGGCAGATACTGCGGTAAGCGTACAACGCCACCTGTTGGGGATCGACGGAAAGGGGCCGATCATCAATGGGTGAGAAAAGTTTGTTGTCATGCTGCTTGCACATCCCTGGGAACGTAGACGCGCGATTCACCCCAATTTTTTTTGGTAGTGGTTTGCCTCCCGTTTCCTTCAGGGTCGACAGGTCGGCATTGAGTCGATACACATGACCATCTTCAGCAATCAGTCCCAGTTGCCCTCGTTTCTGTATGGAGTGGGCTGAGATGATCTCATTGCATTGTATGCCATCACTGAAATGTAGGCAGCGCCCCTTCTTGCTTTGCAGCTTCATCGCTGCCTGATGCGCGTTTGCGAATGACATATCTAGATCCTAGGGTACTCGGCTGCAGGCTAGGACTAGCCGCGATACCGCTGTAGCCCACACAGCAAGAATGGTTAGATGTGCAGTGCCACAACAAGCTGCAGCTGCGTGTGCGATCAACATAAAAATCTGTCCATACGGACACTGCGGGTATCGTCCATCACTTTTTCGCAGCATCTACCCGTAGACATAGGTAGCTTCAACAGCATCGAGGCGATCCACTTTAGGTGTTGTCTTCAGTGCGACGGTCTTTATCGCAACCATCGCATGCTAATCTGCACACTTGGATGGGCTGAAACTCTCACCTATCATGATTTCAGGCTACTTCGAAATTGGCTCAACAGACACCAATTCCAAGTATTTGTATTTTTGCTTCTTCGCTGCTGCCTTCGCCTCCTGCTCGGCTACCAGCTTGCTCAGGCTGCTCGAGTCGTGAACAAAGACTTCGACTTCACCGTCATACACCTTCGATACATGCAAGGTCACACGTAGCTTAGACGTATGGTAACCAGTAATTTTCTTCGGGCTGGTGGCTGGACTCGGTGTTGGTGGGGGCGATGTTGTATCAGCTACTGGTGTTGTTGCCTTAGGCGTCACCGGATCCACACTGGCTCCGAAGAGTGCCTTTCGCATTTCCTCTTCACTTAATTCAATAGCCATAAATCTACCTTGGAAAGCACTGAAAGCTGTCACGGGTAGAGTGCCCGTCGTACTCGGATTGGTTATGTATGCAGGTGGTAGGTTCGACAGCATGGTTGATACCTGCCGATGCCGATGATAGCGCCGGGATTAGCCGCCCTGCTCTCCTCGACCACGAAGCTCTATCTCCATCGCCAGCTAGTACGTCGAACCAGCTGGCTTGGAACTAACCACGCGTAAAAGCATCCTGCGCGCGGTCAGTTAACTCTTCAGATCGCTAAGGCTTGCTGCTCCTCATCGGTACTCGGTAGGGCTGCCTGGCCGCCGACGTCTTCCTCCTCTTCATCCAGGGATGTGCTACCAGCGGTTGACCATTCCCGTAGCTCTACTACGGCTGGAATCTTCTCCAGGGCATTGGTTGGTTCGATCCCGAGCTCAGCCAGGCGCTGCAGAAGTTCTCCGAAGATTTCCTCCTTATGCATGCTCCATGACGAAGCGAAGCACCGCCAAAACGTCCAGCCTGCACGTTCGAGGATACGTTGGCGATTCATGTCTGCCTCCCAGCGATCGGGGCCATGGAAGGCATCTCCATCGCACTCGATTGCCAGACGATTATCGTTGGCTCCCTCGACGACCATGTCGAGCCTGAATGCCCCACTCTTCACCTGCGGGATGACGCGGTAGCCCCGCTCAACCAGTCTGCTGAATACCTGCTGCTCAAATCCAGACTCGCAAAGCTTGATGAGGCCATCCTGATCGACCTCCTGCTCTGTGAGTGGTTTGCTGAAGTACTCCAGGAGTGTACGACGAACATCTTTCAGGGAAAGGTGATCCAGGGTCACCGATCGAAGCAGGTACATCCTATCGCGTGCACGGCTTGCGGCTACGTTGAACCGCTGTTCAGCAGCAATGCCTGAAAGCGGATGGCAGTTCTCTGGATCTGCGACCATGGAAATGAAGATGATGTCGCGCTCGCTTCCCTGGAAGGTGCTGGCGTCACCACACGCAAATTCACGAGCGTGGAGCTCAACGGCCGGGCATCGTTCACGTACTAGCGAATCGATGAATTTGGCTTGTTCCATGCCCCCTAACAGCGTTACCACACCAATCGTGCGACCCGCATACTTGTCATCCTTGATAAGTGCCTGGATTTCTTCAACGATGGCTTCTGCCTCAAGCCTGTTGCAGCCCTTCTTGTTCCTCACTCCGTCTTTGACATAAATGTCCACTAGAGGTGGATCGAGGCGCTCGGATGGTCGAGGGATTCGAAGGGGCTGGATCGCACCGCCGTAGAACTGGTTGGAATAGGAAATGATGGGAGGAACGCAGCGGAAGTGCTCACGCAACATAACCATATGGCCAGCGAAGACTCGCGATGCCAAATCGTAAAGAGATTTATCCGGCGTCATGTCGGCGCCATAGGGCTGGTCGTTCAGGAACCGGTTACGAAGCTCGCCGATCCTCTTGCCGGATTTGAAGCCACCATCGGGAGAAACTTGCTTGTCATCCCCTACTACCAGTACCTTTTTGGCCCTGACGATAGCCGGCAAAGCCCATAAGTCTGACTGGCTCGCCTCATCCACAATCACCAGGTCGAAGGCGCCTATTTCCGCCGGCATGGACTCAGAAATCTTGGCGTGACTCATGATCCAGCATGGCACGGCACCGGCAGCATCCTGCATGCACTGCTGAGCATCGCGGCGATAACGCTCCGCGTTCGGCCCTGTCCCCTGCCCTATCTTGCGTATCGCTGTCGAGTAGCCGGCCAGTGCTTGCAGTACCATCGGGCTGGCATTGGCTTTAGTGGACAGCCAAGCCGCTCGGCTCACCACTTCCCGATACATACGTGCCAAGCCAGCTTCGAGTTTTACTCGCTTGCCATTTAGCTCGACGAGCTCATGACGCGCTTCGATGCTCTGCAGGTGAGAGCGTATTTGCGCATGCTGCCACGCCTCCTTCCAACTACTTGGGAAAGCCAGGTCTTCAGCTCCGTTTTCAACAGGAACGGTCAGCAACCGACCGGAAAGATTTTCCGCTCCAGCTGCCATCACCCGATGCGCGCCCTCCCTGACATAATTCAGGAGGCCACCGAGTTCTCTGATCCGCTGTAGTTCTGTCAGCAGGTCGACATACTGGGACACGACCCGATGCGTATCTTGATCCGGGCTGCCTAGGCACTCCAGAACGAATGTACGAAGCCGGCAGGAGATTGGGCTATCGCCCGCGACTTTGGCCTGCAAAATTGCGAGTGAGGCGCCCGCCATGCTGAGATCTAATCGAGCAAGGTTTTGAGTGAGGTGATCCCGCAGGCGACGAATCTCGACGATTGTCAGCCTATGCATGTTATCGGGCGCATCTGCGAAGACCGCCTCGCAGAGTTGCTGTACTTTTTCGGCGTACAGTGAGGTGAGCTCGAGCGCAGCCTGAACTGTACTAACGGTGATCTCCAGTTGCCGCAGATGTGCCGTTCCCGCTTGAAGTCGCGGAATCCCCAGTGTCTCGGCCAGAGGGTTCCAACGCGCAGTGAAGGATCTCACGTCCGCGTAAAGCTTCAAGTAGTCCTGGACGATCTTCCACTGCTCGGCAGACTTTGGCGCTGAGCCATTGATCCGGACATTGCTGACGTGTGTCTTGGCTTGGGATGCTCCAAAGCTCATCAGACCAAAAGGCTTTCCTGTTTCGGTAGCTCTATCCACGGCCTCAGATGTTTTCTCGCAATCCAAGGCTTCCTCTGGGAATTCAACAAAGTTTTCCAGCATGACCTTGCGCCGTTGCATCAATGCCTGGGCGGCTGGAAGCATGCCTACTAGGACTGAGATTTCACTGTCGTACCGTCCACCTGCCGCCTTGAGTCGCAGCTCCTGCGACCAAAGAATTTCGCAGTCCCCGTCGTCGTGCAGCGCCACAAGCTTTTCTTCGCAATGACCCAGCTCCAAATCTAGATTTTTGGCGGCAGCGACAACGGCTTCACTGTCGGATTTCAGGGGTATGAGATCCCCCTGACCTAGAGCATATTCGAGCGACTTTAGCTGGCAGATTGAGCCGTGGAGCTTACCGATCTCCGCAGCTGCCGGTAATTGCTCAACTTCAGGCAGACTGGAATTGATGTAGACAAGGTCACGCCCGAGGTCGCGACGGGCCTGTCTTAAGCCCCTACCGAACTCATCGTCAAAAGGCAGCGAGTGTTCGGGTGACAACGAAAGTTCGTCGTCAAACCAGGCGTACTGGTCGCCGCCCTTCATCAGAAGCTCAGCAAGCTCTTCCGCACGATACTTGGCATCGCCTACTTTGATTTCGGAAAGCTGACTCAGGGCAATCTCATTGACGCGTCGATCAAGCCTCACCAGCTCGGTATGAGCAAGATCAATGGACTGGTGCAGGCGATCAATCTCACTCCGAGCAAGTAATGGATTGATTTGCGAAACTTGGTGTTGGATAGCCTCAATCGAGCCTTGGAATTGCCGGATACCCTCACGGTCACTGGTCAGCAGCGCAACTGTCAGAGGCCGAACCTCAGTCGGTATCTTCGACTGGAGTACCTTCAGGGCCTGCTCGCCACGAGAGGTAACTAGGACACGTTTACCAGTCGCCAGATAGTGGCAAATGATGTTGGCGATCGTATGGGTTTTGCCGGTACCAGGAGGGCCCTGAACGGCAACCCCTGGTGCGTGCTCCAGACGCTGAACGATAGTTACCTGCTCGTCATTGTATGGAAGGGGGAAATACAGTTCCTTGGGTTCAGCTCTAGATCCATCCATGCTTCGGCTGGAAAGCCCGCGGAAGTTAACGTGCTGGTAATCGATTGCAATATTCGAGGCCGGGGTCACCAACGCAAGTGGGCCGGCAGGAAGCTCGAGACATTCCTTAAGCTTCTCCCGGATCTTGCGAAGGTCGTTGATCAGCCAGTTGCTGGGTTTGGGGCGAGCAAACACCACCCACGCATCGCTTATCTGGAGCGTGTCACCTGGTTCCGGGAAGCCCTGGGCTCCATCTCCCATCACCTCCAAATATTTGCCTTTGCTGTCGAGGCTTCTGGCCGAGAGCTTGAGCACGTCAGCAAAGGTCGATGGCAAGAATGGGTTCAAAGGGGAGTCGACATGTCTGCCTAGATGATCGCGAATAGCTCTTTCGCACTCGCTGGCGCCAGGGATATTGGCGTTGATCAGCGCATCGAACTCGATCATCGGCTCTGTGGCACGCGGGCGAACTTCGACCGCCATGCTCTCCTCGTTCAAAGAGATGTCGAGGGCTTGGGTCAACAATGGATAATTGAATCCCTGCTGCGCATCGTTGATCGTTAACGTCCAAGCGCTAACGCCCAAGCCCCATACCAGCTCGCGAGCAGATTTTCCCGTCTCCATCTGCTGCATCAATGCAAACATGTCGCCATAGAGGCTAATGGTCTTGCGACGTGGTTTCTCAAGCTCAGCCCATTCGTGCCACAGGACAAGATACGCCGTAAGAGCAGCCGAAGCTTGCGCGCGTACCTCGGACTCCACTGCGGCGATATCTCCACCCGGATCTTTGTCTTGCTGCTCGCGGATTAACTGGAGGAGCACCTGCTCAGAGAGCGTTGGTGGCTTGGTGGGATTGTCGCTGGCTTTGATGACGGAGCTATAGCTTCCATCAACTGGTGCTGGGGCACGTAACTCTTCGAGCCGTTCGATTTGCAGCCAGACATTGTCGCCTGGGAACTGGAGATCAAAATGCAGCCCAGGAAGACCTAGAAGGCTCGTAGGCGGATACACGTCATTAACAGAACTCGAGAGTTGATAGCGCGACGGATCAAGCTCCTTGAGGCTTTCCTCTGCGTACTCGAATAGTCGGCTGAGGAGCTCGTTAGGCGTCCGTTGCATTTTAATACTCCGATGATTCAGGGGATGCGACTTCAGCAGTCAATATAGAGCCAAGGATGCCATATTGCCTCTAGGTGTGGTTTTGAAATAATCGCTGTTTGACGATTGTCCTTGAGAATCGGGCGGAGCCAAATCTACCGATACGCAGATGGCGTCGGCGGGCCAAACAAACAAAGTCGTCAGCGGTTGGCTGGACGCTAACCTTCTGGTCATTGACATAAAAGTAGAAAAAAAGACGATCATATTAACGAGCTGAGAGCCAGCATGGCCGGGGGTAACCCGTTTCTCGACCGCTATCTATTCACTTACGACTGACTTTCTGACCTTTTAACCGGAGCCTGCCCTAAATATGGAAATTGAAGCGCTCAGCACCTATGCCAAGGGCGACCGATTCGAGGAGCAGCTCTTTGAGTTCCTGTCTCGTGAGATCAATGAAGGTCGGTTCTATGCGTTCCGACCTGAGTGCTGCAAAATTTTCAGGAAGAAGGGTTACTATTCGCGTGACCGAGAAGACTTCATCATTTTTGACATTTCTGTCGAAGTATTCCTGCCTGGTTTCGAAACTCCATCGTTGCTTGTGCTCATCGAATGTAAGAACTACAGCGGCAAAGTGCCCGTCGGGGACATCGAAGAATTTGGTTCAAAGATAAGTCAAGTGGCCGGCTTCAATGCCAAGGGTGTTTTTGCGTCCGCCAGTGCGTTTCAGTCAGGCACGTTCAACATTGCTCGGAATCGAGGTTTCGGTGTCTTGCGTTACTTCGATCAATCTGAGTTTCGATGGGAGCTTCCTCGCGCCCTGCTAACCGGGGCGCGTAGCGCTAAGACCCGTAAGCGCGCAGAGATCGAATACGCCCTAACCCAAACGGATTTTCGGCCTACCGTTTATAGCGCCTATGCCGTAACTCCTGCCGGCTTTAAGGATGGTTGGGAAGGCATCTGGAAAGGCCTCGACCTTGAGAGTGCTTTTAAAGAGAGCGATCTGAGTCTGATTCGTCAGCCCACGCTTATCGAAACACCCAGGGTCGCGTTCATTTCGCGGGACAGAATAGATCGCTTGGCGCAGCAGGCTTTGAAATCCATTTCATACATCCGGGGAGCGGTCGATCTGACTAAGCTAGTGTCCAGGGAAGCTGATGTCAGTGGACTGTCTGTGAGCTTCATTGAGGACTCGGGCTCAGCCCTCGGCAGTATCACGTTCAACCCGCTTGAGATCAAAATCTTCGGGGCAGATAGCCAATCCCATTTGGCCCGATTCACACTCGCCCATGAGTTGGGGCATCACTTTCTAGGTCATAAGCGCTACATGACACGAGAAGCCATCCGAGCGCAGGACATTGACCAGAGCCAGCTGATCACCATCCCTAAAGGGGAAGTCGAGCGGTTGGAGTGGCAAGCAAATACGTTTGCTTCATGTCTCTTGATGCCTAAAGAGGACTTTCAGGCTGCGTTTGGGTTGTTACTACAGCATCTTGGCATCCGAAACCGTGGTCACGGCCATCTGTACCTGGACAGTCAGAGGGACAACGTCATTCAGTTTCATGCTGCGTGCAATTCTCTGAGCGAATATTTTAACGTTTCGAAGACAGCGATCCGATTGCGTATGAGGGCGCTGGAACTGCTGGTCGAGGTTGGTCGCCAAGATTGAGCTGCATCTCACGGGGAGTTTAGGACGCATCGTCGGGCGGTTCTAGAGCGTACAGTCCTTTATCGCCCCACCACTCTATTGCACTTCGATTGATACCTAGCGCCTACTTCAAGCCCCCAAGTTACGGCCAGCGTACTAAACCAAGCTCCTTCAGTCTTAACGCCATTGCCGAATCGGATACTCCAAACTGCGTAGCAAGCGATACGACGTTGAGATTATTGAAGCGTTGGCACCGCGCCAGCGCCAGCTCTCGTTCCAAGGAGTCTGCCGAGGCATACAGCAGACCTTCGATGTTATGTGCATCGAGGTGATATGCAACCGTGTCGTTAAAGTGAAGCTGGTCTCCACAAAGGAATAGACGCCTGAAGTGGTCGGCGACAAGCTTCGCAGGCATCAAAAAACAAGCTGCAAAGAAATCAGCCTCGCGCTCTTCAAGGTTTCGCGGCCCCCCGACTGGACGGCCATCTAACGCCCGATCCCTATGCATAACCTCACCTTTATGTAGGGCAAGGTGGCCGATCTCATGAGCACCCGTGAACAGTTTTACCGTGGGTGAGAATTCTTGGGAGATGGCGATGCGGTTCGCTTGGCGATCAATCAGACCTGCAATCTTAGGGCCGGAGCCGCCTTGGATGAATTTGGGGTCACCGAGATTCGGAAGCTCCCGATATTCAAAGCCGTACGCTAACGCCGCCTTTCTCGGATCACGCGCCTGAAGCGGGGTGATATCTTGATCGCCCCACAGGTGATATCGGTCGCGCCAGAGCATGCGCAACAGCTCGGATGCTTCTTGTTCGATACTTGGCATGTCCATGCAAATCACCGCATGTAGTGTTCATGAATTGATAATAACCCAATATGTGGGGTTTACAAACCCGTCGAACATGCGTTGGTTGTGTTCGGCACACTGCTGCTAGTTTGCTTTACTAGAGTGAGCCGCTTCGATACTTGACTGAGCTCGGGTTTCCAATCGAGGGCGGGTGTCGAGCTGTATGAAAGCTGGCGGTAATGTGCTGTTCGCCAGCATCAAAGTGAGTCGCTGATGAGCCCACTGAAGCGCGGAGCATTCTTCATTAAGGCCTATGGGTTTGAGCGTGGCTTTGTTCATGGTCACTTCCTCGACGGTTTTGTGGGTGCTGTCTTTGGCTTCTCGGATGCAGGCGCAAATGTGGTCTTCGAATCGCTTCCATCTGTCTCAGCCTCGGTAGCCTGCAATCGCCGGAGTTGCTCATTCTCCGATTGGGCAGCGACAAGCAGCAGTCTTGCCTCCAGCTCGCGCTCGGCGCTCTTGGCTGCTGCTTCATTCAGTGCCGTGGCGTCCTGTCGAAGCGTGGCGATCTGTTCCTGGAGCTGCTCAGCAACTCCGGCGGATCTCGCTTCCGCCAGTTTCAGACCTTGGATCTCGCCAGTCAGTGTCTGTATGTGCGCCTCATGGCCGTGTAGCAGTTTCACCTGCTGCCTGGACTCTCCAAGCAACCGCTCGTTGTCACGATTTAAACGAGTTAGGTCATCCTGTTTCAGCACCAAGGTTTCCTGAAGCTTGCGCTTCTCCACTTGAGCCTCGTGGAGTTGGGATTCATGCCGGCGTTGATCTTGATCCCGCTGCTCTTTGACGGACTGCCGGTAGTGCTCCAATGCCCCGCGCGCGTGAACATGCTTTTCCTCTAGGGAGTGGATCTGTTTATCCCGGTCACTGACCAAGGCTTCTAGGTCAGTACAGCGTTGATTAAGTCCGGCATTGCGTGTCAGCTCTGCCTGGAGTGAGGACTGCGTGGTTTTTAAGTCAGCAGTTTGAGCCTCAATCGCTGCTTGCTGAGTGTCGAGCTGCCTACGCGCTGCGGTCAGTTCAATTTGCAGGCTGTCGATCTGCGCCTGGAGCTCTACACGCTCAATATCAAAGGCTGATCGGGACTGTTCGATCGACTCGTTACCCTCCTCCATGAGTCGATCCAGAAGGCTTTCCACCATTGCCGAAAGTTCTTCACCCATGCGTTCGCGGGACGATAGTGGGCGTGGATCGTAGGATTCGATCTCCTTCAGGTACCGGGCAATGGTTGTCTTCGACCCGGTATTCCCCAGTTCCACACGCACGGCATCGATGCTTGGGTATGTGCCCCTAGCGAGCAGAGACTGCCTTGCTTTTTGCACCACCGCCTTGTTAATGCCGCCACGAGCCATGTGAACTCCTACGATTTCGTGCTGTGTTACGTGTCATGTAATTACGTGACACGCTATCACCAATTTTTTGGATGTAAAGTCCAAGAATTGAAAGGCTATAATAGTGCTTTATGGCTTCTTGACTCTTTGCTGCCCCCAGAAAACCTCCCCGTGGGGCAGGAAAAGCAAAACGCTCCGTTTTTGAAGGCAAAGCACGGCGGAAAAGGCAGATCGGTACCTGAGCGCCGCTACCCGGGAGAGCACACGGAAGAATTACCGCTCGGCGATTGAGCACTTTGAGGTGACATGAAGCGGGTACTTGGCCGCCACCGGTGTGAGCGTCGTTCGGTACCTGGCTGAGTACGCCACACCGAAGCAACGTCTAGCGGCGCCGGCGCAGCGGCACATCACTCAGGGTTTTCCGAATCCGACAAATACTCCTGGCGCTCGCCAGATGCTCAAGGATATTCGAGTCGTCCATCCAGCTCAGATCAAACGGGCCGCCCCTCCTCTGCTCAAGCACCTTCAGCAAACAGTTGCATGGCTGGAAGGAGGGTGCGCAGCTGCAATAGAGCATGGCGACTACAGAATCTTGGTGCGCCACCGCCGCTCAATAGCGATCATCTTGATTGGGTTTTGGCTTCTTCTTGCCCTATACAAAAGGTGATCGCCAACATGAAGGCGCAACTATGCGCCAATGCTTGCCAAACTGTGCCTGGTGGAGGACTACATCAACTGGGTGACGGTGGCCGGTACCGGAAAGGGGGCAGTGTTCCAGCGGATTGATCGCTGGGGCAATCTATCCGGCAAAGGAATGTTAGTTTTCTGGACTGCAGAGAGCTCAAAGAGCCCCTCCCGTGATACCCATGAGGGCGCAAACTCGTTAGCGATTTATGCAGAACAATCCAACCAAGCACCGCACGCTGATCGTGAGTGGTATTTCTGTCTGATATCTAGTGTTCAGCGGTTACCACACCCAGGGGCTTATGGCTCGGCGTACAGTTTTTGGTTGAATTGGCCAAAATACTCGCAAAGTGCGCCGACAACATGCACATGTCACTCCTAATACTGTGAGTCATCGAGCCAGAGAATCATTCAGTGCACTTATTCATTGTGCGCGTGCACTTTGGTATAATATTAAATATACCAACGAGCTTTTGATCAAGCCGTTTGAGACTCAGGGGTCACTCACTCACACAACCAGAATGCGGAGCACACCACATGGACGAAGCTGAACTTTCATACCAATCTTCAGAGTTTTACTTGAGACATATGAGTGACGCTATTGAAGCATCACAGTCTGGTGATATACCAGCGGTAGGAGTTGCAGTGTTCAGCTTTTTTAGCGGGACTGAATACCGCCCCGGCACTACTGCTAATCTGGAATCGTACCATTTTATGTGTGTGATTCGCTCCGATGAGCTGTCTTCATTTATTAGGGTGCAACCTACGTTTTTGCTGAAGTGGATACAGACACTATTTCACTATTGCCGAAGTATGGCAGCAATGCCAGAGATCATAGAAACTGTCTGGCCAGTCGCAGCCAGAATAGTAGACGCGCTGAAAGGTCATTTTGAAGTCGAGGGGATGCTGGCGTCATCGCAACTGGCAACCTGGGATTATTTTTACGGCAAAGCCAATCACCCCAGCTATCTGGAAGGGATAAAAAAGTGGGAAGTAACACACCCAAAAGCAATCGCCTATAGGAATCTTTTTTGTAGTACAGTAATAAATCGGGACAGTCCAGACTTCAAGGATTATGTCCAAGGGTGCTACTTGACCAAAGATTTCTATACCCATGAAAACCAGGCTATAGCGATCCTGAATTATTATTGCCATATTGAGGAAAGTGAGAAAATTCTGGATGAGCTCTTGCGCCTCATCAAAACTGAAGATATGAAAGTCTTGACAAAATCCGGAAACTGCGACTTCCTGAAAGGCATAATCGGGCACTTTTACGACCACAACGACTATCAGCCGTTGTTCAAGCTTCTGTCATCAATGAAAAATGTTGCGCCTAACGCCATTCCCGGGCATGGCTTTGTCTTGAGCAATGGTCAAACTTTGACCGTCATGACTGCAAGCTCAAGAATTAATTTTCCAGCGGAGGGAAACTACCCAAGCTATGAGCGGCTGATCAAAATCAGAAATCAATTGCTTAACGTATACGTTAGCCTTTTGGGCACGCCTAGCCAAGATGCTAGATTTTTTGACGCCGATCGTAGTGGCACCCCTGCAGTGGACGATGATTTATCTTCCTACAGAGATATTGTGATTGAGCATTTTCGGTTGAATAACGATATCTACGACGAGGTGAACTCAATAACTTTGGCCCCCTCTCATGACTTCCCAATTCAAGCGGCTAGGTTTGGATTAGGCAAAAATGCGCCTTGGATATCTGCTAGCCTTGAAGTAATGGCAGACGATCCGGAGGAGCACTCCTTTGTATTTATGCTTGCCAGTCATACTCATACTGTAAATGTTGAGCAAGCATTCATTCGAGCCCACTTCGGTGCATCCGCTGAAATCTACATAGACCCAAGTGTCGAAACGTTCACTGAGATTTTTAAGAGCGAAAGGCATAGTGTTATCTATATTTCGGCTCATGGGATGTATAACCACTGGGGGAGTGGCAAGGAAGACCATATTTTATTTTCAGATGAATGCATTATTCCCGGTAATGTATTGCATTCGTGCATTCCTAAATCGCCCTACGCCAGAAATGTGATTCTGAACATTTGTAATGGTGCCACAGTTGAAATAAGCTGCAATCCATATTCCAGAGGACTTGCAGCCTCAATCGCGAGAGGAAACCAAAGGGTGGTTTCGCACCTCTGGCCGGTAAATCCAATCTATGCCGCCTCCTTCGGATTGCTCGTTCTTCACTATCTCAGAGAACGCGACCTGCTTGATGCAAGCAGGGAAGCTTTTGCTACCCTAAACCGAGAAAAAGATAGCATCATTCAGACGGTTCGCTCATTGGGGGCAGACTGTGATGCTTTATCCGACTATTTAGAGAAAACCGAATTTAAAATGAATGCATTTAAAAATATCGGAAGCATTGCGGCATACAGCTAGCAATCAATAACCCAGGCCTTCGGTAATGGAGGCCTTTTGTTATAATCTGTCCAGCATGGAATATTCTATTAAAAATTTATAGACAGCACTGCACACACTGGACAGCCCTCCTCAAACCGTGCTTTTCAAAATAACAGGTGAGGTGCAGGTGACTCGGTCATATGACGATGACAGCCGGCGAAATAGGCCTAGCCGAAGCGCTTTTGAAACCTTGCCCACGCATTCGCTAGGTAGGGCCATTCATCCGCTAGATCACCTTTTGAAGCGTTACCATCAAAGTGGTCGATGAGACCGCTCAGCTGTAAGTGGGATATTTTGCATCGAGCCCTGATAAGACTGAGAATCTCGTTCCTCAAGCCCACCATGCTAGGTCGCTCATCAGGATCGACTGATAGCGCCCGCTTAACCAGGCTGATGACATCTGAACGCAAATTGCCAGGCGCCTCTAGAGGACACCCACGTGCTATCCATTTCTGCCAGTCTGCAGGGCGAGTCCATTTGGTCGAGTGTCCTGGCTTAGCCGACGGCCAGACGTCATCAGTGCGAACACCTGCTGGGTGAACACCGTTTGTCAGCAGCTCATACAGAATGATGCCTAAGGCAAAAACATCTGTCTTTTCGGAGAGCTGGGTTTTACCCCACTGCTCCGGGGCCATGTACGGCCTTGACCCTTCGAAAACCGCAGGCGTCTTCAAGAAAGCATTAGCGAGTCCGAAGTCAGCAATCATTGCCACCTGATAGATATCAATGTCAGGGAGTCCATTGATGACCTTTTCAAAATCACGCACAAAAATGTTGGCTGGCTTCAGATCTTGATGGCACACAAGGCCATGGCTATAACAGTGTATTAACCCCGAGCAACAGTAGGCGATCAGAGAAAGCTGCCTGATCTCGTTTTGCCCCGACATGTAGTGTAGTAGGTCTCCGTCCCAATATCGAAACAGGGCAACTGGCGCACCCAGAACTTCCCGCAGATCGAAACACCAATGCACAAATGTGTGATGCGAAAAACGCAACTGGAGAGCCAACTCCTGAACGAAACGCTCGTTTGCTTCTACAGCAGGAACCGTCTCAAGCTTGCGGGGCATCTTGGCGCACACGTAACGAGGATAAACCGACTCTCCTTGATCCATGACAAAGATGTCACCGCATACTCCGTTTAGCCGCTTGACGACCACACCGCGATTACCTAATGCGGCCGCAAGCAGGAATTTCTGCTCGTCCTCGCTAAAGTCGTAGAAAAACGGGAGTTCCATGTTTGTGTATTTCATCACTAGACAATACTCCACCAGCCACAGCTTACGCATCTATAGGCGAGCGATGAGTCATAAGATGCCTAGTGTAGCGTTAACACCACGGCGGTCGCTGCCCCACGTCCGGCTGGCATCAAGCACGGAAGTGATCAGGCCGCTCGATGAACAGCCCCTCCCCTCCTGAGCGACGGAGCAACCCTGACCTTGTTGAGGCTGCTCACCCCAGGATATCGGCTGCTTGCAAAGGAATGACTCGACCCATTTACCTGGGGCTACCGGGATGAGCTCAAGACGATCATTAGCACGATGTTCACCAGCCATGCGCTGCCCATCATGAGTCTTGGAAACGGTGATCGTTCAGCACCGTACCTGCCAGCCCATCTTGAGGCTTCAGGTCGGGCAAGAAACGACGCTGATGGGCCTTGCCACGTATGCCTTTCAGACTAAGCGCGCGCCTGACAAAGCCATAACCGCGGGGTATGAGCGGCTGGAATGGCCCTTGCTGAATTCAGCACTGAGCGCCGGATGATAATTGCATAACGCGTTTTGAAGGCTCTTACGCCAAAGCCAAGTCTTCTGCCAAGCGGTAAGCTGTTAGTTGTCATGGCAATTTGCTGGCAACTCAAGCCGCTAGGATTTAGGATCTGCGTCAGCCAAAGAACATCACCACACTGAGTACAGGATACGGGACTTTGATACGCCTGGCCGGCTAGGCGATGCCCAATTGAAACAAGGAGAGCTTCAATGAATTTCAGCGATGCCCACGACGTTGCGACTGAGGCACTGGAAAATTGAGGATGGTGCGGCGCGGCTTCTAGCGACACGCAGCGGTGAGGCGTCCGACGTCCTGGCAGTGATCAACACGTTCACCAACACTGCAGCAGTAGCCAAAATCGCATCTATTAGTGACGCCACCACCAAATCGTTGCTCAGCCTCGTCCGCGAACCTGCAGTCTCACGTGTGGTTGCCGAGACAGACGAAGGCGAGATCGTCACCTACTATATCTGCCGCACGACCAACATCACGGTCAAAGGGACGATGCTGGCGGGCTACCGTACACCTATCGGCCGTCTGGCGGTCTTCGATGTTGGTGAAAGTGTCGAGCTTGAGGTTGCTGGGAAGCAGAGAGGCTATCGTATACTCGAAAAGCTTGAGCTTAAGCCTCTAAAGAGTGACGACCTTTGGGATGCCATCGATAGCATCTGGCGCCGACGGCGTGCAACCCCACAGACAATCCCTTCGCTTCGAAAGCTCGTTCAGCCCGTCGACGACAACGCATTCCTCGCGATGCTGGACGGCGAATCTGAGGCAGAGAAGATCCGGGAGGGTGTAGTCCATGAAATACGCAGAGCCATGGCTTTGCGAGACCAGGCAATTCTCGACAAGATCCAGGACGAGATTTTCCGGCTGTCGATCGATCATCAGCTGATCATCCTCGGCCCTCCAGGTACCGGCAAAACCACAACACTGATCAAACGCCTTGGGCAGAAACTCGATGCGCAGGCGTTAAGCCCAGACGAACAACGGCTGCTTGGCTCAGCGACTAACCGCCAACGCTGGATGATGTTTACACCCTCCGACCTGTTGAAGCACTACGTCAAAGAGGCATTCAACCGGGAGAATGTTCCCGCGTCTGACGACCACATCAAAACCTGGAACAAGCGTCGACATGACCTGGCTAGGTCAACATTTGGCATTCTGAGAACCGGCAATAGCGGTAGCTGCATTCTCAAGGAGGATCGGCGCTATTCCAGCTTTTCGGTCAGTGATGATCCTCGACAATGGTTTGCCGACTTCAAGGCGTATCACCAAAACCGTCTGCTCTCCTCACTCAGGGAAGGCGCCGGCCTCCTGAAAGACTCGGCGCCGAACCTCTCGGATCCGGTCGTGAAGGAGCTCCTCACCACGGTAGATGAACTGAGTCCCGAGGGGTTGCTCAGTGCCTACGCGATCTGGAACAGAATCGAGGCGCGGATCGAACCGCTGCTCAAAACCAGCCGCGAGACAACCGACAAGCTTATCCAGCAGCAAGGTAGCCTGCTCTACAACAGGAACAACTCTGTTTTCGTTGAACTCGCTACCTTCCTGGAAAGCTTTGGGCAAAACGAGGATGAAATGGACGACGGTGAAGAGTTCGACGACGACACCGGCACCGAAGGCACGAGCACCCCTAACCACACGACGGAACGCAGGGCGTTTCAGGCGTATCAGCAGTTCCTGCAGAGCCACGCGCGCACCCTCTATCGAAACGGCAGCCTTGGGAAGTCGAGTCGGGCAGCCCGGATTCGTGACTGGCTCGGAGATAGGTTTCCGCCAGCTGAATGGTTGAAAACACTGGGTCGCGAAATGTGCTTCCAGAACGCTATGCGGCGGTTCAGGAATGCGTGGAAACGTTACGTTCTGGATGTCCCAACGAGCTATCGCGCGTTCCGCCGAGAGTGCCTCGCACTTGAGTTCTATGACTACCAGAAGCCTGACACCCCCGCGCACATCGACGAGACCGAGCTGGACGCTATCCTGTTCCTGATGCTCCGTTCAGCGATAAAATAACACTGAGAAACTCATCGATTCATAAAGGGCAAATCCCGACATATGAGGAGGCCATGGAATTCGGTGAGGAAGTCTTATCAATACTTTCCGAGACATCGCTAAAAGTTTGGAAAACCATACCCGTTGCGGCGAACAAAGTGGTAAACATTCATGCACAAAATTCAATCAAAAAGATAACTGATACAGGAGGAACCCAGTCTGGAGACATGATCTGCGTTGATTCAGCTATTCGTGGCAACAGGTCGCTTAAAGAACATATCAAACGGACAGCTTTGCGACACTCTAGGGATACGATAGAAAAACACAAAAAACTAATAGCTGGATTAGAAGATAAGCACCACATCCAGTAGTACTGGTGCCCTCTCTTTCTTGACGATTCCTCTGCCAAATCGCGATCGTCAAGAGATGAAGAACGATAATCCAGCACATTGCCATCAGCACCCTTTCATAGGCTATCCATTTGGATGCGACCAAATGGGTTCAGCGGCAGTAATTCCGTGGCAAGGCGACTGAGGCATAACCGTATTCAGCCTGGTCTGTCACTGGACGAGAATGAGATATCCCGGCGGCTGGAAGCGCTGAGCCCCTAAAGAGCCCTAGGCATGATGGGCACTACCCCCTGTCATTGACGCAGATTTAATGTGCTGCCGTTACACTGAACATCCTGCCCGATTTTGATGGCAAAGAAGACGATGGAAAAAGCAGATCGGTACCTAAGCGCCGGCACCCGAGAGAACACCCGCAAAAGCTACCGGGCGGCGATCGAACACTTTGAGGTGACGTGGGGCGGGTACTTGCCCACCACCGGTGTGGGCGTCGTTCGGTACCTGGCAGAGTACGCCGACAAACTCTCGATCAATACCCTGAAGCAGCGTCTGGCAGCGCTGGCGCAGTGGCACATCACTCAGGGCTTTCCGGATCCGACAAAGACCCCTGACGTTCGCCAGATGATCAAGGGCATCAGGGTCGTGCACCCCGCAAAGGTGAAACAGGCCGCCCCGCTGCTGCTGAAGCACCTAGAGCAGGTGGTCACATGGCTTGAAAGGGAAGCTGCCGCTGCGATTGAACGGGGAGATTACAAATCGCTGGTGCGTCATCGTCGCTCGGTGGCGATTATCTTGATCGGGTTCTGGCGTGGCTTTCGGGGCGATGAGCTGGCCAGGCTGACGGTGGAGGACACCCAAGCCATAAGCGGTGAAGGCATTACCTTTTTCCTGCCCTACACCAAAGGTGACCGTCAGCATGAAGGAACTACGTTCCAGACGCCGGCGCTCACAATGCTTTGCCCCGTGGAGGCCTATATCAATTGGATAACGGTTGCCGGGATCGCTAAAGGCCCGGTGTTCCAGCGGATTGATCGCTGGGGCAACCTGTCAGGCAAAGCCATGCAGCCGCATAGCCTGATACCCGTGCTACGCCGCATTTTTAAAGAGGCAGGATTGCCAGCCGAACTGTATAGCAGTCACTCGATGCGGCGAGGTTTTGCGACCTGGGCGTCCGCCAATGGGTGGGACATCAAAGGGCTGATGAGCTATGTGGGCTGGAAGGATATGAAGTCGGCGCTGCGTTATGTCGATGCGGGCATGTCGTTTGGTGGCTTGGCGTCGCGCAATACAAGCCCCAAGCTCGTGCCACTTACCTGACAAGGAGCAGACGGGGGCCGAACGGATGACTACAACGGCCCGACATACTTGATGGGGGCTACATTGAAGGTTTCGGTGATCTGGATTTACTCGCCTTCCAATCCTCGAAATCCTGCACCCGCTCATTCATAAAAGGGTGGTCGGCGGCATAGGCAGCGATCAAGCAAGCAACGGCTTGACCCATTTCCACGCAAACCAAAAGCTCACGCTTTACGTGCCTGCTGTTACCGCTTGGTACGCCGGCGAGCGAAAGTCCGACCCCATCGCTTCCCTCAGCCCTGACGGCCAGGATAAGCGTTGAGGCACGCTCTGAATTTAGACGCTGGATTTTGACTAGAGCTATTCCGAATTCTGAATATCATACGGCCATGGATTCCAGAAACGAGACGGCATAATGAGACAATGCTTTGGAAGGACGCGCAACGGAACCAGATGCAAAAGATCTGGAAATTGGTGGCTGTTTTGCGCTGAGCATCGACTGATGGGCCTGTTGGCTATTCCGCTAATCATCGGGGGCGCTTTGAATTTCGCAGGCAATGCCACCTCGGTTCTGGGCTGGCTATCGATCATGCCACCTGACCTTGCGGGATTGATCAATCCGCAACAGGTATCGCTGCCAGATGCAATCAAGTCTGCTGTGGTTGAAGGAACCAACTACACAGCGGCACCCACCAGTGAGACTCTTGTAGCCAAGGTAATTACCCGCGCTAGCTTGGATGATGCGAACTCAGGCGCTGACATGCCTTTCCTGTTTTCGTTGGTGAGTCCGTTCAAACCTACCGGAATGAATACAATCTTCCGAGGCGACGGCTGCAGATTCCTCGGAAAAGGGAGGGGGATTTCCCAAGGCAAAAACGGAGGGTACATCGACATCGTCGGTGCGTCGTGTGTGGACGACCGTGGTATAGCTTACGAGCTCCACGCGCAGGGAACGCGTCGGCTTGGCTTTGTGGCCAACGTGGGTGATTTCACCAGCGGTACTGTGAAAGTGATCCGGGACAAAGGGGATCACACGCTGCAGCATGCCGAGAATGTAATGCTCCGTTTCGACCAACCAGTTGCCTTACTCCTGGAAGTAGGTCGAGTGAGGTGAGAAAGAGTGCTTGGCTCATGACAACGTTAATGCAAGTGCCGGGGAAGGCGCACAGTCGTTCATAGGTGGACGTAACTTCAATGGCCGTTTGGAGCTGTGGATATTGATCCTAGCGGGTAGGAAGCCATAAGCTCGCACCTAAGAGCTTCTTCAAAACTGCACTTAGCAGCTACATCTGACTTAGCAATTGGACGTTCTCATGACCGCCTCGTTTCCTCCTCGCTTGATTATCGATGACCAAAAGACGATGGTCATTCTGGATACCGTAGTCGCGCGAGAGCTTGTCGACCTCGAACACTGCCCCGCTTGGGTGGAGACGTTCGAGAAGATGACAGCGGATGGATATTCCTTCTCCCTCGCCGACGGTACGTTTATAGAGCTTGTAAACCAGAGAAGCCGCGGATCAATTACGGCAGATCAATTCCAACGCATGTGCACTCGATTGACCCAGTTCCTGAGCACTGAGCTCCCTATAGCACCCGGGCGCAGAGATTTGTTGGGGATGCTGCAACAGGACGGAGAGCCTTGGAGTGAGCAGGAATGTCGCTCAATATCTCTGGACAGCTGGGCTGAATTGCTTCGTTGCGCTGACGCTGGATATACCCCCGGCTCAACTGAGCATTTGCTGGAGGAGGAACGCAATGCATGGAGAGCAATGCTCGCGGGCTTCCAGGAAACAGTCAACACCCTAAAACACAGTGTGCAGCTTAGGATTGAAGTGCTACACGCCCTAGATGAGGCTGGTTTGCTGTCTGCCTTCGACACGCTTCCTGATCATGAATTTCTGAAAGCGTTGGAGGCTATCCACACCCTTCAGGCGAGCCCGTCCGAGGAGGTGTTGGATCTTTTCAAAGCTGTGCCAAATATGGCACTGCAAAAGGTATTCCAGTCACTTGAGGCGCTTAGTCCGCAAGATCTGAGCGGAGTGTTGCAGCTAGCGCACCCATACAAAGACCAGAAGCAGCATATCGATGATAATTCCAAAGACCCGACCGATGCTTGGCAAGCTTGGACAGCTCAACAAGTGAGCTGGAAAGTCATTGGGCCCAAAATTAACGTGGGTGTCACCAAAGCGTTTGAGAATTCGGAGTCGGCTGTGTTCACCATGAACATGCGCAGCCACTTGGAGGTGGTTTACTGCTGGACACGGTTTTCAAGCATGCAGAAAGCGAAGCGAGCCTATGACCCGACCTCCAAAAAAAGTCGCAACGACGGCGTGGATTTCGACCTATATCGCTTTTTGAAGTTGCCTGCCTTCGTGGTGACGCTGGATAAAGGGTTTCTTGAGGGACTTACTGACGTCAATAGTTATCAGGCCAACTGGTTCTTCAGGCCGCAAGAATTGGCTGACTCCTGGAACGCTGGGATTACGCCAGAACCCCGCTGGCCAGCAGTCAAGGATCTGAGCAAGCGCTGAACGCATCGCACCCCTGCTTCACGAGCTCACTGTAGGAGATCAAACGCGCCTCACCAACCCTAATCTCGCAAGAGTACCGACTCGCCCATTCCTAGAGCTATCACTAGCCAAGAATGGCGCATGGTACCCCCGCATAGTAACCACCCGGCGGCCTGCTACTCATAGCTCTGCGTGGAAAGTAGAAACCAAATTTGGGCCTCCATTCCGGTGTCTCAGGCAAGGAGCAGTAGGGTTGCTTTCTCATAGCCGGTACCAGCAAGTTGCGGGAGCTCCCGCCGTCACCGCTCGCGCATGCTGATCAGGCGCTCCTCGAGCTCAGGTACCAAAAATGCGAATAGATGGTTGTATTGCCGATCGGGTCGATATGCTTCATCCCGATTTTGCAGTGCAGCGCGGATAATCCCGCGTCGCTTCGCCCAAGCACCCTTCTTGTCCTGTTCGGCCAATAGCTCTTTGTGCTCAAAGATTTCCGGTGTCCAGCCGAGCTGCAGCAGAAAGGGTTTGTAGGAGTCGAAGGCTTGGTTACTGACGTTAAGGAGGCGCTCGAATCGGTATCCGATCGGGCGACCGTAGCGTGCGCTCAGTACAATGGAGACAGCCCCTTGAAATGGATCTGTCCAGTGGAAGGTCGGGAGCTTGATATCTGGGTAAGCGATTGCCATACGCTCGCGCACGTCGATCCAGCGTTCCCGGGATTTTGGCGTGTCCTCCCTGCCAAAATCCGTCCAGAAAGCATGGAGGTCACGGCGCAGCACGTCGGTGTTTACCGAGCCCTCCAATGCCTCTCTCTGTGCCTGGTAATCGTTATAGAACACGAGCTGCTTTTCCGGACTGAACGTCAGATCGTCCAGAAAAATTTCAGCCCTCCTCCACTCGTTGATTATGGTGCGGCCAGCCAATTCCGGCACTGCGTACCAGCAATCAAACGCCATGCGTCCAGATGCTTTGGATCGCGCCAGCGTTCGATCGTTGACGATGAAGACGTTCAAGTTGTTCAGGAAGAAAATGTCCTCCTCGGCTGTCTTGGTTGAACTAGGATCTAAACTCTGAAATACCCAGATCATCGACCCGCCATTAGCTCGGTAAAAATCCCGGCGCCCGACGATCTCAGTCAAAAAGGTTGTCGAGAGCTGAACTTCAAACGCGATCCGCTCATTCCCCCTGACGACTTGTACATCCGGCTTACGCCAAGCGGCGCGGTCGGCGACCGCTTGGCTTTTCCAGACTTTTTCTACCTGAGGCTCGCCACACGATCGATCAGCAACCAAGCTGTCACGGATGATCCCTTTCAACCGGATGTGCGCTTGACTCTCCTTTTGCGCGCTGTACTCGATCGCGGTGATCTAAGCTGAGCTCTCCTTTGGTGGAAATGTCGCACTGAATGAGCCCTTCAATGGTCGGGGAAGTGGAAGAAGCGATGCTGTGTGCGAACCAACAAAAGAGCGGCCCCGCACAGCTGGCAAACCAACCAAGAATTATCTCGAGTAGGAACCGAGAAGCCAGCTCCGCTCTATCCTGTATGACCAAGGACAGTTCACGGGTTAGGAGGCTGCTAATTTCGATGGGGGCCGCGTTGTCCAGATCCATTACACCCGTCAGCTTCATCTGTTCGGTAGGCTGAGCGTATTCTAAGGTGCGCACGAATTCCCTCCATAAGCACTACGCACGTTGCCGTGCAGAAAATGACCTGCCCAAGCTTGTACAATGCCGACTTAATGTCACGGTCATCCTGATTTTTGAATCCGGCCCTCTGGTCTAGTTAGCTCTCGCCCGGGATTACTTGCCGAGCTTGGGCTGGAAAGAATAATGCTCGCTCGACCATTGTACATGTCTGACATAGTGAGAAAAGGCCAGACGCTGCATCACATAATCTGGCGCATCGCCTTCAATCTTATGTTCGCTCAGCTCGTTGTTGTAAACACGGAGCGTACGGGCAAAAGTCTCGAACAACGCTCTGGGTTTCCTGGATCTGGGATTGGCATACAGGAGCGAAAAGGCATCGGTAAATGTCCAGTGTCCTGTCAGTTTGTCCTTCTCAGATACTGATTTGTGGCGATGGTAGAGGTTGGTCAGGACGACCAAGTCGACATTGCAGTAGCGTGTGGGGTCTGCAAATGAATCGCCAGTGAACAGCCCCCGTTCGCCGGTCAAATAGCCCTCCCACAGCTGCATGTCCCCAGGATCATCGCAGCCGACGACGAGAACGTTGTACTGGCGATCATCTGCTCCATCGGGGAATTTTCCATGAGCATCGTACAAATAGTCTTTAAGCTTGTTGTCCATATGGAGGCCTGGCACAAGGCTACTGCCAACACTCGCAAAGCTTTTTTGAAGCTTAGCGACTGTATCTTTGTAATCGGACATCCGCCCTATGGCGCGGATAATGAATTCGCCGCCCGAATCGATCTCATGTTTAGTAGTGTAATCAGCACATTTGACCTCAACATTGAATTTGTAACCCCTAGTGCAAAAAGAACAATCAACATCTCGTGGCGGCATCACCCTGTCTTCATAGACAAAACTGCTGGGGAAGTAGCGAGCATAGTGAGCGCACACCGTGAGTTCCACTGCTGCTTGAAGAAACTGAGGCTCTGCCGGCCCAGGATCCTCCATGCGCAACTTCTTATGCACCAATGCCTCTAATTCGCGCTGGGTAAGGTGGGGCGCGATGCTCTGCAACTTGAACTCCAGCCCTCGACGATACTCCCCGGCAGGAATAAAGGGATTGCAGACTGTGACTTCCATCTGTTTACGGGCGCCTGGTGGTTCCATTACGCGTTCTCCATGATCATTGATTCGTAGAATCGAGGCGTCCCTAGGTGTGCCTGTTCTTGAGCTGTTCGCGCTACGGGCTGCATGGGCTCAGACGGTTATTCGCAGTTCCTAGCCTACTAGCTTTTCACAGGCAAACGCATTCGAGGGTTGCCTGCTGCATGGTGATGCTGGGATAGATGATCGAAAGCCAGGCGATGGGGGTGCTTGGATCGAAATTGGCCGACAAGGTACGCAGCTGGATGAGATGCGGAAAGTTCTCAGCGGCCGAAGTTAGCGCGCCATGGGCTGAAGATGTGTCACCGGCTTTCCTGTGCCGTTCGGCCAATGTAAGAGCCATGCAGGCTTCTACATTTGCCGGTACCCTGATGCCACTGCTCTTGTAACGCTGCGTGTAATAGCGATCAAGCTGGAGATGGTGGACTGCGGGTGCCCATTCCGAGTCACTGCCCAACAAGGTCTGGGTGATCAGGGAGTCCACACTCGGTTTGTTCAGCAACTCCACCTCCTTCGCGGTATGCGTTCTCTTCGCAGGGTCGTGTCCCAAATAGACGTTGGACAACCACCATAGGGCTAGAAACGGCACATTCTGCGCTTCATTCATTTGGGGCTGAATGCTCAGCCCCTTGTCGATAATGTGGCTCGGCCGGTGGAGCTTGCGATTGGGGTATTCGACCAGACACTCGTCGAGCAGCTCTACCAAACCTTGAAGATATCGCCGCGACGTCTGAGCTTCAAATCCGAAAGGGTCGTAGACCCAATACTGGGGGGCGACCCTGAGCCTTATGAGGTTGGGGTTGTCCCACTCGTAATTGCACGGCTCATGCTCAATCTTTGGGGCTTTGCGCACAAACTCAATGATCACTGCCCGCACTAACCGGAACAATCCCTGAAATGTGAAGGTGAGCTTCCCGTCGTCCTCCCAGGTTTCTCTGTGGCTAGCGAAATGGATGAATTCTTTAGTGAGAGGTTTGAGCGTGTGAACGTAGCTGGAGCGGACACCGTAGAGGTTTTGCAAGGCCGCCTCCAAGTCACGACGACCTATTGGATGTTTCTGTGCGTCGGCCTGAGCCGAGAAGTAGTCCGCTGGCAGGTGAGCCAGGATGAATTGCACAAATCTAAACCCAAGGCGCGGATGTATGACTTCCAGTACTGCGTCCCTGACCTTTTGCGAATCTTCTTCGCTGACGCTGAGGAGTGCCTCATCCACCCCGGCTCGCTTTTGATCAGGAAGATCGACCCATTCTGGTTCGTGGCCATCGAATTTCTGAGCCAGTGATTCCACACACATAACCAACAGGGTGTAGGCCAGGTTGAGGTCATCACCCATTCGGTGGACTGCGGCGACGTATGTTCGGATTGCCTGGATCACAGCAAGGTAGTTGGCGCGCGGCAAGTCAATCAACTGATCCGCAAACTGTTCGAATGCCTGCAGTTCGGATTCAGTAGCCCTGACTGATTTATCATAGAATCGTGCTAGCCGTTCACTGGGAGAACGGTCTCCAGGCCTGTGCCGCTGGTACAGTAAGCGCTCGGCAATATGAACATCTGGTGAGAAGATCACCTGCAGGCTGAAAGAGGCAACGTCCGCGAAGTCATCAATGTAAGTAGCCATCGCACGGGAAACGAGTACTCCTGGGGCGGGATCAGCCGCCTCCATATACTCGGTCATCTCATAACCCAATGCCGCAGGGGTACGGGATGACTCCAGATTGACCAAGGTTCCAACCCTGGTACTGAATCGATCAAACGCACCAAGATCTAGATTGCTATAAATCACACCTTTGAGATCTTGCCGGCGTGGGTTTTCGCGATTCGTGAACAACTTTCCGGTCGCAGCTTGTAGCATGGAAACTCCTTACTGGATAAACCCACATTCCATGGTTTCACAGTGGTTCAACGTTTCCGGCTGCGCCCAAGGCTCACGGCCATGCAAATAACCTCGGTTTCTGGTCAAACAGCTTCCTTGATTACCTTATCCGTTGCCCCAGCAGAATTGGATGCGACTAAGTCGAGGTTACCCTGCTCCTGCGTCGACAATACCTTGGACAGTAGCTTGTCTGTGGTTAGATTGTCGTACCTGTCCTCCAGAATTTCCGTGTCGTCGTCCAAACTTCAAATTCCAGCCATGGCTTACCAGAATTGTGCCTTCACCAGAAGAGGCTGGGCCAATACAGGCCAATGTCACGTTAGGCCATTGAGCTTTTTGCTGAAAACCACGGTGCGTTTATCTTCGTAGCGGACAACCCCCACGAACCCTCGGCGCTTAAGGGCCTCAACAAGGCGCCGAACGTCTGAGGATGGCGGGAGGTGCGCACGCTTCTTTCCAACGAGGTCAGCATGCTCTTCTCCCAGTAAAGGTAGTACCTCGGCTAAGTCAGTCCAGCCGCAATTCATCTGCAGGGCTTGGATGATCATCTCTGTCCGATTCGAGGTGCTCAGGGATGAATCGGAAAGGCAATGCAGGATCACGGGCAAGTAGCTCACCGGGAATGTGGCTTGCTCACTGTTAGCGCGAACGCAAGCGTTGGCCAATTCAACGACCGAGCCCTCCCAAGTGCTGAACATATCTGCAGTAATGCCCTGCCACATCGTAATGGTGTCTACTACAGAAGCGACTCCAGAGCGGCTGAGGGCCGCAACCAAGCCAATTGGCAACGTAGTTAGACTCAGAGTTTCACGGGCTTCCGTCCAATGATGGGCGATGTAACGTGCCGCTAGTGAGATGTTGTACTGTGCGAATAGCTCTCTGACTTCTGAACTGTAAGGGACGAAGGACGCATCTGAGAAACAGAGCCATCGGGTTGTTGGCACGGAGTGTTTCAAAAATACCGACGGCGCCAGGACGATCGAAGAAAACAGGGACTTTAAAGTCTCATCGCTAACCTGCTCATGTTGGATGAGGAATGTCTGCAGCTCTTCCTCTCCTTCTGCTCCCCAAATCTCTTCGGTCAGCCTCGCCGCGTTGCGTGTGACGAATTTGATGAAGGTAGGAGCAGCAGTATTGCCGAGATCTATCGTTTCAACTTCAGATGACGAGGCGTCTCCGCCGGTCATGATGACGTTATCGAAGAAAGTCCATACGGTATCTCCGATGTTGCACAAGCGCTCAGACTCCATAGCCGACAACCAAAGCGCATGAGGAAGTCTTTCAATATCAGTGATCAAGCAACTGGTTTTTTTGAAGAGCTCCAACTGAAGCCCCTCCATGTCTTCGATATCTGCGAGCAGAGCAAACAGGTCAAGTAGCGAGATCTCCGTCTCAGGTAGGCTGCCATCTTGGCTGAGCAATCCGCAAACGTACGCTGCAGCAGATTGCTCAATCAGCTCATCGAAGCCGACGAGTTCCAACTGGGAAAGCCGATCGTGGGAAACTGTGCCAGGGTCGGTGCCATGATCCAGAGTACTGCATAGCAGTTTCAACATCGGCAGTGTGGGACTGAGGCACCCCCACTCCACCAGTGATCGGAGCTCGTCAAAAGTAGATGTGTCGCTGACATTCCAAAACTGCGCGGGTTTCTTTCTGAGCCAATCCCAGCCCATCTGGTTTGAAGCCAACCCGGGAATCAGCTTTGAAACATCGCGCAGGTCGTTGATGGCTTTGAACACCGTGTCGCTGCGCCCTTCAAGCTGTTTGAGTTCGTCGGCCGTCAAGCTATCCAACGTCATGACCAACAAATCTTCAAGCACAAAATTCGCTTTGTCGTAGGCGACGAGCTCATTGATGACGTTAGGATGGTTTTTGAATAGTGCCCTGATGAACCCAGTCTTCGCCTCATCTGGGAGCAGCTCGACAACCTCAGCAAGGCGCGCTAGATGCTGAGAACTGCTTTTGATGATTACCGACAGCTTATCTTCCCTGGACTGAGCGTCATCCTGGCTTGGCCGGACGAGTTCGGCCATCAAGTGCACCAACAACCCTTTCCCCTTGTCGATCGAATCGAAATCCAGCTTGCTCGCAACACGCTCGGGATTCCGTATGGGGGTGCCGACGTCAAGCATTTCGCCCCGGGCAAGGGCCATCGTGAGCATCTTGTCCGTCTGGGTCAATGAACCTTCGTAGAAGTAGCCCAGGTAGTCCGTGTAATCGGTATCAAGCTTGCCTCGGCGCAGCATGAAAATGATCAGCTCGTAGCCAGCGAAGCGAGCACTGAACGAGTCACCATAGCCGTTTTTACAGGCGTCTCTGAACGGCATGGTTTTCAGTTTGGTTATCTCTCTCTGCGAATCCGCAATCTGATCGTCAATCTCATGAATTGACTTTTCAAACCTCGCGGCGCGATCGGAGTACGACAGCTCCTGGAGCACTGTTTTGGGACTCTGGGCGTCACCTCGCTGAGATCCGTAACCCCTGGCATTAAATTGCGGATAGACATTTCTCTGATTGACCACCCGGTCGAACACTTGGTCTTCGACAAAATCCATCAGCGAGATGACGGTTCCGTCTTCTAGCCATAGAGTATTGGCCTCTCTGAGGTTGCCTCGACGGATGATCTCTAACCAAACACACGCACGGAGGCTTGCCAAATTGGGAGCAATCTCTGCCTCATGCTTCTCTCGCTGTTCCTTCAGGGCTGCAATCACGCGCTGATGGGGTTGTGCTTCACCTTTAACCCACTCGGGGTAGCCGTCGATCACCTCATACACAAGTCCTTTCCGCTTGAGGAGATCCGAATACACCTCAGGGTGAAGGTTCCTAAGGGCAACCATCGCGAAAAGCTTGTCAGGTTCAAGCGCCAGGCCGTCATTGGCGAGAATGTTTGCGTAGATGTCGAACTCGTTCACGATGTTCTTGATCAGGCGCATCTCATCGACGTGGTAGCCCACCGTTTCGATCAGCTTGGGCGTGAGACCAGCGGTGAGCGGCTGACCACCTACATGTCGCTGCTCCAGCAGCTCGATCAGTTTTTCACGCGAGTTTTCCGAGTTCACCACGGGAATGATCGGGATGATCAGATCAAAAAACTTCGTTTTGTCCGTGACGGTAAACATCTCATCCCGCAGCGCATAGATGAAATGGATAGGGCGATTCACCTGGGGAGACTGGCGGATGATGAAATTGATCTCTCGCAGCCTGAAAAAGATCTCCTGGATGTCGAATCTGTCCAGATCCTCAATCACCACAACGTCGATGTCGCTGCGCTCGAAGCAGTAGATGATCTCGTCGATGTTCTTGTGCAGCACCGAGCCATGGTGAGTCGCCTCAAGCTTACCGCCCTTGAGCGTCAAACCATCGATGCTGAAAAGTGAGAGCAGTTTTAAGCCAGAGTAAAGGGCCCACGCACAGCCAACCAAGACCACACCAAGTGCAACCGGTTCTGGTACCCACATCAGCCCTTTCAATGCCCAATCCTTTGCGACCTCGGAAAGGGTTTGCAACTTCGGCGCACCCAGGCGCAACGCGCAGATCCCGATCGCTGCGACGCACAGGGTACGCCAACACACGCGGAGCGTTGAGGCATGAGAAATGCGCTTAAGTCGTGTTTTGGGTAATTTTTTCGCTTGTACCGCGTAAAGAAGCTGCTGGACGATCGTCTCTTCGATCCGATTGATTAGGTCATCACTAGCCGCCCCATCGGTGGTGACCTCAACCGATGCAGGCCGAGGTGCTTCGAGCAGCCTTGGCTCAGATGACTCGTCAATTGGCTTTTGTGAGACAGTGGTGGGAGCGTTCGCCTTGGTGAATGTGGCCAACGATACGAAAGTATGTTTGAAGCTACGGTGGTGTTCGAAAAAGGTCTTCAGGACACTGCTTTTACCTGCCCCATAGCCACCGGTAATTGCTATGTTGAGTACTTCATCGTTTTGCAGTGCCCGCAAGAGTTCACGCTCATATCTCGCCGCTCTGTCGTCCTCCACCAGAATGGGAGTCAAGGGCTCGAAATAGAGTCCTTCCTCACTTCGCCAAGCTGCGAATGATCGCCGGGCTGCACGTCCACCGGCGACAAGCGCCCACCAACAGCGGCTGGCGCCGCGTACGATTTTCCCTGACATTTCCTGATCCTGGTTCTCGGCCCGCCGCCCAGCGCTGGGCAGCAATCGCCTTCAATACACGCGTCGACGTAGTCACAATGAAAACCTACGCGCCACTTCGTTAGCGGCTATATGCCACATATGGAGGCTTTGCGCTATCCGGGTGCGGGCTGGCTGGTACTGACGCCCTTAACGTCGCCGAGTTAGTTTTGCCTGTCGAGTATCTTGGCGTCTTGGTTTTCCGGGCTTGTACTTGCAACGAGGAAAGCTTGAGCAGGATTTGAAATCACCGAACTTACCGGTGCGCTGAAGCACGACCCCATGTTGGCAAACAGGGCATCGTTCCTCCTGGATTGGTTCACCCTTGATGTCTGTAACTATTACCACCCCGTCGTTTACCAGCTCTGTGAGGAACGGTGAGTTTCTGGCAGTCACAGTGAACATCACGACAGACCTACGAGCCCGGGTCAACGCCACATAGAAAAGTCGGCGTTCCTCGCCATGCAAATAGGTGTCTCCTTCGGGCATCACTAGGCCGAAGACAGGGTCGTCCCCTTTCATGCTCGGAAATCCTCCAGCCATCATTCCAGGGAGCAGAACGTAGTCGGCCTGATCACCCTTTGAGGTGTGGACGGTTTTGAATCTGATCTCAAGCTTGTTGCCGTAGCGTTGCTCCCACCCCTGGGGTATGAATTGCGCATCGGTTTTGTAGCGTCCAAGAACGAAGACTGTTATCAGCCGATCACTTGCCCCGGGGACTACACCGGTCGAAAGCTGCTGGTGAAGATCGTCCAGATACTGCCGCAAGCCATTCTGAACCTGATCCCTACTAGATAGCTGGAATGCCAGAAATGCGGGGCCAATCGGCTCCGTCACAGAAATCACGGTCTTCTGCAGTTGAGCAGGGTTTTTAGCCACAAACTGACTGGAAGCATCACAGATAGCCTGAGGGCACCGGTAAGTCTTCTCTAATCGGAATACCTCACCGTGGCCATACCATTCCACGAAACCAGTCATCACACTCACATCCGCGCCGGCGAATCGATTGATTGACTGCCAGTCATCACCCACCGCGAACAGGTGACTATGGGGCTCTTGAACCAACGCCCGGCAAAGCCGCGCACGTGCACGCGAGGCATCTTGGTATTCGTCAGCCATGACCAAGCGATAAGGCGACTGGTAGCCACGCTCTAGGCAATCTGCGGCCAAGTTAATCATGTCCTCAAAATCGATCCCTCGGTCTTCTTTCAGGGCGGCATCCCAGCCTTCGATCACCGGAATCGCGAGCTCCAGGAACATTTTGTACCGGAACTTGAAAACGCTGATCGGAAGAGCGTCGTACCGTTCGTGCAGCATCGCCGCCGTCAAGCTATTACTTTTGTAGTGAGAGATGAACGATCGGAGCACCTTCACCAAGTCAATATGCTCCAGTGGTACTAGGCCGGAGTCCGGGATCGGACGGTCGGGGTTTGGATCTAGCTCCACGCCCCGCGACGTCAGCTCTTGAGAGAGATGAGCGAAGATTTCACCCGTCCGCAATTGGTGTGAAGTCGACTCGATCAGCTGCGTACCATAGATGGCATGGGTCTTCCGCTTCCAATCGGCCCCTTCCGCATAATTCACGAAATGCGCCGGTGCCTGGCCCTCTGCATCGAAGGCAAAGTGCTCGTGATAGAGGTTCAGCTGCGGGTAATAAAAGTCGGGCGCATATTGGCGGTGATCAGCAGTTGCAGTGTCGTATTCGTAGGGCCGCTCATAGGCGTACTCGACGCCGTTGTAGAAAAGCCAGTTGGCAATCAAGCGCTCTTCCTGACTCGCGACATGCTCACCATTGAGTGTGATTAGCCGAGCCTCCCCTTCCCTGTCGAAAGCTTCCGCCATATCTCTCAACGGCGCAGTGGAGTGATCCCGCCCGAATACCAAGCGGAAAAGATCCCACTTGGTGCGGAACTCATCTGACCTGTCTTTAAGCGTGTCAACGATCACACCAAGTTTCTCAAGCCCAAGATCCGCCTTGGTAGCCCACTTGGGGACGCTAGGTTTTTTGCCTGTCGCACCGCCAATGATTTTTAGGCCCAGTGAATGAAACGTCAGTGCAGTGATCGTGACACCGGCCATACCTAGCCTTCCGAGAGACTGAGCACCCCTTTCCTGCAGCTCCTGTGCAGCATCTTTGTTAAAGGCCAGCATGATGATCTCGGATGGGGCCACGAAACCGCGATGAACCGCGTAAATCGCCTTGGCAACCATCGTAGAGGTTTTGCCGGAGCCTGCGGAGGCAACAAGCTGAACCCGATTGTCGAAGCAAACCACGGCTTTTGCTTGCTCATCATTAAGCTCACGGGACTCGACGTTATCCAGAAGATCTGAGCAAGCATCCAGCTCGCGGATCATGTGCGCTTTGTTACGAGTCTGCCAATGCGTTGGCCAATCCTGAGACCATTGGCGCAACCGCCCTAACACGCGTGTCTTGTTGTCTCCCAATGCAGTTTGGATAACTGGAGAATCAAACAGTGCCTTGAGATCAGCATCGTCGATTTTCAAAGCATCCTTCTCGGAAAGAAGCTCATGCTGCATGTCGTGTGTCAGCCATCGATGTTCTGCGTCTACCGTCAGCGCCACTTGATCGACCAATTTCAGCCAACCCATGATCTTGGCGTAATAAGTACGGAAATTCTGCCTGCTTGTGACGGCTCGAAGCTGGTTACTCAGCGTGTGACGAGCCGACTTTCGCAAGCCGACGAGATGAATCTCGTTACCAACCCAGACAGTGACGTTCGTCCATAACAGGCCATCGCGAAAGCGCAGTGAGGAAAACGCTTCGAGAGGTATCGGATACGTTTTCTCATTCAACGTGACGCTGAATTGATCATTCTCGATCTTCAGACGCCATGATGCCGCCCTTCTGAACAGCCGCGAGAGAAAAGAAGGTTGCCACTCCATTGTTATCCGCCAATCACACCGCAAAAAACAGGTAGTTTACCCATCAATGAGGCACTCGACACATACCTGCTTGCTCATGAAACCTCCTCCCTGAGCACACTACTCAACGCAAGGAGTGAACTGGGCATCCAAGGTTAACCATTCAGGGCCAAGATTTTCTTCTCCCGCTCAAGTTTCGAATTTCGCCTCCGTTTAAATAGTCATGCGACATATTTTCTGAGGACTATCGAGACCATGAGTGCAAAACTGCCGCCGAACAGATTCTTCACGTTCAAGGATGGTTCGCCCGAGGGTGAAATGGACGAAGTTAGGCTCGCCATCTTCACTCGGCCCGGCATTGCCGAGGGTGAAGTCATAGGCGATGACAACAGCTACGCAGTTCTCCTGGATACAGAATCCAATGGCGTAATTTCTATCAAAATCGATGAGTCGCGCTTTAGGTTCACGCCTCAGCAGGCGACGGCGCTAGCCTCAGCACTTACTGAGCTCTCGAGAAATGACGGATGAGTTCCCGCCTCTGCTCTGTGCAATCGGCTCTGTGAGACCTTCATCATGGATGGGTGATCATTACGGGCCGGAAACCTTGTAAATCCTTGCTGAGGAGATAGCGATTGGGGGTTACCGGCTTGGCTCTGTGCGTGCCCCTGCGGGGATGGCTGTCGTGAACCGAGCCTGGCGGAGCCAAGTCTCGACCCTGCCGGGCTTCCATCCTCACGACTCCAGCCGTATAGGCTTGCGCGCTCCGCTTGCTGTTCAATCGGTTGAGCATCGTCTTTATTGTCACGGATCTCGAAACCGCACCGACGTCGCGGGGCTAAAGTTTTTGCCTCGAAGGGCGCCAACTTTTAAGCACTTTCTTCCTCGGCCTGGAAAACCTCGATGAGCTTCTGGTTGTAGTCATCCAAATAGCTCTGAAGCCCGTCCCGGTCGATCAGTCGGACGCCTGCGGTGCTGGCCAGCTCTTTGGCGGATTTCGTGTAGTAGGAGTTCGTGACTACCATCGCCTCGTCGCACCCATAGAAAGCTTTTGCGGAAATGGCTTGCTGCACTGCAGCATTACCTACAGAGCCAGAGTAGTTTTTAGCTTGGATCACCATGTTTTTTCCGAAGCGGCTGACGAAAAGATCAGCGCCTTGGTCAGCTGTCTTCTTAGTCTCTTTAACGTCGTATCCAATGGTCTGGAATATCTCAACCAGGAAAGCTTCAAACTGAAATCCGTCCATAGCGTCCACTAGGTACATAGTGATGAACTGGTTCGGATTGAAATGCTCCAGCTGAGATCCCAGGCGCTCGACGAGAATATCGAAATAAATCTCCTCGCAAAGGCTCAGGCCATTACGGAAAAACTGTATCGGGAGGAGTGGAACACCAGATGTAGAAGCCGCTTGGGGATTGAATTGAACATTGGGGAAAGCAACGTCATTTTCCCACAGGTAGTAATAGAACAAAGCCAAGTCAGACCTGAACGTCGTTCCTGCCTCTTCAATCCAAGAACGTAAGGTGTTGGCAAGATCAGTTCGAATGTGGCGGGTCAGCTCTCTGGAGAACCCCATATAGTCAGAGTTGAAAGCTGTGGTCTGCAGCAGCTTGTCCAAGAGAGATGGAAGCCCTTCAAGCTCGTCAAAGCCTTTGCGAATCAGGACTTCTCTGAACAATTCCCTTTCGCTGTACACACCATCCAATCGTGGCCCGGGTACGCCCGCGTCATCGCTGCTACCTGCGCTTTCACGAGTTGTGTGAATGAAGTTCGTGAAGTATGGCTGCTTCAGCTCCGCGTACTTTCTCAGGACGTTATTCAAAAGATCGTTGAGCTGGGCTTGCTCCTTCTTCTTCCCGAAGAAGTCCTGAATCAAACCTTTGGATCTGTATTGAAAATCGGGATAAAAAGAAGGATCCAGTGGCGTGAGGTGTCGCAAGGTGAGCTCTGATGATGGCGAGACCTGAGAGCCCATGCACCACGGGCATGCGATCTCGAAGGTAGTCCTGTTGCATCCGTTGCATTGGTAAATCATCGCGTCTATCCCTTTCATGAGTCGTCACGCGGCTAGCGCGTAATCACGCTTGCGACAATATCTGAGTGCCATTAGCACGTCCACGCGTTCGCGTCCGGTTAGCGCCTATTTGCGTAGGCAAAAAAAACTTCCTATACGGCTCAAGGTTTCTCAAAACGAACCGTTTTTCATATCTATGACATCTAGAGAAACCGGTTTTGAACCTACCAACGATCGCATTTGCACGCTCCTTGAAAGGCGCCGTGCCGTTTGCTGAGACCATCCAGGGTCATCGTCAACGCAGGGCGTGGGAGCGCTTGGTCAGCTACATCGCGTCCTCTGACTCCCCTTCGGACTTTGACAGAGCTGCTGCCTTCGCTGAGGGCTATGCGCAAGCGCTGGTCGATGGTGAGCAGATCGAAATCTCAACAGAGCGTGACTTACTAATCATCTCAGTCGTTGATGAGTGGCGGCGTCATTTCATCCGCACCAATGGTTCGTCCACCTTTAGCACTCCCCTCCTCCAAGGACATTCATGACTTCCAAATTTCAGCGCTACGCGGACGACGAAATTTCAGATCCCAGCCTCCGAATGCCACGTCAAATTTTGGCGACCAGCACCAACCAATATCCGATTGATATCTTGGTTTCTCGCTGGGAAAGACACTTGGTCGAGCCATCTGTTGCTCACGAGAAGTACCCTTGGGCTGCGGGGTTCGTAATGGGCATTCCAGTTCCGTCTTGGCATCGCCCAGTAGTATGGAATCTGGGGCAAAAGGCTCGGTTCATCGTTTCTGTGTGGTCTGGAGGGGATCTCGGAAGCTATCTCACTAATGAGTGGTGTGATTCGGGTGCGGGGCGAGCAATGGCTGAGAGCAGCGATATTTTGATCGATGGCTTGCAGCGGTTGCATAGCCTTGAGGAGTACCTTCTTGATCGCTTGGCAGTCCCAGATGCTCAAGGGCAACCAAGGGTTTGGTCTGAGATTGGCAATGGCGAACGGAGGCGGTTCTTGTCGACAGTCTTCATGCATGCGCATGTATCGTCTGATGACGAATTGTTGTTGCGAAAGACTTATGATCTTTACGCCATGGGTGTAGCTTCTCGTACGAACGAACAGCGTGCGGTTCGATAACCTAGCTTTTATTTTTCGGGCATGCCCCTCTGGGGATGGCTGTCGTAAACCAAGCCTCGTCTATCGACGGGTCTTGGCCCTGCGGGCTTCCATCCTCATGCCTTCGACCTTCCTGGTCTGCGCGCTCCGCTTGCACGATGACCTAAGTCACTTCTCGGCTTGGACATTACCTGAAGCTCCCACATACTGCTTCCATCCAATCAGTGGTGGAGTTAGCCCGATGTTATGGTCATTTTGGAAAGACAATCGTCCTGAATGGATTCAGGCAGAGGAACGAGCGTTCATAAAGGCTGTGAACAGCTTGAGAACGCTGCAGACAACTCCGCGGGGCGGCATGAGAATCGACCCTGAAGAGCTCAGAGACGAGATACTTGCATCACGAGAACGGTACAAAGGGCTGGTGAAAAGATAGCGGTATCGGAGCAATTCCTCAGGAAGCTGTTGCTGCAAGGGATTAGCACCTAGACTCAATCCTGCGTCCTATGGAAGGGGCTATTTCAGGAGATCACATGCGCATACTCATCAAATATCAAGATGGTGAAGGCTGCATTACCGAACGGGAAATCTCGGATCTGCAAAAGGAAAACGATATTCTCATTGGCGCGTTTTGCCACACTCGTGATGAATGGCGATCATTTAATGTAAATCGAATAATTCATGCGGTAGCTCAAGACACGGGAGAGTTGATTAACCCGTATAGGCTGGTGCCAGAGTTGCGTGACGAGCAGTCTCTCGACTCGCTGACCTGGAAGTGGCGACAGGCTATCAAGTCGGTGAAATTTTTCTGTCTCACCACTCGAGGATTTGGTAAGCGCGAGCGCCCTCGGATCGTCGATTTCGTCAAAGTCCTAGTGGATACGTCACAGCACTCCGAAGAAGATATCACCGAGTGGGTTAACAACCTGTGGTGCGCAGACCTTAATCGATACCGCGATGGTGACGTTGATGAGTATAAAGGGCTGCTAGAGCAAATCCCCTTACTCACTGCTCGACCAATGTCGGGAGTGCGCGCTGAAGATAATCGTGGGCTCAGGCCGAAAATCCGAAAACCCCGACTGGTTGCAGAGAATTGATGAAGAATTCAGCTCTCACCCCGTAGTGCGAAACCCGATCAACCTCGGGGTTTGACCATGATCGAAGGAATGAATAATGAAGCTTTTACGGGACGCACGAACCCTTAAGATCAAAGCTGTCAGTTCCCTTCGTATCGGGATGCAGTCCTTCAATAGCTTTGACGACGATGGCCGTATCACTACCGTATTGCTCCACCTTCAGCACGCCTGTGAAATGCTGCTCAAGGCAGTCCTTGTTCAGAACAAGGCCAAAGTATTCGATAAGGTTACAGGGCGCTCAATTTCGTTCGACAAAAGCCTTGGGCTTTGCATTGCCCACTATGGCCTGACTCAAGAAGAGGCCGGTGTGATGCGCGCAGTGGATAGTCTGCGTGATGCTGCACAGCATTGGTCGGTGATTGTTGCCGAAGACTTGCTGTACCTCAACACTAGGGCATTGATAACTGCATTCGATGCGTACCTGCTCCGGGCATTAGAGATTAGCCTGATTGATCACATTCCGGCTCGAGTGCTGCCAGTGTCGACTATGCCGCCAGGTGATTTTGAGTTTTTAGTGGACAGGGAATACAACCTGATTAGGGATTTGTTGGAGCCGGGAAGGCGTCAGCGTGATGAAGCACGTGGCCGTATACGATCAATGCTGGCCATGGAATCCATCGCGGTGGAAGAAGTAGAAGTATCCGAGCGCGATATTGATCGGGTTGAAAAGGCAGTGCGTGGCGGCCAGGGCATCAATGAAGTCTTCCCTCGTCTTTCGATGGTGGGCACTCGTACTGACGGCGAAGGCGTGAACTTGGTCGTTCACTTCACGAAAAAAGTAGGTGCGCCTGTACGGTATATCGGCGGAGATGACCCAGCAGAGGCTGCGGCAGTTCGTGAGTTAGACCTACAGAAAAAATTTCATCTTGGAGCAGCCGATCTCGCGAAGAAGGTAGGGCTTTCCCAACCTAAAGCCAAAGCGCTACGAGCACATCTGGGCATAGACGAGGATGTGAAGTGCCGTAACGTATTCGAATTTGGATCGACTCGTATTCCCCAGTTTTCGGACAACGCTTTTACACTGATGCGCGATGCCTTAGCTAATCTGGACATCGACGAAATCTGGCGGGCACGGAAGCGCTAGTCTAAAAAACCACCTCTCAGAGCTATCTATCCGTTCTATCTAGCAGGCCCATTGGCTACGACCGCAAACACCTCCATTTTCCTACCGCGTGCAAGCATGTTAAGCACTGTCTAAACAGGCGTATGACAACAATGTCTTGTGATTGGTATGTAGGTGATCGGGCTTATCAAAAGGTTCGTGATCCAGAAAGCCTGCAGATTGAGGAGCGCGCCAGAGCCCATGCTGAGGTAGGCTACCTGTTGCCATAACCGGTCTGCAATGAACGCCGAGGGCATCGAAAGGGACGCTAGAGAAAGCCTCAAAGGCTTGGCGGTGCCTCCTGGTACTCTACCGCACCCGACTCTGTAGCTCCCCGCCGGCCTTGAACAACGCCTCGCTTAGCCAGGTTGCATCAGCTTTCGTGAATGAGTAGCCCATGAAGGGAAAAATTAACTCGTACCCCCATCTTGGATAGTGGCGACCACAATTGATGTCGTGCCAGAAGATGAATCCTCAAAAATATCTCCGCTCGCGCCTTCAACATCGATTTCGCCAAACGCTGCGTACTGCATTCCGCGCATTCCGGCAAGGCTGCGAATTTTGAACAGGCCATTTGGCCGTTTTTTGAGTTCGACTTGGTAGCCATCATCGTCGATAGAAATAGCAAGTGCTTCTTTCACACATTCTGCGATTTCTTGAGCGACTTCGAGGGTGACACTGCAACTCACAATGTCCAGCTCGATCATGATCCGCGCTGACGGCAGCACTTCGATTGCGCACGTGTATTTCTCGTCAAAATCTAGGCCGCGCCACGAATCGAACTCTCTACAAATGCGAAATTCAGAAGATGCTTTTGAAGCTTGGTGCAGGTTCATTGAAACGTCCTTTATGTTTGCTCTTATGAATACAAACGGATGCGTTTCGAAAAACTTGAGTTATTTTCTACATGTATTTATCGATCGCTGAACGGTGTTCCTCCAGGTGCTGATTCTCCTGCGTCCAAAGATTGATGAATTTCTCTAGGTCGTGAAGATACGGCCCCGCTTCCAGTCGAGTCGAACCGATACTCGCTTGTAGAAATCGTTCCCGCCAAGGTTCGGGAATGCTGACATCCCGAACAATTTGTAGGTTGCTCGAGTGAAACTCGGTGACGACGAACCTGCGAAGCGCTTCTACCTTCACCACTGGTGTCATTAAAATGTCGGCCTCGTCCTGGCGATCAATATCGTCAAGCACAGATACGACTGGAATAGCCTTGGGATCGCCTGGCAGAAGATCAGATAGCGTCCACAAAGCTCTCCTCCTGATCTTCTCTCGCTCACGCAGACTGCGATCAGCAGCACCGCTAGACATTAGGTTTACCTCCTTCCGATGCGGACACCCTGCCCTCTTCTTAAAGTCGCTGGCTACGTTAGCTCGGGAGCTTCAATGTGGCCGTCGGCCAAATCCACCTGTATCGGCGAGTTGCTCCTCTACGAACTCAATTGAAGAATTCAGCTCGTGCTGTATTTCCTCAAAGACTGAGTCGAGCTCAGGATGAGCACCTGACTCTCTAAGCTCCGCCACTAACCGTGAAAGCTCCTTCCCCTTGGCCATCGGCATTTGAACATTGCAATACACCGTGTCTTTGTCGTCACGACTCATAAGTCCTCCGATCCAGGAAGCAAAACCGAGATGTTTGTATGTGCCGATGCTGCACTCAAGCCCCGTCAGGAAGGTGCGCCAGCGCGATCTTCCAAAGCATCCCTTCCTGAGACAGGTCAAGCCGAGTGCGGGTCGTTTTTAATTGGATCATGCTTCCTTTTTAGCATCCTGACTTTCCTCAGTTGCAGCACCGGCCGTGGCCATCGCGTCGTACTCCTGCCGAACTTGATCCTCGCATTTGTGGCAGGCGAAATATTGAATTCTTTCCATATCTCCTGTCACAAAAGCGCCGCAACGCTCACACGTAACTGCTTGCCATCCGCGATCAAAGCATGACACGCAACTCCACAAACCATCGATGACGAACACGGAAGGCCGTGCGCACTGGCAGTTATGGCATGACGCAATATGTTCGGCGCCCTCCTCCCACCACTGATCTCCCTCATGGATGTGAGCGGTACACAGATCAATCAAAGAGTCGGTGTTCAAAGCGAAGTGACACGTCGGACACTCGGTCACCTTTGCATCAAAGAACTCTATTTCTTCATTGCATCCTAGGCAGGGTAATTTGATATCAGCCTTCACTACCGCAGTGTCACTGACCCCGCACACCAGGCAGCTGTAATCTGTCCCCCAAGCGTGTACTTCACCTGCAACTGCTGACGAAAGTTCGCAATGCCCGCACGCGATGATCGTCTTGCCTTTTTTCACCTCGATTTCGATTTTCGGCTTGAGAATTGTGAACCGCGAATTGAGAAAATCACGCTGTCTCATCATGCGGTGGTTCAGTTTTTGAAGCTCAATTTTGTAAGGCTCGAAAACGTCCTTCCATGTCTCTGTGAGCATGGCATACAGGTAGTGCCATGAGGCCCACTGCTCAACGATGACGCCCGCTTGAGTGGCTGCTAGGTCGTCATGAGCTGAATGAGCGAAGTGGACGATTTGGTTGCGGTGTTCGCCTAGAGCTTTGAAGTTATCGGACGCGGCGACGTCAATTTTCTCTCCAAGTATCGAGTTGATCCGCTTCAGGGCGTCATCCAGATAGACGGAAAGAAAGTCTCCGACGTATAGGTTTTGGAGGTCGGCAGTCTCTGGCTTGGCCAGCATAAGCGTCCAGTGCTCCGCCATTAGACGTGCTTTGAGAAAGAGTTCAATAGCCGTATACAGGTCGACGATAGAGTTCTTGGGTCTTTCCTTGACGTGATCCAGTGACGTCTCTACGAACCCCAGGGCGTTTTTCACCAAAGCGTCGAACAACTGCTCCTTCGTCCGCTTTTCCTGCTTGAGCCACTTTCTTCCCATGAGTCCCACCTAAGTCAATACCCGGCCATTTGATAGCTGATGTGCCGCTTAAGATTTTGACTCAACGGACATGATGGCGCCATGCCGGCTCAGCACCCTTTCTGTAAAAACGCGGCGTTTCACCCTCCAAACTTGGATGCGAGACCAATCAGGGAGTGATCGATGTTCACCTACGACGTAGCCCAGCCTACGGATCAAATGCTGCTGAGCGAAATCCTAAGCCTCGATAGCGGCGAGCCCTTGGACGTAGACGCGTTTCTAAGGAGAGATTTGGTCGTCGTAATACAGGATAGGAACGAACTCGCCGGCCGTTACGCTCGAGACCTAATTCAGCCATTGCTGGTATGCAGAATCTGCGGCGGTGCGGTGATGCTCGTACTTACGAAACAGCGGCGATTCCTCTTCCGTCACATCCGGATGAAGAAGGCACCAAGGGCTGCCCAATTTCGACTAAGGGGGCATTCAGCACCGATCAGATCAATCGGATGAAGTACAACGCTGCGAAAGAAAGCGCGGCTCATCTAAGACTCAAAGGGATTATTCGTGACAGTTTGTATGCTGACTCGGCCTGCTCGGAACCGTAGGTTGCAAAAGTATGGCGCGGAATGCCTATCGCTGACAGGGCAAGATGGCGCAAGCCGGATGTCCAGGTTTACCGGGAGCAGCAGCGGTTCGCGTTTGAAGTTCAGCTATCCACTACCTTTCTGACGGAGATCGTAGGCAGAAGAGAGTTCTACCGCGTCAACGGTGGTGCCATCGTGTGGGTGTTCGAGGGCTTCAATCCCCAAGAACACCCTACAGCTGAACAGGATATTTTCTACCTCAATAACCTGAACGTCTTCGTTGTGAATGAGCGAACTCTGGAGCGCTCCCGAGAAGCAAACCGTATGGCGCTGACCTGCTGGTACGCGGCTCCATACCCTAAAAGGTCGGATGATCTTCAACGAATGGCATGAAGAAGAGGTATTTCCTATCAGCTAACGGTCGATACGGAACAGCAACTGGTCTATTTCTACGACTATGATACTCGCCGAAAAGAGCTGGAAGAAACAATCGCTCCTGCCCGACTTCGCCAAGAATTCCACGACTTTTGGCTAGAGCACGGTACCAGCGAGGAACCCGAGACAGACGTGGCCTGGAGCGAACTGCGGGAACGTATGACTCTCGCGATACCCCAGATTTCTCTGCCTCGCTCATTTCATGAGGGCCGATTTCATGGCGCGGTATCCATCGTTCTCAGCGCAAGATATGGCCGCCCTGTTGGCTACCGCCTGCCCCGCCTAATTAACGTGACGAATACCGCATTCGACTACTACAAAGCCTACCTACTGCCTTTCGGATGGACACTAGAAGCTTTCCACCAAGCAGCGTCGCTGGCTTCTCAGGACTCGAAAAAAACATGGGAAAAACGCCGAAAAATCATTCGAGAAGCGCTGCGAAGTAAGGATCCGGCATACTGCCAAGACCTCCAATACAATCGGCTATTCGCGTTCTTGGTGCCAGAAATCAAGGAACAACTTGCGACCGAGAGACATTGGTGAGACGTCGCCCGTTAGGTTCTGTACGAATAGTCTTGATACTCTGTGATGGTGTGTTGAAAACAGCCTCAGAATACTCATTTACAATTCGTAAACTCCGCATCCTCTTCCTTTATTGCCTTGCCTGGCCTTCGTCTCAAGACTTTTAAAATTCCCTTATCATAGGAATATGGGCTGTTCGACCAACATGTTTGGTCTGTGCCAACCCCGTGCATAAGACAAAAAATCCTCTAGCATCCACCTGTTGGTTAACAGCCCGAAAAGATATGTCGGCTCGATGGCGTTGCACGCACCCGCTGCACGTGCAACCGCTTCTTGATATAGTCGCATAAGATCATTCTGCAAAGCAGCGCCGTGTGGCACCTTGCCGCCGTATGTCAGAGAGGTAAGCAACGTCTGGCGATGACGATTGATACAGCTATTAGCGCGTGAAGACAAGCGAAGCTTATGAATGTGAAAATCCAGATTGCGCCGGTCGTTACGTCGCACCCCTGAGAAAGCTTTTACGACGAACTCTTCCGGATGTTTTGTTGGCAATACCAACATGGCTCGGCGCATCAAGAATTTATCAATCAGAGGATGAATGAGCCGGCTACCTTTCAGTGTACTGATGCCCCGTTTTAGAACGAAGCGATCTTTTCGGCGACTGCCAGTCATGCACTTGAGTCCGCGTACGGGATCGTCAGTCTCAAGAGGTGCTTTTGGACGTGGGTGTCTTGCGAAGCGACGCCGAGCACGAATTTTCTCATTATAGTAATCGGACTTTATATTTTGACAGTCACTGCACGCAGGTACCAGATTCAAGGAAAGTGTGGAGTATTCTGGGAATGCCGTCTTTTTTCTTGGTAAATGGTGATCCAGTGTAATATTTGAGGGCATGCCGCAGTAGGGGCAGCAGGAAAGTTTAAGTCGTGCCTTATCACGAAACTCTGAAATATATGAAAAACAGTCCGACGAACTTTCATAAAGATCGTGGAATGCTTTTGCAGTTGCCCGACTATGAGTCCTTTGCTTGAGATACAAGGCAGGATCTTCCACTGCGATCGGGTAATGTCGAAAGTACGCAGAAAGCTTGCTTGAATGGGCTCGAAGTAACGGTGCTTTGGGTGATTTTCCGCGAGCAAAGTGTCGAATAGCCTGTAAATCATCGGCGGCGGTACGCAACCGCTTGATATAGACCGTCATGGAAGGAGGCGCTCCAGAGAACGCGCGTAAGCCGCGGCATCGTAACCGAGAGACTCGAATGCACGTAGTGCCTCTTGGCGTTGCTCGATGTCGCGGCACGCATTGATCCGCTGATCGATGCGCTCTTGATAGTTCTTCCTGACCGAACTGTCCTCGAATACATATTCGGATATCAAGGAAACGTCACCACCCAAGGTCTGCAAGGTTGGCCGATACAGGCACGGCAGACCGCGCTGGTCAGCCTTTAGGATCAGCACACCAGACTTCTCGACCTCACGAACCACGAAGGGTGAATGAGTTGCCACCACAGCGACTGATTCGCTGGCAATCAACATTGAATGCAGCGCTTGGATGAACAACGAGATGAATTGTGGGTGCAGGTGATTTTCCGGTTCATCAATGAGCAATAACGAGTGTCGATTGCTATTCAGCACCAAATTGAAACAAAAAAGGATTATCGCGCGCTGACCAGAACTTAGCTCGAATATTTCACCATCAGGGCCAAGATGTTTGCACTCTATGGAGGTGTTAAGAAAGTTACACCCCCGAGGAGTTTCCACCAGCGAGACGAAGGAGGCTATATCACCCTCATTAGTTCGAAAATAGAGCGTGGCAGGATCGAGGATTTTGGCGATTAATAGATGGAGTATCCGCAGGTGATGACCCTTGACATCCATTAGGTAGATTTCTTGCAGCGTTCGGGTTAGCTGCAGCCAGTCTGCTCGGGTTGTGCTCAAGGGGACATACTTGAAGCCCGAGCGCCTAATGCGAGCCCACTGGTGTGTTTCGTGGCTGAATACAACCACAGAAATACGTAGCTTTCGTCCTGATTCTAGCGCTGACTCATCAGAACGATTATCGTGAGCCAATCGTGATAGCGACTTAAGAGCGCGAGTTTTACCTACGCCGTTCTCCCCAATAATAACATTAATGGGTGTAGGGAGAGGACTACCCTCTTCGCGGAAGTTGAATTTTAATGGAAGTTTATAGTGATTGTTTATTTTGAGATCTGTTGTAAGCTCATGAATTGGGTCATAATAATTTACGCCATCTGAGTCAAGAATTACACCTAATGATATAAAAGTGAAATAGGTTTCTTCATTCTCAACAAGCCCATACAAAGATGAGGACTTGGCAACCTTGCGATAGAGTTGATGAGTAGGTTTCAATGCATGAAACGCTGCGACATCGTGCGCATCTAATAACAGACGTTTGGTTTGGTATTTTCCAATGGACTTAGAGAGTCCACGATATTCTTCTCGGCTTTCGAGCAGCGTGACATCGTCTGAGCCCATTTTTTCTACTGGATACTCGGGGAGAACAGGCGGTGACACTTCGTCATACTGGGAATGTATGTGCGCCATATATCCAACCCAAAGACCAATTTTTTCGTTGTTTTTTATGTAGTACATGAAAAAAGGCCTTACGTTTTTCCAGCTACTTTCTACTAATGCATAAATCAGACAGTTATCAAAACGACGGCCTTCGAACAATTTTCCATCTGTCAAATCGGAGTGACGGCACTTAAAAGCCCCGTTTCGATATTCGCTAGGTTTTTCGTACATCGCGTAATCCTTTTATCGCCGCATCCAAATTTCTGAACAGCGCAGCTTGGAAGCACGAACATCATTGTCTGCAAGATCAAAGATTAAATCTGATACTATTTCTACTATTGACGATATCATTTAGATATCGCGTTTGTACAGAGCACTGTTTTGCAACCTAGGCTCTGTACGAAGAGCACCCTCGCAAACACCGCATAGCACAAGCCAGCAAGACTATCTCGCCGCAAAACTTGTTGCGAGTTTGTCGACGCGGGTAATAATGCGGCGATTTTCTTTCAACCACCCGAACGCGCGCTCAATGATGCTGCGCTGTCGGTATTGGGGTCTATCTAACTGCCCGGCCAAGCCCTGCGCGGGTTTTCGTTTCATGTCGCGCAGCGGGATCAGCAGCTGCATCCGATAACGTTCACAGTTACGGCGCAGCGCTTGAGCGTCATAGCCCTTGACGGCGAGCAATCATCGACAGCGTTCGCGGGGGCGGCCGCGTAGATTGGGAGTTTAAGCCTCATCCAGCAGCGGTTGGGCATAAATTATTTTGCTGGCTTGTCCGCCGAAAAGCAGGAAACGGAGTCGCACACAATTGGCATCGCACAGCATGTGAGTCTTGGTCTTCAGGCCACCCCGGCTGCGCCCGATTGCGTGCTTTGCAGCTCTTCACGCCCTCTTTTTTGTCGGCTCCTGATGAGGTTTAGGTTGCGCGAATGGCAGTGAAATCGATCATCCAGATTTCCAGATCGATCAAGCCTTGCTCGTTCAATCGGATGTGCAGGCGGCTTAGCATCTGATCGAAAGCGCCGCAATTGCGCCACTCTCGAAACCGCAGATACACCGTCGACCAAGGGCCGAAACGCTCCGGCATGTCACGCCAAGCTGCGCCGGAACAGAGCACACAAAGCACACCGCTGAGCATCAGGCGATCGTCGGCTCGCTGGCGTCCGCTGCGGCAGGTTTAATGAAGATATCGGCAACCAAATCCCAAGCTGTATCGTGGAGTTCATAACGCTTTGCCATTGTGGCGTTCTGGCGTTAACGGCGACGGATTCTACCGGAATCGATATTTCAAGGGATTTCGTACAGCGCCTAGCGCTCACTTATATGGTGGTGCTGCTTCGGATTTGACGCCTACGAGCCAGCGCCAGTGCAACCGGAGAGATTGAGGAATGCGTAATTTCGACGTTGGTCTGAAACGTGTGACCCACTTGCACTACATCACTGCCAAGGCGGCCATAAATTTTCCCTGGATTCACACGACTTCCGGCGGGTGGCACTACCTATAGTATTGGAACAGCACGACTGGCCAGGCGAAGGTGTCTCTTGCGGGTATTCACTATCCCGACACGTCAAAATACTTTGGCGACACGGGTATCATGAATGCTAGCGAAGAGCTAAAGCAGCGCGGCTGGCAGATCGATCACCAGATCTACATGGCCAATCAGTTCCGTGCCGCTGGGGATATGACTCTTGCTTGGGCGTTCGGCCGATCGAAGCATTGCAACGTCGAACTGTCCGAGTGGTTTCCAGACGACCGAGATCTGGCCGACATGGTCAGTCTTCTCAGACGCGCCCTCGATACAATGGATGGCGTAGAACGCAACCGGCTCGATCTATGGCTTGAATCGCAGCTTCGGCAAGATGGTAGGAGCACGCTGGTCTAGACGTTTCAGATCCCCCCGTTAATTAATTCGAAAGGTCATCATGACTAACCAATGGCTTCAGCACATTCTCCAACAAGTGATCGCAGTAGTGGAGCGAGCCGGCGCTCTATTGGCAGAAGAATACGAGCGTCCAGACGGCCGGAGAGGGTCAGGAGACAAAGCTGAGATTGATGTCGAAATCGAAGTGCTTCTCCGCGCGGAACTGCTGGCACTCCTGGACTGCGATTGGTGGGGTGAAGAGACCGGCCATGTTCTTTCCGGATATCCTTTCTGTTGGGTCGTTGACCCGAATGATGGCACCAGCGATTTTTTGAAGGGGCTCAAAGGCTCCGCCGTATCCGTCGGCTTGCTCCATGATAACCGTCCTGTTTTGGGCGTCGTACATGCTCCAGTAACGCAATGCGGGATCCCCGACTGCATCAGTTGGGCGCAGGGCATGGATCACTTGATTAGGAATGGAAGCCCCGTCTATGTAGACCTCTCAAAGCAGGAGCTTACGGACACGAGCTTGCTCATGGTGAGCGCTGCTGCTGGCAACAAACCGCAGACCAATCGCGAACTCTGTGCGCCGGCAGGTTTTTACCCGATGCCATCAATTGCCTACAGACTGGCAAAGGTCGCTGCTGGTGACGGAGTTTGTGGACTATCTCTGTATCCGGTGTCAGCTCATGACGTAGTTGCAGGACATGCACTGCTGATTGGTGCCAAAGGCATTTTGGTTGACGAATCCGGTGACCCGATCCAGTACCGTACAGAGGTAGAGATGCTTAAGGTTTGCCAGCAATGCTTTGGGGGAGCTCCTGGCGTTTGCGCGGAATTGGTGAGGCGTGATTGGGCCAAGGTATTTGATCCGAGAGCGAGCTAGAGTGAATCCCGAAGCACCTAATGATTTGAGCAGAAATCTCCAATCATTTCTTTGGATTTTGCCGAGCAATTTAACCGATATTTTCTGATTGGGCTCAGCCCTCCAGGAGCGGCCATTTCAACATCGCTCAGCTCTAAGGAAACCACAGTTGAAGCACCTTGCAGTGACGCTGCTCATCTTGCATTTGGATGCTGCTTTGCCGTTTTCCCAAAGGATTTCTCGCGCAGTGCTTTCTGAAATGTACGAGCAAAAACGGGGCTACACTCCCCCTGCATTTACGTCCTCCTTCGGGAGCTGAAGATTGGCCGTATTCTATTCAGGTTTGCAGTTACTACCGCATGGAGACATCTGATGAAAGGCGAAGACCCGATCAATATCTATTTCAACGAACCAGCTAAGAGCCTCCTTTTCTCTCTGGCAGATAGGAAAGATCCAAACGGCTTGGCTACAGGCTCGGACGATACTTTCAAACACAGCATTTCAGCGGTCTTCACATTGTTTGCTTCGCTGTTGGATGAGCATACGCCTGACCTATATCCAGCAGAGTGGCAAATGATTGTGGATGCTCAGATCCCACTCCTTGATATGCACCGACTTCCGAGCTCTTTTCCCGAAATGAAAAGCAACTTAATCGTTGGAGTCGAAGATCTCACTGGTCGTGATGGCGAAATCCATAGTGGGCTTTTGGCGAATAAGCTCGCTGGCTTCTCCTCTATCCAGCTTTGTGCAATTTCGGTGCATGTGCAGCGGTATTTGGTAGCTAGGAAGCGAGGCCAGGATTACAAATTTCCGGAGATTCAGTTCAAGGGTTGATCGACTGAGAGGCTTCGTTATCTTCGCGCTAACTGCAAGGGAGCGACCTGAACGTCCGCCGAAACCTTCATAGAATCTCGGAGGTTTTGGATCGGCTGGACACCTAGACGGATCGATGAGCTCAAGTAAAAAACCGTCTTTGCCAAGCAGATTTGGCTTGCCTTTCGATTCGCTAGCTAGAAAAATTTTTGGCGTAGTAATCAATCAGTGCCGACGCCTGCGTTCCTTTCCGAAAGGCGAGCTGGCCCTCAATGTCTAACGAGGGGAGCATATGGATAAGCTGGTCATCGGCATAAAGTCCTAGCACTGCTTCCGGCTCAAGACCATCGCTGATACGACCAGTAATTCTTTGCGCCGCCTCAATAGCCGCACCAATCATCACATCGGCGATCTGCACGGCAGGGCTACTCTTAGAGTCGACCTGAATGACCGACGTCAGCTTGAGTGGAAAGCGGATACTCGCGAGCTGTGATTGTCGAAACTCAGCGATGCCAACATGATTGATCTGCCGTTGCAGCAGATCGTGGTACGTCAGCAGATTTTTCGACTGGTCATGCTCTACTCGATAAGGGCCCTCCGCCATTACCTCCATGCGAGAAATCAGTGCAATCACAATTTCCAGAGCGATATCTGTGGTTACGCCAGGTGTGGCGATAGCTCCCAGGCACTCTGGGGCTGCATAGTGGGCCAATGGCCCCATCGCTTCGGGCAACTCCTGCCAACGGGTTTTGCGGGCGCACAGAACGAGATTGTCTATCGCGGAGGGGGTCTTGAGCTTCATCGCGTCTTGGAACGCTTTCTCTAGGTACACCATCGGTTGTCGGCCTAATAATTGCGGGCCGATGTAGTAGAGGATAGAGGCCAGAGAGTAATTCTGGCCGTCGGCGTAGAAGTCGATTCCTCTTTCGTAATAAAAGGGTTCCACTGCATAGTCGAGAAACTTCAGGAGCAACATGAAGCGTTTGTCGCATACATGGGTTACGCATTTGTACTGACTGAGGATATCGCCCATCAGTCCCAGTAATCGAGGATGGTTACCCGGGCGACGGGATAGCGCGCGATATTTCAGTTCGGGCGCCTGGAGCTTTGGGAAGTGCTCGCGAATCAGGCGAGCAGCCTCATTGTCATCGATGGCTATCGCCGTTGCCCCTTGGAACGGTTGATCGTGGTTCAGAAGGTCAAAGCCCGTATAACCACTCTCGTCAATACGGAAGCATTCCATGCGTGAACCTCATTGCTCGATGATGGAGGTGATCGTGACAGCCTAGCCCACCCTTTTCTTCAGAGCATCCAGGCGACGCTTCACCCCTATTTTTGGGTTCAGCGTGATTGCCTCCTCATAGACTTCGATCGCCTGACGAATCTGCCCGAGTAGCTCGTGCGCAAGGCCTTGAACCTTCAATGCATTTGGCTTCCAGGCAGGGTTGGAATCAGCACCGAGTGACCGAGCTCGCATGACAGCTGCTAGAGCCTCAGTGGCGCGTTCATCCGATACATCTTGTTCCCCGAGGATCTTTTCAACTGCACGGATGATACGGCTGTAGTCGGATGAGTCGAGATTGGCCTTGTCCAGATTATTGCCATCGACGAAATTGCCGGTGCTGTCATACCTGAATTTGCCCACGCCCTTGACGTCCGCGATCAGGAGCTTCCTCTCCTCATCGAAAATATAGGTTTCAAGGCCTTGAGTACCAGGCGTCACACAAAACAGTTCTTTACCCGTTTCAAGGTCGAACAGCATGACTTTATAGCCGTGTTCGGTCTTGCTATTAGCAGTGGCGCAGTACGCAAGCTTTCCATTTTTTGAGATACCACTCCCGAATATATTGGCTGTAAGCTCTTTCGTGACGATTGGAGTGCCGGCGCAATCGAACACGTTGAAGGTACCCGACAAAGAGCTCCCCAAGTGCCAATCTTCAAGGCAGAACGATCCGTTGTTGGCAACTGAGCCATTGTTTGGTCGTTGCATCTGTCCATGCGCAGACAAAACATCGCCGGCTAAGTCCGCTAGGACGTATTCCCCGTGACCGCTTTCACGATGCCCTCCTCTCCTAGCGACAGGATCCGAATCTCTCCAAGAAATCGCCCACTTCCTAGATTTAGAGAGACTGTAGAGCCCAGCGTAACCGATTGAGCTGACACTCAAAAAAGGCTTGGATACCTCTATCGTCTGAGTGCTGGATTGAATCGCCTTTCCTTTCGGTGGGATTACTATCTTTTTCTTGAACAGCCAGTCGAAGATTCCCATCTGTGCTCGGTTCCTTATTCCTTGAGCGTGTTGGCGCGATTACTGGAGCTCGCACCTGAATTTGGTTATCAATGTCCTGGTACCGAATACGCCAACCCAACTGCCTCAGCATTCGAACACCGTGCGCGTCATTCTCTGGAAAAATGGCCGGAACGCTCAGGATTCACAGCAGCCATCAGTCCAACCTTGCAGCCCCAACGCGCATTCCTGTTGACGTATGACTGCTAGTAACAGAAATGGCATATGGCCACTTTTTTCGAAAAAAATGATTTCTTTTGGAATCAAAAAGTAGCCGCGACTGACGTCGCAAAGGTGCGATCAGCATACACAACACTGGCTTCGCTGCCCTCCATCATGCATTCCAACGCAGAGAAAACCGAAAACAGAAGCCAAAAGATCAAAAGCAAAAGGAGCGCAAGCCTATAGAGCAACAGCAAGGCAATCGAGTCGATTGCCCCACAGCTCAAGGCAGGCCAAAAAAACGGGAGACTTTTGGAGAACGTCGCTTTTCGTTTGTTTTCAAATGTAAGGTCTCCGGTTTGAAATTTTACTTTCAAGGGGGCGGGGAAAATATATTTTCGGTTTGTGTGGCGAAAGCGTCCTGAAGATCCATTTTGTGAAGCCCTGAACAGTAAATCAGGCGCCGAATAGCCGCTGAAGCAGCTGCTCCGTCTGCGTTCCACTGTACCTTGCCTTCAGCTCATCAAGCTTGGCACCTCTGCGCTCGCCAGTAAGTAAGCTAAGCCCGTGCAACGCGTTGATGAGCTTCTCAGATTCGGCGTCCTCATCTCTGCTGGTGATCCACGATGAGTTTGCCTGCTTGGCCAACGCTTCAGCCTTTCGGCTAAGGCTCTGCGATTCAATCAACCTGTTGCCATTCACTTCTGTCTTAAGCTGACTGATGACGTTCTCGAGCTCCTGCAGCTGCTCTGAAATGCTCTCTGCGCTGTCAAGCGACACAGGACGCCCGTCAACATAGATAGTGTCTTCTTGGACACAGTAGATTGCCAAGGGGCCGTCCCCTCCTCCCGTGCAGTCAAGCGCAAGAAAATTCCCCAGTCTCAGCGGTTTCGGTATCCACGTATGTCCCGAGCAAACTCTCCAGATGCCAGGAACACCGTCACGATAATGCTTGATGATCCGTTCCCTGCCCCACAGAGCGATCTCTTCGATCTGAGCATTGTCTATACTCCCAACGAACTCCTGCCAAGAAATCCCTGCCGGCACATCGGCATGAACGACACCGACCAGGCCACGTGCGGACTGGATTTCTATGGCGGTGGGAAGACGTTCCAGCTTCTCGATGACCATTCCTTTCGACTCATCGGCGATCGTTGCCCACCATCCCGCACCGTGGGAGCTGTACCGTGCTTGTGGGTTCTCACGGTAAGCGTTTATCAGCATCTGCTCGTGATTGCCTTGTACACAAAAGAACCAAGGTTCACCGAGCAGTTTTAGGCCATCCAGCATCCCAGGCCCGCGGTCAATCAGATCGCCTACAGCTATGACCCGATCAATCGCACTGTCAAACCCGAGTGCACGAAGCCCCTTGTGGAGTTCGATGGTTTTGAAATGGATATCACCGACTACAAAGTCTCGGCCATGGTCATTCATCGAGAGTCGTAAAAGTGCTTGCTTCATTTGGGGTCTGCTCCGGAGCGATAGCCGATGAATTGGCCGCAGCTCCATTGTACTCACTCGTCGGAACGCATGATTGATCGCCGGCGAACCTGCGATTGCTGGCACCGTTTGAGCCAGCGGAGGGATGAACATGGCGTGGGCAGTGGTGGGGTTCCTGCGGTGTCCGCCAAGGATGCGCTGTATGCCAATGCTCAAGCCATCACAGATTCCATTTTGAGGACTCGACAATCGTAGACGTTGCCCCTGTCCTCCCGCCAATCGCGTCATTGCCAACCAGATTGATCGATAAGAAAGTAGCCCCCATACAGCGTTAGAGGGCTGCTCCTGTATCAGATCTCAGGAATGCATCGAATGTACGCCCATCATATCCACCCCTTTGATAGCTTAAGTTTCGAAAAAAGCACGACAGGCGTTCATCAAAGCAGTTGCGTCATTTAGAGCTCGGTGGCGCTTAGTTGTAGGTAGCAGGCGGTAAATGTCATCGGCGGCCTCTCGGCCTACAAATGCCTCCAAAGGCTTCAACTCGAAGGTGGGCATCAGATCTGCGGCCTCGAAAAGCACATCGAGCCAAAACCCGTCTTGCGGTGAATCGCTGCAAAGCACCTGCCCTGAAAACAGCTTATTCATATATCTCGCCACAGCGTCTGGGGTATCACCTTGCTGATGTAACTGATCTTGAGAGAGACCGTGCATGTCTTCCGCATCAAACGACCAGTGCGTCCAGTACCGGACTGGCTTGATAAGCGAGCTGAAGGAGCTCTCACTCGACACGACGGCAACTTCAATCGGATAGCTGTCAGGAGCTATTCCAGAAGCTTCAAAATCAATGAAAAAAGAAGGTCGTTCCATCTCGCTGTTCCTGTTTGAGGTTGCGATTTTCAGCAGCTACGCCATTCTTCCGCACTCACATTTTAACTACACGCGCATTCACCCACTGTTAAAGCTGGGCGTTCTAATCGCCGGCCTGGAGCAGTGGTGGTTTCCAGTCAGCGAAGTGCCTTAACGCATCGAGGTCGCCGATCAATTCTTTCGCGTTGGCCACCCGTTCCATGACAGCCTCTCTCGACACACCATCCAATCGTTGTGCTGACTTTTCGATATCGGCGAAAAATGCGTGAATACTGTTCACTTTTGCCCACGTCTGGATTACGGCTTCCAGTTGCTCGCGACTTTCCTGTATGGCCTTGAGTTGGCGCTTTTCCTCCTCTTTTCTTTTCCATTCCGCCATTTGCAATTGGTGCTTTTGCCACTCGAGCTCGGCTTTCTCCCGTTCAAGCTTCACTTTCTCCGCAAGCCCTGGAGCTTCAGCGATCAAAAGCTTCACGATGCTTGGGATCTTACTGATCAGATCGCCAGGCTTGTCTTCCTTCCAGCTCTGAACCCACTCTGCCCGATAGTACGGGGAGTAAACTTGAAGGCACAGCCGACCGCTGGGCATGTCGGCGCTCATTACCCATTCGTTTCGATAGGGGGCAACGCGTTTTCTCTCTGGACGCGAACCCAGCCGGACTAACCTTTTGTCTACGCTTTTGACTTCAACGTATTCACTGATTTCGTAAATGGACAAACCAAAAACAACGCTTCCAACATGAACCACTGTCGGACGTTGGGGCTGCCAAAGCGAGGGATAGACGTATCTCGATGACGGCTTGTCCCTATGATCAACTGGTTTGCGGCTCATGCGCTCGGCAGGATCGCTCAAGGTAACCGTAAGGCCTTTTTTCATAAACGCGAGGAACAACTGGTTTGCGAAGTCGACCGCATGAGTGACCCCACTGCGGCTTACTATTAAATCCGCCATCGCACGTTTTGTAGGCCTATCGTAGCCGTTCTCGCTTTCCCGCACTTTCTTGAAGTGATCTTCAATACTCAGTAAAAGTGGGTGCCTACGAGGTTGCATGTCAGAGTTGAGCGGTGCCTTCCGGCTCATTTGCTTTCGTTTTATGGGTGAGGATCGCGCAACCTGAAGCGGTGCTTCATTTCTGTTCCAAACAGTTGAATCGCCTGGTTGAGCCTCAGGCAAGACCGGGCGAGCTTCAGCTTTTCCTACCGCGACTTGCGCCCAGTAGCCAACGGGCGGTCTTGGAATATTCAGGCTGATGTAGACCTTCGTGAGATAGCTGGAGGAGACTCCGTAGCGCGAGCTAATTTTGGTCATTGGCATCGTCCAAGCCTGCTCGAACAGGGACTCTCTGGTAATGACTTCGTCCAACATATCAGCGGCTGAATTCTTAGCCTTTGGCGTGCCTTCCATCCTGATCACTTTCTAGCGACTGACGAATAAATGATCGTAGCTCAGTCGCTCAGCTCCAGTCGCGTTAAGCCTGCCCAGCCATCGTCTAGCCTAGCGACTTCAAGCGATTCTTGAGCTGTCTGGTCATATCGATTAGCGTGCTGATCGAGATATCATCGACTGACCATGATGCTTTGAAGTGCGGAACATGACGACGGATCTGCTCAACCGCAGCCGGTGTGTACTCCAGATTTTGATTGACCAACACCCCGTCACCGCTCTCCTGAGCGATGTTCCACTGCTCCAGTGCCGGAAAATCCAGTCCTTCGACGTCAAGTTCGAACGCCTTCGACTTGATCTCAGCAGGGAATCCACCGACCTTGCCCTGTGGCCCTGAAACAATGCCCTTCCAATAAGCATCCAAACCACATAGCGCCCTAATCATGGATGTTGCGGTGGCCGCTGTGAGAGTGCTGATATCGGCGGGCTGGGGAACGGAACGTAAAACCTTCAGCAGCTCTAGAGGCGTAACTTCGTCGTCTGCCGTAAAGCACCGTGGCATGTGCTCAGGCTCTAGGGTTTGGTTTAGAAATCTTGATAGATGATGGTGGCATCCGAAGAAGCGGGCATTCTCGATAGCTGGCCATTGCGCCCGAACAATAGCGGCCACCGTCGCCAAGTTGCCGAAACCTCCTACGACAGGCCAGCCGAGCCGTGCAGCGACTGGATTTACCAGGTCAGGAAAGCACGCGTTGAGAACAGGTATGCGCTTACCCAGAGACTCTATTGCAAGGCAGACGGTGCGTAAGGGCGGCAAGTGCAAGGGAAGTGTTATACCAAAGCCGGCGTCCTTAACCAGTTGAGACCAAGCATCGTCGTTACCCAATTCTGAGGGCGGCTGTTCGCTGGCCATCTGCACCACGAGATCCGGCTCCCATTGCTCGAGGGCGGGCCGCACGCTTTGCGGATCCTGCCAGTCCACGGCGTAAGCTTCGCCAGTGATTTTCCTACCCGAACAGCTCGCGATGGCCTGAGCTTGTCCTAAAGTCTGTTCGGCATGTTCAAGTTTGCGGCCCAGCACTACCAGTGAGATTGAATCGGTCGCGACTGCCGTCAGAACCAATGTCTGAGCAATCGCATTGGATATTTTTCCGGTGCCTGCCAGCATGATGACTGCCATGATTTCTCTCCTGCCAGAATTAGATTTTGGACTTCGGTTGCACCGAAAAATGGGATGCAGCCTGTTCAAAACTCTGTCCTGCACGTGGATTCCACTGCACACCAGAGCGGGCTTCAATCCCAGGCTTCAGCTGCTGGTTGTCGTCATAGTCTTCACGGGGGTGAAAAAATAGCGGCTGCACCGCTTCCAGGCTTCGCAAGTAATCGGCATATGAGTTCAGATATTGCTGACGTTCGTCATCGCTGAGCTGCGCCGGCATCCATGCAGCGAACGGGGGAAGAACTGTGAAACCGGTATAGGCCAGAATGCCGTTATGGATAGGCCAGAGTACGTGATGCAAGTCGCCATCGATGCCCGCCGGGGTATAAAGGCTGCTTGCGGTGCCCGTGGTTAGACAAAGCATGGCTTTCTTACCCTTAAGTAGTCCCGATCCATACTTGTGCCCTGATGAGTATGCGAATCCCCGGCTCAATACCCGGTCGACCCAGCCTTTCAGAATGGCGGGCATCGAAAACCACCACACAGGAAACTGAAAAATCACCAGGTCAGCCCACATGACCTTCGATTGCTCAGCCTTCACGTCGTCGGTATGGGAACCGTTTGCAAACGCATGTTCTTGCTCGCGGGAAAGATCGAGATAGCCAGCATCGGCGCGATCCTCGAGGAAGTCATCAATGCCCAGCTCAACCTTCCAATTCATCGCGTAGAGATCGCTCACCTGAATCTGATGACCGAGTTCGCGCAGCGTTTCGACAGCTACGTCCTTTAACGCAGCGTTGAAAGACCTTGGTTCTGGATGCGCTAACACTATTAACGTCTTCATAACTGCATCTTCTCCTCGCGATTTTGCGGGGGCGGGTAACTTCTTTCGTCTCCAGTCTGTTCGACCGCTTTGCTGAGATTCACCACGAGCAGGCCGACAATGGTCAGGCTTGCGCCCAGCAAAAATCCGAAGCTCGTCTGCTCTCCGAGCCACAGATAACCCATCAGTACGCCAAACAGCGGACTCATGAAGGCCAGCACTCCCAGGCGAGCCGCGAGGTAGCGACGAAGCATCCAGAACCAGATCAAGTAGCTTGCCACTGACACGATTAGTGTCTGGAAAACCAGGTTGGTGACTGCAACGGATGAAAAAGTCATCGAGCTTTGGCCTGCCAGCAGGCTTAAAGGCAGCAGAAAGAGAAAAGCACCTGCCAGTTGGTAAAACAGGGTCTGGGTTGCCGGCGCTTCACTAAGGCGGCTTGTACGCACGGCTACCGTCGTAAACCCCCAAGTAGCGCCCGCGCACAAGCCCAGCAGGTCACCCAGAAGACTGTTTGCGTTGGTGCTTTGAATGGCTGTCCCATCGCGTGGCATGAGAAAGGTGATGGCGATCCCTGCGAACGCCAGAGACATACCAAACCATTGAGTCGCACTAAGACGCTCCTCCGGCAAGCGTAGGTGCAGACCAATGGCGGCGAATAAGGGAGCCGTATAAAGGAAGACCGCCATATGCGAAGCACTTGTCCACCGTAACCCTTGCGCGACGAACAGGAATTCACCAGCGAACAGAACGGCCACGACCAACCCGGCGCGGCACCAGACGCCTGGTAACCACATTTCCCGCATGATCCATTTACCGACCAGCCAGACCAAAGCTGCAGCGACTCCGGAGCGAACGGCGACCTGCATGATAGGTGCTACGTCACCCGCAACCGCCTTCATTGCCACTTGCTGAGCACCCCAAATCAGGCATAGCAGCACCATCACTGCCGTCGCAGCCCCGTCTACTGACTTCCTCACTTATCGGCCCTTTTTATCGTTGATGATTTGTCGTCAAACCACGTTACCCGGACAATCGGCATTGGGTTTTCCTTTGAAAATCGAGATTCGTTCTGCGCTGTTGCGAAATTCAATTGTGGGAAAGTACGCAAGCCGCTACAAATCATGTGTTTTCGATCTATAGAAGAGAAAAACTACGTCATGAGAGCTAACACGCCCCTCAGGGCTATAGCTTGCTTCGACGCGGTTATGCGCACTGGCAGCGTCAGCCTTGCTGCAAGCCAGTTGTTCGTAACGCCCGGGGCAGTAGGGCAACAGATCCGCAAGCTGGAAGATTGGCTAGGCACGCCACTGTTCGTACGCAGTGTGCGTAGGCTGCAGCCAACGGCTGAAGCACTGAGCTACTGGGAGCAGGTGAAGCCGGCTCTTCGCCTGCTGGAGACCGCCAACCTAGCCGTCCGTGGTCTTAGAGACAGACAGGTACGGTTAAGCCTGCCGCCGGCGTTCGCTAGCTCCTGGTTCGCAAAGCGGATGCCATTGTTCACGGAGCGTCATCCAGAGGTGCAACTGCACCTGAGCGCATCCACCGATACCGTTGATTTCAATGACGCTACTTGCGACCTGGCGGTGCGGCATTTCGATGGATATGGCAGTGGTGTGAACGCAGAACTGCTCTTGCCCGACGAAGTAAGGGTCTATTCCAGCCCGGCTTATCGCGAACGGCTCCAGTTGCATAACCTTGAATGTTTGCCGGGAGCAACCTTGCTCTACACGACGTCTCATGCTCACTGGTCTCAATGGCTATCATCGGTCGGTATGTCACTCGATAGCTTCTCGAGTAGCCTCAAGTTCGATCAGTCTGAGCTGGCAATCGACGCCGCGCGCCGCGATCAAGGTTTAGTGCTCACCAGCCCTTGGCTGGTCGAGGAAGATGTACAACGGGGCCTTCTCGTACCTGTCTTTGACTCTGTGCTAAAGACTGGCAAGGGCTACTATTTGGTGCAGGCCAAAGATGTGGTGTTGGGTGAGGCAGCCCAGCTGTTGCGCCGGTGGCTTTGCGACGTAGCGCAGCGAGCTCAACAAAATTGATAATTTGAAGTCGATGCTTTCTTTTTAACGTGAACACAAACGATCAATAAGTGGGCTTTGCGGGACGCTAACCGTGGATGCGCGATCTAGTCTTTGAACTGACGTAAGGTGCAGAAAGTTGAAACTTGGCTAAGCTCGCAAAAGGTTTACGAAGCCAGGTTGGTCAGGGAAGACAGGCTGGATAATGCTTGCTGAGCGAGAGCAATGGAAATGCGCAAGAAATCCCAGTCATGGTTTGTCCCACTCCTGATTCTTTTCGCGATCCTTTGGGCGATAGGCAAAAAAGACACGCCTCCCGCTCAGGTGCAACCGAGCCTTCCTCCCACTCCGAATACTCTGGTCTCATCTACCTCGGTTCCATCATCCACACCTGCCCCCTCAGTTGATCAATACGTAAGCACTGACAAGCTAAATATCCGAGATCAACCAGGCGGAAAAGTTATCTCCAAGTTGAGCCGGGGAGCCAAGGTTCAGGTCTTCGAAAAACGGGATGATTGGGTGCGCATAAGCGTCGATGGCCAGCCTGCGAAATGGCTTTCCTCCAAAAGTCTTTGTACCGGATCGAATTGCTACAGCGCCTCTAAACCGAGACAGTCGCCTTCGCCAGTGCAACCAACCCGGAGGCAGACTCCGGAATACGGATCCTCCTGCCCTTGTTCCTCGGGAAACGTTTGCATCGGGCCAAGAGGCGGTCGGTACTGCATTACTTCAGGTGGCAACAAGCGTTATGGCATGTAATTTTGCTTCAATGACGATCCGCTAGAACCTTGGCGCATCGCCTGTCGCTTCCGCAATGGTGGCCAAAGCCTCCTCCATATCGGCGATGTTGTCTTGAAGCTTTTGAAAAACCAACAGGAAAGCGCCGTCCACGTCCACGGTCTGATGGCCACGAAGCGTACCTACTCTTTCATCCTCCATCTGCTGGAGACGGTTGACGCTCTCTCGCAGAGCCAACAACTGATCAAAGATGGCGCCGATTTGAGCTTGGCTCTGTGCACTCATTCATGCCACCCAAGCCTTGAATTGATCTCCCTTCGATAGGACGTATCGATCTGAGCCGGTACCTGCCTAACGTAGTCCCGCGCGTGCTCCTGCGCATCTGCACTCAAGCCTGCTAGATATGAAACAGCGTCATCAACAGTTGGGATCAAACCTTCAATGTCTTCGAATCTGGGCGGCAGCGCAGTCCAGATAACTGCGTCCAATTGGTGAAGGAGTGCCCATTCGGCGATTACTCCCACTGGGGAGCTACTGGTAGTAAAAACACCGATTCCATCTTCCCTGTCCTCTGGAATTTGCTCTCGGACACGCAGGGCCTCGCATGCCTCTTCCAGGTTTTTCTCATTCAACACTGCCCAGAGAACGGTGCACGGATGCGCATTCGCGCAGATCGCCGTTGCGAGCTCGCCCCCATCACCGACTCGCGCAAATTCGATGGGCAAAACGGGCCCATCCAAAAACCATTTGCTTGCGAGCGGTAATGCTCCAGGTTTCCAAATCAGGGATCCCCATCCTAGGCAGGCAATTACCATTGAAAATTTCCTCTGGGTAGACATGCGCCGACGGACACGGAAAGCGAACTCCTGATAAAACTGTCGTCCTTGATAAGGATCGAAAGTCTTCTTCGCAGCCTCCCATTATTTTGGATTCGACTCAGCCTTTTGTTTTCCTAGGGTCGGCGGCACGAGGAAAGGTACGTTCCTCTTGTATCGTCCCATCCTCTTTGTGGATTTTTAGAGAGGCTGTTTTACCTTGCAAAAATTCGCTGGCTATTTCAGTAATTTCCGCTTTCGTAGAGGCCGTTTTGGAAGCACGTTGCGAGCCCTCTTTGACAAGCTCCCAAGCGTTTACTTTTTTTGTGATGTGGTAGTTATCCATGGATCACCTCGACATGATTAATCAACAACAGCTAGTAAGGTTGACCATCGTCGAACTGGAGAGTTTGAAAGGATTGGCGAAGAAACTAATGCTGCCTACGACTGCGTGTGCGCCCTCCCACAACGACGTTAACGAGCGGATTAACTGGCCTAGCTGCGCTCTAGGCTCGCCATATCATCTCGGTCTGCGATCCTCGATGCCATCCCTTCATCGTCATATTGCCGGCTAAGAAATTCGCGGATCAAGACGGCAGTTCGTCTAGCGCTGGTCACCACAAAGAAGTGCCCCTCCCCTTTAAGAATGCGAAGTTCTGAACGTCGAATTGTGCGGCGCAAGATATGGGCGTTGTATGCCTGTATTAACGGATCGCGGTCGCCGGTAAGAACCAGCGTGCGTTGAGGCAGCCGGGACAACCGAAGCAGGCTTGTCCATCCGATCAACGCTGCGAGCTGGAAATAGTAGGTACGCGGTTTAACAGAGAGCATGCCTTTCATCACACCGAACCGCAGCAGCGTGTGAATTGAATCGCGGGAGCTATCTTGCTTGGGCATTTTGGCGTTTTTACTCCTGCGGAAAAAATCCATAACGTCAGCAGGCTTCATCAACAGCACTAGGCCGGGAGAGGTTGCCGCGAGGATCAGCCTGCGTACCATGCTCGGGTAACGAAGAGCGAATTCTTGAGCCAGTGCACCTCCCCAACTCACCCCGAACACATCGACTTGGTCGACTCCCAGTTGCTGGAGCATTTCGGCAATCACGTCGGCATGGCTTGGCAGGCGAATGGGCCAACGGGGCATTTGCGACTTGCCGACTCCTGGCACGTCCAGCGTGATCGTCATGAAGTCGTCAAGTTCATCGCGCAGCGGATCAAAGGTACGTATCAAACCGCCCAAACCATTGAGTAAAAGCAGCGGAGAGCCCTGACCGCAGATCGAAACATTCAACTGCAAGCCCTTCGCTATTAGCCTGTGCGTTGTCATGATTTCTCCTTGCTGCACACAATTGGGAGGCAGTATTGGTGAGACTTAGGGGGAAGTTCCGAAGAGCTCCGCAGCCGCTTCCCTCATAAAAATCTCAATGGTTTTCGGCCCTACCCCTTCAAATTCAGATAGCCGTTTTTCGAATGCCTTACGATCTGCGCTTGCCGCGACGATGTTGCTGACCTTGCCGTGATATTCAGCATTCATCTTGTTAGCCAATGCCAACAACCGCGACGCGGTGGTCTCGTCGTAACGCACGTAGTGAGCCTCACCAAGCATCATGACCAACTGGCGGTGAGTGCAGCTCGCCAATTTGTGCGGCGTATCCCGATGATGTTTATCGACGATCACTTGATAGGCGTTGGCAGCAATTGGCCCCTGGATTCTCTTGCCCATCAGGAAACTGGCAAGCAGCCATTTGAATAACCCGGCTTCGTTCGCACCTTGAAGGTCGATTTGTAAGTCATGTGCGCAGATGATTTTGCTCACTGGTTCACCCTCAAGCGATGGTCTCAATGTAGACCAGGCGCTATCGCGAATGATCCAGCTGTGCGACGCCGTGATAAAGGAACCCTTATTCATGCTCGACGCCTAATGGTTGAACCTTACGATTTGAGAAAGTCGAAATGCATATTTCCGACACAATCCAAGTCATGGAATCGCTATCAGCCAACGAAGCAAACCTAAAGCTTCACGAGGGCTGGTCATTGATATCTGTGGTCGTCACAACCCATCCCAATGGTCAGCTTCATCCTTGCTACATTCTCGGCAAATCGAAAACCCCATCCAACCATCAAAAGCCCGATTGATTAGGGTTATATCGATAAGAGATTTGTTGCGCTGAACTGTAACGGGGGGATGATTTGGCTTATCTGGATTGGATTCAATGGCCAGCGATGGTTGTTACCGTTCTCGCCGCATGGCTAATCGGATCGCAGCGGCCAAGGCGGCGGATGATCGGATTTGTATGCTTCAGTGTGAGCAACGTTTTGTGGGTGATTTGGGGATTTTACGCAGGCGCGTATGCATTGATCGTATTACAGGTTTGTCTTTTCCTGATGAACCTTCGAGGACTCAAGAAAAATTCGAAGGGTAAAGAAAACGAGCATTCTCAGGACGGACGTTGACCATCGAAATTCTTCTTGAAGCCACGCGCATTCATCCCCAAAAGTATGCATTCGAGCAGGATCAGGGCGTAGGCATCAGCGTGAAGCCCCCAGATCACCCAAAGCACATTACTGGTGATAAATCCCCAAAAGGCAATCATGCGACGGTACGCTCGTTGCGACCCGATGAACCAGGCTGAGGCTACCGTCACTACCATGGCTGGCCATTGCAGGTAATCGATGTACTCCAAATTGTTCCCTCCTGCAGACGGCGCTTTTTTAAAGAGAGACGCCGGCGCTAGCCTGTGGATCAAGCGCAGGCAATCCCAGTGAGGCACCCAGATTGACCAGATACTCTCCAAACCCTCCACGACATTTGTAATCCTTACGGGCGCTGGTGATGACCGGATTCGTTGCTGTCCAAACGATATGAGCACCGATCCTCTTAAGGTCAGCGACCAAATGGACATCTTCGTGTGCGGTGAGAGGCTGGAACCCACCTGCGTTCCGATAGGCATCGGCACTCAAGCCAAGGTTAGCTCCGTGGATGTGCCGGTGATTCTCGATGAACTGGTAAAGCTCCATGTACTTTGAGCGAACCAGGTCTCCATGGAAATTCCAGCTATCCACTTCGACTGTTCCACAAACTGCATCAGCCTTGAACCCAATCTGACGCGCCAGCCAATCATGTGGCACGACGGTGTCGGCATCGGTGAAGGCAAGCCACATCGCGCCAGCGGCCAGAAGATGATCTGCACCGGTTGCTCTCGCCTTACCCACGTTCTGAAACGAAACTTCGATCCGTCCTACACCGTGTGCTGAAACAATCTGTCCGGTCTGATCAGAGCAAGCATCTAAAACGACGACTACGGAGACTGGCTGACCTGCCAATGCAGGATGCTCAGCCGCGAACAGAACAGATGTTAGACACGCAGCGATGTGGTGCTCTTCATTGTGGGCAGGTATGACAACTCCGATCATAAACGGCACCCTCGATTACCTGAGTTAAGACTCCAGCAGTCGACCCACTTCCGCTCAATTAGGTTTAAAAAATTACGAGCATGTCTACTTAGGCGACCGCTAGTCATCTGCGTATCTATCACTCTGAACTTAATTTCTCCGATCCTCCTCTCCCACTTACCATCCAGCTAAAGTAGGTAAGACGTTATGAGAGCACTCACCTATCACGGCGCGCACAGCGTCAAGGTCGACACGGTTCCTGATCCGGTTATCCAGGAAAGTGATGACATCATTCTTCGGGTTACCGCGACGGCGATATGCGGATCTGACCTCCATCTCTATCGGGGCAAGATTCCGACTGTCGAGCATGGCGATATCTTCGGGCATGAGTTCATGGGGATCGTTGAAGAGGCAGGCTCAGCGGTTACCGCAGTGCAACCCGGCGACCGCGTGGTAATTCCCTTTGTAATCGCCTGCGGCAGCTGTTTCTTCTGCGCAATGGATCTGTTCGCCGCCTGCGAAACAACAAATACAGGGCGCGGAGCGATCATGAATAAAAAGGCGATACCACCAGGAGCCGCGCTGTTCGGCTTCAGTCATATGTACGGCGGCGTTCCTGGCGGGCAAGCCGAATACGTGCGCGTGCCGAAAGCCAACACCGGGCCGTTTAAGGTGCCGGGGACACTGTCGGATGAAAAGGTTCTTTTCCTTTCAGACATCCTTCCCACGGCGTATCAGGCTGTAACTAACGCGGGGATTGGTAATGGTTCCAGCATCGCAATTTATGGTGCAGGGCCCGTCGGTTTGTTGAGCGCGGCCTGTGCAAGGATGCTCGGTGCCGACCAAATTTTCATGGTCGATCACCATCCTTACCGCTTGGCTTACGCGCAGAAAACGTATGGTGTAATTCCGATCAACTTCGATGAAGACGACGATCCTGCAGATACGATCATTCGGCAAACCAAAGGAATGCGGGGAGTTGATGGCGTCGTAGATGCGGTAGGGTTTGAAGCAAAAGGTAGTACGACGGAAACAGTTCTCGCGACACTCAAGCTTGAGGGCAGCAGCGGCAAGGCTTTACGTCAGTGCATCGCCGCCGTTCGACGCGGCGGCATCGTCAGTGTCCCTGGCGTTTATTCAGGGTTCATCCATGGCTTCCTGTTCGGAGATGCATTCGACAAGGGGCTGACCTTCAAAATGGGGCAGACCCATGTGCACCGTTTCCTACCCGAGCTCCTGGATCACATTGAGACAGGTCGTCTCGCACCAGAAGTCATCATCAGCCATCGCATGTCACTAGAACAGGCCGCTGAGGGATATAAAATCTTTGATAAAAAAGAAGAGGACTGCCGAAAAGTCATTCTGACACCCGGCGATAGCCACATCGATATTCCGGAGAGCGATAGCAGCGCAACACCGTTGACTACCTAAGTCTACCGGTAAGTGAAAAGGACGAGATGGTTCGGTTTTATACCGAAAACTCTCGTCCTTTTTTCATTTGGGGGAGCGATCCAAAAAAAGGCAGCGGTTTTCCACCCTGGTCGGCCTCTACTCTCCAGTTCGTTCAGGTACTGAGGACGATCTGTGATCTGGGTCATCAATAGATTCGCGAGGGGCCACAAAATCCTGAAATGCGAATACACTCACAAACTGACTCATCAAACGCCGACAGGTGCGCTCGGCTAAGGGATCTCGGATTGATCGTACAGTGGGAAGGTTTTTTGCCTATTGAAGGATCGGTGATCGTCATCGAGGACGATCCGACCTTGCGAGCGCTGATGGAAGAAATCGTATCGGAGGTCGGCGGGAAGGCGATCTCCTTTGAGACTGCAGATGATGCGTTAACCTATTTGCTTCAAACTCATGAACAGTGTCGTTTGGTGATCGCAGACCACGGCGTACCTGGCCAGATCCAGGGGATCGAATTCATCGAGATGGTAAGTAGTCGATGGCCATCAATTGCAGCAATCCTGACCTCTGGATATTTGATAGATCCAGAAGCTGTTCCAGCCTCTAGCATCTATCTGCACAAGCCGTGGTCGCTGGATGAGTTCGTGATCGCTATGGCGACGTTATTACAACCTGGTATCGCGATTCACAAAGCCTGACTTACAGGATCGGAGATGCGAAGGTAGGTCGGGCTCGACTTTGTAACTCCTCTCATCAGAAGCTTTGTGAGTGCCTCCTCTATCTCATCAGCAGCGCCGTTTTTATGCTCCGTAAGCGACCACTGCCAGTAACGATCTGCCATCAGGCCGCCAACCGCTTCTGCACATAGTGCATCACAGCTCACACCCATCTTTGTGGCTCCGCGATGACGGCTAGAAGTGCTTGCTCAAGTTGCTGTGTTCTATCGGAGGACACGGAACGGGCTCCATGAAAATGAAGCCTTAGTATGGCTGATACCAGTTTGACATCAAAGGCAGTTTTGGACTGCTATCCTTGTGCATGAATCTGCTCAACGCTCTTGGGCTCTGCGCTCGCTCCATTCGAACCTGGTTTTGCGTGCCGCCATCTCGCTGCGTAGCTCGCCAATTAGACTGGCAATCGCCCTGCTAGACGTGAGCGCTGGCGTCGAAACCCCCGTCACCAAAAGCTCCACACTGCCTGTTTAAGGATCAATAACCTTAATCATCAACGAGCCATCCGCATTTGTCGTGCATGTGCAGGACAATGGTAGAAAGCCACACTCAATCATATATCGGATCTCAAGGGCGGAGATCATGGTATTCGTCCTGGAAGCAGTTTCCATTAAGTATTGTTCATATGGGGAGGTAGTCAAAGATTCCATGACGGATTAATCGACAGGCCATTTCACGATGACTTTGCTGAAACGTTACACTTGCCGTCGGCCCGTCGCATATTTTTCGAGGCTTCGTCCGCCTCGAGCTTATCTTTCTTGCTACCACCGTTCAGACCACCCAATCAAAAGTCATCGAGTCCAATGGGAGAGAGAAGTCTCACCGAAAAGCGCCCTTTTGATCGTGCTGGAAACTCACCTGACGCATATCGGGTTCAACCGCAGCGCCAATCTTGAACCGTTTTGGCTGAGTTTCTTAAGGGACTGCCGTAGCATAACAATCGCCAATAACCCATTGGTGAGCGAGGCACCCCGCCACTGCAATCACCGTACTGATCGTCACCATTCTTCTCGACGATATCAGGAGGATAGGTGGTAAGCATCCAGCGAACACACCGACCGCATTCGGTCATTGACGTACACATAACACTGCCCGCTATTACCACCAAGGCTTCGGAAACCGTATCGGAATACGCAATCAGTCCACCGAATTGAGGCGATAGCATGAAACCGACGCTGGCACCAAGCAGGCCGTTTTCCTGCTTGTTGTCCTGCCAGTCTCCATCGATCTTGGTCTCTCCGCCACGATTGTAGGTCGCGTCCAGGGACGCCCGGAGCGCACGGATGAAGGCATCAGCAAGGAACCATGACTCCATGGGGTTGAACTCATCTGTCGTGGGTGTCGTCTAGCATACAAATGGAGCAATAAAATGATGCTTTAAAAACCTGGCGTCAGAGGACATATCCATGACTAAGCGCGCACGTTTGAATTACTTAAACGACACCCTTTTCGGCCCTATCGCCAAAACTATTGATTGCGACGTACTCATCACTCCCATCACATCAGGTGCCTTCCAAGTGCAGGTGCTATCCCCAGTACCTGATGATCTACACAAGGCTCACTCCTTGACCATGATTCTCTCTTCGGGAGAACGCTTGAACGGGACGGTGGCCCACGCCCGCAGACTGGAAAATGCTGATTTGGAGTTGCAGATCGATGTATGAAATTCCATTGCCACATCAGGGTTTCGGAGAACCTTGAATGAACAAACTGCGAGCTGAGACAGCTAACGTTCAAACCCTGCTGTTTGAACGCAACCAATGGGTTCCCAACAACCCGCGCCTACCGGTACTGATTTACCCCAACGCGATTGCAATTCAGGGCGACGCCCCAGCTGCGCGGTTCGAGCAAACCTTCATCGCCAATGGCTAGCCATCACAATGGCGATATGGGATTTACAGCTACCACCACTACCATACCGAAGGTCATGAAGTGCTTGGCATCGCCAGCGGTGGAGCTCGGCTGATGCTGGGCGGCTCGGAGGGTCATGTACTTGAAGTCAGTGCAGGCGACGCATTGCTATTGCCTGCCGGCACCGGCCATTGCAATTTAGATTCAAGTGAAGATTTTCTGGTAGTCGGTACCCATCCGCCGGGGCAACGTGCAGATATCTGCCGAGAGGCCCCCACCAATGCTCAACTGGCGAGCATCGACACGCTGCCGTTTCCCGACCAGGATCCGGTGCAAGGCTCGCAAGGCGCCGTACACCGGTATTGGGCTGGCCAAGGTTGAGATATTGCAGTCAATCACGAATGGCGCGAACCTTTCCGCTGAAGACTCTGAAGCCGTAGGTGTTGTAGAGGAGCGTCACCGGGATCAGCATGGCGAACCCGACCAGCATAAAAATCTGACTGGTGGGACTTGAGGCTGCTTCTTGCAAGGTCAGGTTAGGCGGGACAATCAATGGAAAGAGCGCTGCGACCATCAATGCGAATGCCAAGATGAAAATTCCCAGTGCGGCGAATAGCGGCAGATATTGCCGGCGGCTTCGAAAGCTCAAGGTAAAGCTGATCAGCAATGCAGCGAGCAATATTGCCGCTGGCAACCAGACAAGCCTATTTGAAAGACGATGCACATATTGAGCATCCAGCGTCGCTGTCCAGATCACCAACACGGCCAAAAGTATCATGGTCACGATGGCCAACGCCTTTGCCTGCCGACCTGACCGATGTTGCAGATCCTCTACAGTGCGCCAATACAGCCAGCACGCGCCTAACCATGTATAGGCCACGACGAGCACCGCCCCACAATACAACGGAAACAAGCCCAACCATTCCCAGCCGTTACCGCTGTATTGCCCGTCTTGATTAGGTACGCCTTGAACTAGCGTTCCCAACACAATTCCCTGAGTTGCCCCAGCTAGCAGTGAACCGATCAGCAGCAACCCATCGACCATGCGCTTCATACGATAGCTTTTCGAGTAATCGCGAAATTCCAGCGCGACCGCGCGAAGAATCAACGCCAGAAACATAGTGATAAACGGCCAATAAAGCGCCGGCAGCAGGACGGCATAAGCCAGCGGAAACAACGCCAGCAGACCGCCACCACCGAGCACTAGCCACGTTTCGTTAGCGTCCCAAATCGGAAGGATAGTCACCGCCATGGCACGTCGGTGCTTGCTGCAACGAGTAAGGCCCAGCAGCACCCCCACACCAAGATCAGTGCCATCCAACAGCACGTAGTTCAATACCGAAAACGCCAGCGCCGCAGCGGACAGTAGTGTTATCCAGTCATTGCCCATCATCGATGTTCGCCCTCAGGATCACCCGTCTCGTCCGCCAAAGAGGGTTGAGGCCCAGGCTCGTCTTCGAGAGGTGGCTCCCGCAAAAGTCGCAGCAGTACCCAGAAACCCATGCCGAAGATCACCAGATAAAACGACAGGATTGCCCACGTTGCCCCTACCACCTGCTGACGAGATACCGAAGACAGACTGTCAGCAGTTCGCATCAACCCATAGACAGTAAAGGGCTGACGGCCAACCTCTGTTACAACCCAACCACTCAGCATTGCCAGAAATCCAGCGGGCGCCATCAGCGCACTCCCTCGGAACATCCAACGCGCTGAGTACAAGCGATGCCGCCAGCGTAATACCAGACTGATTAACCCCTGCCCCAGCATCAATAGTCCCAATCCGACCATGACACGGAAAGCGAAGAACACGGGCGGCACAGGTGGTATGTCCTCAGGCGGGAATTCATCAAGCGCTTTAATAGTGCCGGTCAGGTCATGTCGCAAGTACAAAGACGCTACGCGCGGAATCGCTACTTCCCAATGGTTGCGTCGCTCAGCCATATCTGGAATGGCGAATAAACGTAATGGTTCCCCCTCTCCTTTCGCTGGTCGTGTCCAGGAACCTTCGATGGCGGCAACCTTTTGCGGCTGAACTTTAAGGCTGTGCTCACCATGCAGATCGCCCACCAGTAGTTGCACAGGCGTCAGCAACGCAACCACCCACAACGCCATAGAGTAGGCAAGCCGGGCTCGCGGGTTCTGTGGCACACGCAACAACTGCCAAGCGCTAACACCGGCTACCAGCGAGGCGCTGCCTATAATCGCGGCCAATGTCATATGCACAAGCCGGTAAGGGAACGAAGGATTGAAGATGATCGCCCACCAGTTTTCGGCAATAAAACGTCCATCGACTCCAATTGAATAGCCGGCGGGTGTTTGCATCCAGGAGTTGGCTGACAGGATCCAAAAGGCGCTGATCAAAGATCCAATTGCGACGGCGCAGGTGGCGAAAAAATGCAGCCTAGGGCCCACCCTCTTCAACCCGAACAACATGATACCGAGAAAACCCGCTTCCAGGAAAAATGCCGCCAGTACCTCGTAGAACATCAACGGCCCTAGAATGTCTCCCGCCTGGGCCGAGAGGCGTGACCAATTCAATCCGAATTGGTACTCCAAAATCACACCCGACGCTGTGCCTACCGCAACGTTGAGCACAAACACCTTTAGCCAGTAAAGGTAGACATCCAAGTAGATCCTACGCCTGCGCCACAGCCACAGTGCCTCCAGCACCATGAGAAAATTGGCCAAGCCAATGGTGAAGGCTGCCAGCACGATATGAAAGCTTATGGCAATCGCGAACTGGGCACGCGCTGCCATAAGCGCCGAATCAATCGCATCCATACAGCCCTCTAATGATTGGCCTGCATTTACGGAAATTTTCGCAACGCAAGCTCGTAGCTTAGCTGCGCGAAGAGCCAAATGGATGCGTGGATACAGGCGTAGCACTTGTCCGAAAATATTGCCCGTCGGCTCTTCCTGACTAATTGGCGGTCAAAAAAAGTAGGGAAAATCGTTCTCACGCCGACTCTCGCTTCTTGGAACGTAAATTTACTTCATATTTTGTCTTACCAACTTTATTAAAAAATTTATCGTTTTCATCACTCTGGACGGAAGTTCGCTTGAGCGCCGTCTCAAGCTGCTCTTGAGCAAGAAACCAATAAAAAAGGTCAGCGCCCTCTGGGCAAGCATCTTTTACCCAAAGTGCATACGCTCTTTCGCGAATAACCGATTCATCAATCATCTTTTTCTCCTGCTTGGCTATCCTGGGGCTCGTCAGGAAAATTCAGCTCCTTAGTTCGCTAGAACTGGATAGAGCTCGGATGAGTCATAATTTTCCTATCGAAGCTGGTCGACGGAACCATGCCTCCGTCGACCAGGACGTTTGCTGATACCGTTTTTATTTAGGATCCATGGTCGCTGCTTGATTACCACCTTGCTCCGCAATCTTAGTCAGCTTTTCGTCCGCACCTTTTTCTTCGGCAAGCGTTGCTGCTAATAAAGCTGCCGCGTCGTCGAGCTTTAGATGCTTTGCCATTGCTATCAGGGTGCCGTAGGCAGCAATTTCGTAGTGCTCCACCTTTTGCGCTGCACCAATCAATGCTGCGTCGAGAACAGCTCCCTTATCGATCTCTTCCAACAGCTCTTTCGACTCTTCGACAAGTCCCTCCATGGCCACGCACTTCATACGTTTCAGTTTGATACCGGTGAGTTCTACCAACTGATCAATGCGTTCAATTTGCCCATGAGTCTCCTCCAAGTGGGACGTAAACGCGTCTGCCAGGAGTGGATTCGTCGCTGCTTTCGCCAAGCGCGGCAATGCTTTGGTGATTTGTTTTTCCGCACTGTAAACGTCAGAGAGTTCATGGATAAACAAGTCTTCGACAGTTTTTCTAGCCATTTCCAAACTTCCTTCTGGTCAGTATTGGCGTCGCCCCGATGGGCGTCCGAATGGGATCAACATGCATTGCAAAACTTGCATTACATGAAGATTGACCAACCTCGTTTGAGACGTGTTCCGAATTTTTTTTGGGGGACAGACAAAAGGCTGGAAGCTAACCCAAAGCAGTGTCGAGAAACATCATCACACCGAAACCGAGCATCAGTCCCAAGGTCGCGGGAGTTTCATGACCGTTGCGATGAGTCTCCGGAATGACCTCGTGAGACACCACAAAAATCATGGCGCCCGCTGCTAAGCCGAGGGCAATGGGGTAGCCCAATGCGAAGCTGCTGGAAATACCCAAGCCGACGATGGCGCCAATCGGCTCCATCAACCCCGAACCCACTGCAATCAGCGCCGCGCGCAGTACGGAGATGCCCGTCACCCGCAACGCCAAGGCGACGGCTAGACCTTCGGAATGTCTTGAATGGCAATGGCAGTGGTTAGTGGCAGTCCGACCTTCATATCGCCATTGGCGAAGCTCACTCCAATAGCCATGCCTTCGGGCAGGTTATGCAGAGTGATTGCCAAGACGAACAACCAAACACGGTTGATACGCTGCGCGTCTGGCCCCCGGCGTCCGCTTTTCTCGTGTTCATGAGGGACGAAACGATCTAGGCCAACCATCAGCGTTACGCCCAATCCCAATCCCGCAACAACTACGCATGCTGCGAGCAACTGGTTTCCGAAAAGGGCCTGAGCTGCTTCGATACCAGCGAGAATGAGCGAGAAAGAACTGGCGGCCAGCATCATGCCGGCGGCGAAGACCAGCATGATGTCTTGAGTACGGGCGGCGATGTCTCGTAACGCAATCGCTAAAACAGCTCCCATGGCCGTTGCAGCGAAACCTGACATGCCACCGAGAAAAGCGAAGTGCAGATTTTGTTTGTTGGCGCCGACAAAGCCGCCATATCCGCATATGAGTAAGAACATTGTTGCGCAAATCAAAATTGACCAGAACGCGCGCCCGCCCCACCCAGTTCCTGAGAACCGGGCGAACCAGGAGCGAGGCGGCGCGCCTGATGAGGTCAACGGATCGGGCACGGATACCTCCTATTTTTTTGAATCGTACTTTTCAGTAGATACGGAAAGCGACCGTAGGAATTGCCTGGATACGCGTTGCGCGTCACGTTCAAAAGCGACGCTGGTGGCAAAGAGCATCTCAGGGCCAGTTAAATTCCGACGCGCTGATTTTTTGTTAACCATGCTGTGATTCCTCTCTGAATGAGATGAAAGACCGCACGCCGGAGGGCGTGCGGCTGCTCTTCAAGGTTGAGGTTCGCCTTGTACACCTGCCCCTAAGTCCGCCCCTGTGATCGGATTGCTGTCTGGGTCGGACATCGTCCTGGCTTTCATATCCATGAGCAGCGCCTCGTCCTCAGCGCTCAATTGCACAGAGGCGGTGCCGTCCCCACCATCCACTGCAGGCGCCGGATCTTCCACAAAGTCCCAATCGTCCCCTTCGTTCCAAGGGCCGCGAGTGCTGCCTTCGCCCTGTGACATGTTGAAGTAGACGTTGGTGAACTCCGGCATGCCCGGCAGTTTGCCCTGAGGGAAATTTGGCTGGATGGCGTGCAGTGCTTTTTCGAAAGATAGCTGGTGGGCGATTTCACGCGTCATCAGAAATCCTAGGGCCTCTTTCACACCCGGATCATCGGTAACATTCATCAACCGTTCATAGACAATTTTCGCTCTCGCCTCAGCGGCGATATTTGAGCGCATGTCTGCTGTCGGTTCGCCGATGGTGTCGACGTAAGCTGCCGACCAAGGCACGCCCGCCGAGTTAGTCAACGGAGCACCGGCGCCGTACAATAGACTGGTGATGTGAGAGTCGTTGCCGGCACCATTAATGGCGCGATAAAGCTCTCCTTCTTCCTCCACACCTTCAGCCATTTGTCCTTTAGCACCCTTGTTTAACATCACGATGATCGACCCGACGATCTCGAGGTGACTGAGTTCTTCGGTGGCGATGTCCATCAGCAGATCCTTTCTGCCTGGATCATCTTCTGCCAACGCTTGGGTGAAGTAGCGGGAGGCCGCTGCAAGCTCGCCCTGAGCTCCCCCAAACTGTTCCAGTAATAAATTTGCTAACCCAGGGTTTGGCTGGGCAACTCGCACGGTGTATTGAAGTCGTTTGTTATGTAGGAACATGACATTCTCCTCAGGCGAATCAGGGCTGCAGTTCACTCGGTAAGAGACCGAATGCCAACCCACATTCATCTGAAGCAAATGCGTCTGGGTTAATTTCAAAAACCTTCTGCACTAGCGACCAACGGATGCTGCTTACCCTTTGCTGTGTTCAGGCGACGATGGGCCTTCTTTGATTCCGCGCGGCCCCGCAACACCCCAAACGATTAAACCAATGACTGGGAAAATGATGAGCCCAATAGCCCAACCGGCTTTGACTCCCACCGTCTTGTCGCTGCGAAACACGCTTACGATGGCCCAAAGGTCAACGAGCAAAATGATCACTGCGACGGCAATTGCGAAATAGCTGGTAGCTTCCGACATGGCCAAGCCCTCCTCAGATTGATATTGCTTAGGCCCCACGAATCCAAGGGTGTTCAAGTAATTCCGCAAGTACATATCGACTCTCGCGAGTCAGTCTTCCTGGGCGATGACTGAGATCTTGCCGTTGCGCTCTAGGATTGCGAACTTGATCTCTTCCAGCTTCTCGATACCTTGGCTGGAACGTGCAGCCTCCATCACATCCGCTTCTAACAATCGCGCACGACGAAGGCGTTCGTGGAGCAGTTTTCCGTTCTCAACGATTACGGTCGGCTCGCCATCAATCAGCCGTGACATCCACCGCGAGCGCCGCTTGAGCAGGGACAGGCCAACGTCGATGGCGACAAGGGTGACGATGACGATCACAGAATTAGTGAGCGAAAAATCATCGCCCAGCAGGGCTTGCTGAGTCGCCTCACCGATCATCAGTAAAAGAATGAAATCGAAGGTGGTCAGTTCCGCCAAGGAGCGCCGTCCAGCGATCTTGAAGAGCACCAAGAGGGCCACATACATGGCACCTGCACGCAAAACTGAATCCATAAATCACCTAAGGGAAGATGAACTGCACAAGCTTTATGCCGTTGGTGCCCGGTGAAAAGATTTGACTGCGGTAGAAGCCAAGGCCATCCCCTCGCAGGGTGATATATAGCGTCGCTTGACCATCAAGGTCGGTCTGTAGCCAGAGCCTGATGCCCTGTGTAGAACTTCTTGAGCGCAGAGGTTCGGGTTGTAGAGTTTCGATACTGAAGCCTTCCAATAGCTGACCTGCGAGCTCCAGCTCTGCCTGAGAATCTGGCGCTGAATTCAAAGTGATTTTCATCGAGTTAGTCGAGCCGTTGCGATGGAACATTTCATATTCCACTCTGACTTTACCGTCCTCACTGCGGACATCTCTTGAACTGAGCAAGCCTCTGGAAAAGACGCCCATCAACCCCATCAAAACGACTAAAACCAACACGTACCAGCCGACGCGCTCAAAACGCCAGACCTTCAATTGATAGGTCATGTCCTCATGAATCGGGTGTTCGCGGCTTTTCAGATCTGCGTTATCGGAATCTGCGCTCATCAGGCTTCACCCCGCTCGCCAGCTCGCGCCCGACGATGAAAATGCGGTAGCCACTGCAATGCATATTCCGTTGCCTCTGCTTGAACCTGACAGCGTCCTCCGAAGAACCTGTGTTCATGACTGAAGACATAGCAGTCATCATCCGCCTGAAACGCCCAAGCAAAACAGATTGTGCCTGCAGGGATGCCATCGACATCGTCCGGCCCCAGTATTCCGGTAGTTGCGATTGCGACATTTGCGGTGCTATCTCGCAAGGCCCCCGTAGCCATTTCTTTAGCCACCTCGACGCTGGTGAGGTTGAAGGTTTTGATAGTTTGAGGGCTGACATGCAGTAGACGCTCTTTAGCTTGGGGCGAGTAAACGACGTAACCACATTCAATAAATTCGCCGCTGCCCTCCACCTCGGATAACAGCGTGACAATTTTCCCCGCCGTACACGATTCCGCTGTTGTGATCATCAATGCGTGATTACGCAGGTACTGAACAGTGTCGCCGGCGATAGACATGGCCTAAATAACCTCAGTGGTAATCGTCTCCAGCGACAGCACGCAGGTACGCGTCGTCTGCTTCCCGTCTCAGGTCGCGCCACTCGCCCCAAGTCAGAATTCCCAAGCGATCCATTTCATCCGACTGACGCAGCAGTTCATCGTGATAGGCGTCAGGGGCATTCCATCCGCAATTCAAGATTTTCCAATGCGCGATGCCAGGCATCCAAAGCGAGTAACCTAGTTTCCTGTACAAATGTCAGTTGATTCTTAAAAGCGCTCATCTCGCTCCCCCCGAACATTTCCCGGTTGAGCAACCGGGGTTGAGTTAGGTTCAACGTGTCGGACGAAAAACCGCATGACCTGAAACAAAGATGGGAGGCCTATTGCGGGCCTCCCGATGCCGCGCGGTTAGGAGGTGCCCAAGCCTTGAGAAAGATCTGCGCTGGCCGACGTGGTGGTGCGTGTTTCTTCAGCCGCAGACTGCGCCCTCGGCTGATCAGTGGTTTTCGTCACTGTGTCGCGCACCGCTTCATAACCCTCTTGCGCCTGCTTTTTCACCTTGTCGACCAGCCCCGCACTGGTGCGTCCCATGTAGCGTTGCTCGGTCTGGGTCGTGGGCAGTGCTGCGCCCAGCAAGGCTCCGAGGGCGATACCGGCAGCGGCCACCACCAACGGTTGTTCCCTGAGCAACTGGTTGAATTGCTGCCCCAATACCTGGGAGTTGCGCGTCAGCCGATCACCGGCGTCGTGCATGGCGTGGCTGAGATTTTCACCCGCCGCGCCGACGTTTTCTCCTAAGTGGGCGGCCTTGCCCTTGAGCGACTGGTAGCCCCCTTTGATCGAGTCAGCGGTCTGGTGCATATGTTCCCGTGCACTGTCTAACCCTTCTGCCAAACCGTCGGCCCACTCTCCCGCCTTGTCCTGATCAGGCCCGGTGCGATACGCAGGTTGGGGCACCGGTGGCCGATTCTGGCTCATCATCAGCCATAGCAATCCAACCGAAGTGAGCACGGCAGGCACCGGATTATTACGCACGCTGGTGCCGAGATTGCTGACAAAGATCGAGCCATTGTTCTGCATCATGCCCCACGCTTGATCGAACATCTGGCCGGGGGTGAATTTGCTCTCCAGCTTGTCGACGATGTTGCCGATACTGGCCCGTTGCGCGTCGATTTCCCGCTCGATCTGTTCCGGGCTTTTTTGCGATTCGATATCCAGTTCAGTGCTCATGAGACTTTCCTCCGCAGCGCTTCCTGATCCTTGTTCAAAGCATCGAGCGTCCGGTCAGGTTTGAAGTGGGATGGCTCAAATTGTTTTTTGCCCGACTGCAACATGGCGAAGCCAATGATCATCACCACCACACCGACGATGAGGGCTGCCAGCCATGGCGCCATGAACAGGCTCAAGCCGTAGACCGCTGACATCAGCAGAATGATGAAGCCCGCCAGGAACACAATCGCACCGCCCGCCACCGCAGCGATGCCGGCCTTGAGCGTATTGAGGCTGGTCTGCAGCTCGACTTTGGCCAGCGCCAGTTCCTTGGTAAATAACGCGGGAACTTCGCGGGACAACTGCCGTAATAGGCCCACCACCGAAGCATCGTCTGTGGACGCCAAGGGTCTGGTTCCTGGCAGATCAGGATCGTCTGTGTTCATCACAATACTCCTTTGGTGCTGGGCGAAACCGCCGCCGATGCACCGGCAAAGTCGGTCGGATGGTCTTGCTCATTGGGCGACGCAGGTGTGATTCCTGTGGCGAGTCCCGGGTTTAGGTCGGTGGACGTTTCGTAAGGCCGATGTACTCCGTACCCTCCCGAGGGCGGCGTCGAGCTGCCTGCAGCTGGATCGTGATGCGCGCTGACGGTAGCAGCCGCCGAGGTGCCTGCCTTTAAAAACCGCGACAAGCCGAACCCGATGGCCACACTGCCGACGATAAACAGTGCTGGATTGTTGCGAGCCAGATCGGCGGCGTCATGCAAGAGCTGCTCGGCGCTCTTGCCGCGCAGGTTCCCGGCGAGGCCTGTCATCGACTCGGCCATATCGGTGAGATAGTCGGACATGCCCAATGTGTCCTTGTCCTCCAGCTCGGAGACAAAGCTTTTCGCACCTTGGGCCAATGCCTCGATTTGATCGGCAGCGGTGTCGCGATATTGGCCGAACTGCGCATCGGCCTGCTCCCTAGCTCCACCGAGTGCTTCGGTGACATCCTCCTTCAAATGCTGAAAGTCTTGTCTTGGTTTAAGGTCTGCAGAATCGTCGGCCTGGGATCCCGCCCTGCTGTCTGAAGTATTCATGTGGCCCCTCGCTTTCCGTGTGAAAACGTTTAATGGGACTACACAGCAGAATTGCCCTGAGCCCCTCATATCAAAGGACGGGGCAGCTCAGGCTAGAGTTCAAAGAGGGTGATGAGCGTCAAAAGTGCTTCATCTAAGTTGCGCGGAATTAAGTTACGGCGCTCCTATATCAGACGCTTCTGTCGCTAGATTTTAGCTGCATGGAAACGATTTCGAGGTTCGAGATGCCGACGAAAGGTCGAATTGTAATAAAGTATTTCAGGCGTACCGGTTGTCTAGTTCTTACCTACAACTAGAGTTAGCAATCATGAAATTCGCACGATTCTGCCAAGCCCTTTCCAACTGGGCAGGCAGCTCAAAAACCTTCCTGCTGGCAATCGCTTTGATCGGAGTATGGGCGCTCACGGGGCCGTATTTTCATTACAACGACACGTGGCAGCTGATCATCAATACGTCGACAACCATCATCACGTTCCTAATGGTATTTCTGATCCAGAACACGCAAAACCGCGACAATGACATTCTACATCTGAAGATCGACGAACTGATTCGGGCAACTAAGGAAGCACAAAACGCGACGTTATGCCTTGATAAAATGGGCTCGAGAGACCTACGCAAGCTCCGGGATCAGTACAGCTCTCTGGGTGAGAATGATCAGGTCGATCTCGGTACTGCCAGTACGGATGAGACGATTTCTGCTGAAATACCTCTTCAATCTAAATCGCCTGACTCTGACCTTGGAGGTCTGCAAAGGTGAGGGCATTGAAGTAGCCTGCGGAAAGAGAGCAACTGAGCTAGCCTTCTTGTTAACCTCATCGATTGGGGCCCAATCGACCCACCCCTTAAGCGACCGGTGAGGTGAGCATCTTTCGCTAACATTCTTATAATTGAGCCTGGTTGGTCGTTAGCAAAAGCTGTGTAACGCCCTCTCTCCTCAACGTGGAAATTCTAGAGAGAATTGCAGTCCAGGATGTTGGTTCAGCATCGAAATTTCGCCACGAAGCTGGCGTGTCAGCGACTTAATAATCTTCATTCCTACCGACGAGTGCTTTTTGAGATCGAACCCTTCCGGAAGTCCCCTTCCTCTGTCAGTCACTCTCAACAGTACCTGGTCAGTGGACGCCTTTAACTCAACAAATACCTCGCCGCTTGCCTTGTCTGGATAAGCGTATTTAAGGGCGTTGGTGACCAGCTCATTCAGCACTAGAGCCAAAGGTATTGCTTTATCCAGCGGCAGAATTACGTCCTCCATATCGATTGCGAAACTCGTATGGAGGGATGCTGAGCCACGTAGGCCATCTATCAACTCAGACAAGTAAATTCCCGCGTTCACTGTTTCCACTTGATCAGCCTGATACAGCTTTTCATGCACTGCCGCGATGCTGGTGATTCTTCTACTGGTATCGACGAGTGCTGCCCGCGCCTGCGGATCTGCCAACTGGCGTATCTGTAACTGAATCAAGCCAATGATCAGCTGCAGGTGGTTCTTCGTTCGATGGTTGATCTCCTTGAGAAGCATGTCCTTCTGTTCAAGAAGTCGACTCTTCTGCTTTAGCGACCGTCTCAGCTCCAACTGAGCCATTACCTGTTTCGCCAGCGTTGCAAGGGCGAACTTTTGTTGCGGGGTTAACTCTCTTGGCTGACGGTCGAGGATGCATAGAGTCCCTAGACCATAGCCATCCGGTGTTTGCAATAAGCAGCCAGCGTAGAAGCGCAGACCTTCATCCGCCGTCACGAGAGGATTGGAACTCATACGTGGATCATCTCGCAGATCCGGTATGACGGTGACACCTGGTAGGAGAAGGACATGACGACAGATGGAAACGTCCAATGGCGTTTCCCTTATACCCAATCCGATTTCAGCCTTGAACCACTGCCGATGGCTATCGATCAGGTTCATCACTGAGATAGGCGCATCACAGATGGAAGCAGCCAAACTTACAAGTTCGTCGAAATCGGACTCGCGTGGGGTGTCGAGGATCTCATATCCATGCAGTACGGCAAGACGTTCCGGCGAATCGCATAAATCAGTGAAACGTTGCGCAATCATTAGGACTCCAGCATTGGGGCAAGCAGCATCAGTGCGATCAAACTCAAAGGAATCAAATGCATTGGCTGCGCGTGCTGATGGAGAAAGTGAGGAAATTCAGCATACAGCATCTGGAGCATTTTCTGATGACTGCAACACAGGATGTTCTAAGGTGTAATCTCAAATTTGTTGGACTTCATGGGAGATGAGCGGTTATATCCTAAAATCACCCGTAATCTGCAAGCTCAGCTGTTTTCATTTAAGGACGAGTCCATGCACGATAGCTTTCAAGCAAACGTAGCTGCAGCTGACGCTCTTACGTTGCTTCTGCATAACCAGCATGCAATTTGTGCGGCCATTGAAGAGGTTACGACGTGGCTTTCGAACAACGGAGCGGGGAATTCTGCGATCAATGCCCTCACTGCCATGGAAACATTAGACAGGAACGCTCAGGGGATTACGGACGCAATCTTGCGGCTACGTCAGTCATAGGCATCGCTTCCAACTGTCCGTCCAGCATGAACAAGTCAATTGCTTCTCGCTGATCTTGTTCTTCGCTTTCGGGACGAACTATGATTGAGCCGATGTAGCCAGACCAGGAAGCGCCATGTCAGCCTTCAGGACGATTGCCATTCTAGGAGTAGCCGTCGTCATCTCAACCGCAGCGTACTCAGCTCATTTTGTGGGGCAGCAGATCTTATATCTGCATCACAAGCTTTCTGCTTCGACAGAAAATCAGAGCTTCGCGACCCAGTGGCCCCTTGTAGAAGCAGCGCTCCCCAAACTGGAAGATCAGTTGCCGAGCTCGCTACAGAAGGCCACTCCCGTATCCTTGAATAATCTTGGTTCTGAAAAACGGTGAAACACTCGTCACGATAATTTCACATTTGCAGGTATACGGTTGTAACAGCTCCTTTAGTGATTCCAGCCCGCCCCCCATCGCGGGCTTTTTTTTGCGCCAATAAGGAATCACTTGTAAAGGCCTACACGCTCGCCGTTCGAGCTGTCCGCCCCTGACCAACTCACTCGATGATTGAGGAAAGGGGTGTCGGAGGGTTAGCGCGGATCCTGCTGATTGTCCATCACCGCATTATCCGTCTCCTCCCGCACACGCTCAGGGTCTAGCCCGACATCGTCATCATCAAGCGGACGCTCACCTTCATTATCCGGCAGTTCGTCAATCCCCTCCTCCTTCATTGGGCCAACTTCAGTGCGCCCAGGGCTCAATGGATCAGGTGAAGTGGGCATTGGGTCGTCCTCACCCATACCGCCTTGAAGCTTGGTATCGTGATTCATACACACCTCTCAGTACCCTCAATGGTGGGGGCATGTAGCTTGGAGAGGGTTCGCTTTTCGAGTGTTCGATTAATTGGCTTACCGACCGTCGCCATCCTTCCATTCACCCTTTCAGTCATCTCGATGGAACGTTGCTCCAGACCCCGTCCTCTATCGCAAGACGAGCAAATCTGAGGACATCATCATGATTGACCCAGCAACCGGTATGAAGGCGGGTGAGCGTTACATCGTAGAAAGTCTGGAACGCACACGACATTTCCCAGGCTTCTTCCTCGACGGGAAATATTACCTTGGCCCCGAATTGATGACGGCCATAGGTTGGTTGGAAGGTCAGCAGTTTTATTACGATGAGCTTGACCCCACTGGTGAGCCAGTATTCCCCAATCGACTCGCCGGCACTGTAGAAGACCTTACCCTCATTCTTGCAGACGGTGCGCGTTTACCTTTAAACGAAATGCCCTACGAAGCAGAGATCGATCCCTCTGACATTCCGATCAGTCGTAATCCATCGACATCGGGGCATCGCCCTACTTCACCAAGCGATAAGCACGGAGTAGAGGGCGTATGGATGTCAGGTAAACATCCCTATCCCATACTCCTTGCGGCGGGCGCAGCGCTATTACTGGGAATACTGTTTGGGGTCAAACAAGCTAAACGCCTTCCTATCCGAAAGCTGAGGTAGTCGTCCTTCGTGAATTCTGGAGAAGCGCCCTTTGAAAGATCGGAGTGAGAAATGCATCCAGTGACCCCTGATGGTCGTTACTTCGTTGTCAAAGGGCAGCTGTGGCGCTGTTCAAACCCGTCATTAGAAGAGGACGTGCGCCAGCGTCTTGTCGATGCCCTCATGGCAGCGCGACGCGAGGTGAAGAAAGCAAAAGAATCGGAAGACGCATCGCAGCTAAAGCGCGCTCGGGAAAAGGTACAAGTGGCCAAAGTAGCGCTTGGTGAGCGGGGCCCTGTTTGGTGGACAGATGGAAGCCCGGACTTCAACCGGCGGCTGGTCATCAATTCCCCGTATGCCGAATGGTTCAGCTCGCTTTATGAGTCTGATTAACCCTTGGCTCAAGGTGCATATTCAATATGCCTTGCCGGCTAATAAAAAAGACCTTCAAGGGCCCTTTTTGCACTTAAACCACAACCTGTACGTGTTGAACAACCTCGATGAAAAAGCGGAAGTAATGCGATGAAAACCGCAGTGGCACTCATGCGCTGCGGTTTCTCCGCTTCGATATCTGGAAAAGACGGAACGACTCAGACCATATGCTTTCGAAAAATTGAGCGCTTCAAGTTTCGAGGGTCGAGGGTCGAGGGTCGAGGAGAAATCTCATGACTGAAAAAAGCTCCACTTCATCAAAAAAAAGCAAAGCACTGGAGGATTCTGTTCTCGTCTCAGACGTGTCTGAAACAGGTTTAACAGATGACGAACGAGTTGTTAGGGAAGATGAGTTCCTTGGCGACGAACCACGTGTAGAACCTGGCCCAGCAGACTTGGAAAGACTTAAGGATTAAAGCCAGCTCCGCTTCGTTTTCGATGCGACCAATATTTTCAATACGCGACGTCTACTACTTGAAATTTGCTTAAAGGTGTCACGTATGCGCCAGCAAACCTCATTCATATTTGATCTTGATGGCACGTTGACTGATAGCGTTTACCAGAATGTTTTCGCGTGGAAAACCGCGCTCGACTCAGAAGACATACCGTTGGCCATGTGGCGAATTCACAGAAAAATCGGTATGAGCGGTGGACTGATGCTTAAGACGTTAGCCCGTGAGACCGGCTTGGAAATCAAACCAGACCAGGCCAAAAGGCTGAGTGATAAACATGATGAAGCCTACAAGGATCTGCAAGGCCAGATAACCGCTCTTCCTGGCGCTGTAGAGCTTCTCGATACTCTAAACCGCAATCAGCTCAAATGGTGCATCGCTACCAGCGGTGGCATGGACACTGCGGCGATAAATCTGAAGGCATTGGGCTTGGATATCGCGAAGGTCAGTCTCATCACCCGTGATGACGTGAAGTATGGCAAGCCCGATCCAGACCTTTTCCTCGCCGCTGCAAGCAAACTCAGTGTACCCATCGAAGATTGCCTGGTGATCGGCGATGCCATTTGGGACATGCTTGCCGCACGCCGCTGTAAGGCCACCGGTATAGGGCTGCTTTCAGGTGGTTACGACATAGGAGAGCTTGAACGAGCTGGTGCACTCCGCGTCTACGAAGATCCTCTGGCACTGCTGCGGCACCTAGACGAGGTTGCTTCCCGTCCGTGAAACAGTTGTAGGCACGCGGATTGAGTTGCTGTGCTCCCCGCTCGCGGTGACGTTCACGCATCCAGCCATGCCAGACGATTGATCGGGTTATGTTCCAGTGCTCCTCAGAATCGACGATCCGAGGCATTGGACGCACCCCGATAAAACTGCGCGCCCTACAAGGCACTCGTATAACGTCACCAAGTTTTACGCTGCGATAGTAGGCGAAGCGCTTACAAGATCAGCCCGGCTCCACTGGCGCCGGCACTGCCACTCTTGAACAGACAAAAAGCAACATGCCTATCAGGATCAAGCCCCCTCCCCGCATCCATGTTTCCAGACTTTGCTGGCTGAGCAGTACCAGGCACGAGACGATAGCAAGTACCGGAACCCACGTCGGCACCCGAAAGTGATTTTCCGCAACCTCGTCACGGCGCAGGATTAACACGGACAAATTAGTGCTTAGAAATACAAACAGTAAGAGCAGGACGACGGTTTCGGCCAATGTAGCTAGCGTTCCCGTCAGCGTGAGTGCGATTGCTACCACGGTGGTAGCGATGACCGCGATCCAAGGGGTGCGTCGCCGAGGCAGCACATTGCTCAAGGCGGTCGGCAACAGTCCTATACAGGCCATGCCATAAGTAAGGCGACTCGCCATTATCATGGTTAACAGCGCGCCGTTGGCTACCGCGATCAGTGCAATGAAGGCGAAGACGCGAGGCGGAATGTTTAAACCTGACGCCCGAACCACCTCAAGAAGAGGAGCCGAGGTGGCCACAAGTTTTTCCATGGGCAGTACGGAAGATGCCGCGATGCCGACAGCCATGTAGACGACTCCGGCGGTTAGCAATGCGGCAAATAATGCGCGCGGATAAATTTTTCGAACGTCTCGAATTTCTTCCGCGAGATTGGCGGATGTTTCGAATCCTACAAAAGAATAGAAGGCGATTAATGCCGCGCTCAAAACGGCTAACATCGGGCTGATCCCAGGTTTGAACTCAAGGCTGCGACCCAAATCAGCTTCGCCTGTACGGAAATACCAAGCAGCGGCTACGACGACCAAAAGAAGACCTGACAGCTCAATGACTGTCATCACCAGGTTGGCTCCCAAAGACTCTTTAATTCCCCTCGCATTGAGTAGCGCGATAACGAGAAGGAAAAGTAATGCTGCGATGTGAGGCGTTACATGAATGAACGCCGCTAGGTAATCACCGGCAAACGCTAGGGATAAACCCGCCGCGCTCGTGACAGCTGCCGATAGCATGCAAAAGCCAACAAGAAAAGAAATGAGCGGAGACCGGAACGCCTTCTCTGCAAAAACTGAAGCGGCGCCCGCATGAGGATATTTTGTCACCAACTCTGCGTAGGAACCTGCAGTAAGCATCGCGAAAAACAGAGCGATGAGCAGAGGCACCCATATTGCGCCACCTACCTCCCCCGCAATTGTCCCGGCGAGCGCATAAACGCCCGCCCCGAGAACATCACCGAGAATAAATAGAAAAAGCATCGGGCCGGTAACGGCGCGGCGCAGCGAATTATTCGGGTGCGAGGTCTTCACGTTCAACTTCCTGGCTTGGGGGTTCAAAAGCACATTCCCGGCTAGTAGCTGGTTGGCTTTGCTATGAAGCAATGGAAATTTGCGTGTGTCTAAAGTTCACATATCTTGGCTAACTGTGGGGAAGAAAACGCCGCTCCTATAACGTGAATAGAGCGATAAAATGCCCCCTGAAGATGAAAAAAACGATAAGAAAAAAGGGCCCTACTAGGCCCTTTTTTTATTCAAACCAAATCACTTGGTCAGCCAAGACTCAACGGTCGCGGAGCCGTGTTCAGCTTTCCAATCTTTCAACGTCTTGTGATTACCACCCTTGGTTTCTACGACCTCGCCGGTATGAGGATTTTTATAAACCTTCAACTGGCGAGGCTTGCGGCTGCCTGCTTTGGACTCGACAGCTGGAGCGCGACGACCAGCTTGTGGATCTAACAGGTTGATCACGTCCTTGAGGCTATAGCCGTATTTTGCGAGTAAATCGCGCAGCTTCGTTTCGAACTCGATTTCTTTCTTGAGGCCAGCATCGCCCTTGAGGGCTTCGAGAGCCTGGAGCTGTTCGGCGAGGTGTTTTTCAAGCTGGCGGAATTCGGCAAGTTTGGACATGGAAATTCTCGATGTGTGTGATACCAGAAGGTTACACCATAAATTACATCCCGAACTTACGCACAGTCGCTTTCTACCGCTTCAGCTCCCAATCAAGGCCGCTGGACAGATTACTAAGAGATGGCGTGCTGGTTTAGCGAAAACTATCCAAATCACGGTAGGCGCGGTTGTGCTTTACATTTTGGTCTAGTCGGAGCGAATGGCGATCTATTTCGCACCTGCATAGCACCTTGCTGACAAACCTTGCGTATACAGCTAGGCGGACAGATGACACCTAGCGTGAGGCTGGAGTCTTGATATTGATCTGAGTAAGCAGATCGAATATTGGTTAATCAGTAGTCAAAAGCTTTTTAACTTCTGCGATGACCAGGTCGATGTTGAATGGCTTTGCCAATACCGTGTCAAACAGATCCGATCTTTGCATACCTATATGCGCTTGAGCGCCGCTCATCAATATGATCGGCAGACGGTTCACAGAGGGGAGTGCTCGGACAGCTGTAGCGAACTCTAGGCCATCCATCACTGGCATCATAAAGTCGGTGATGATCAACTCAGGCCGTTCTCTGTCCAACACATCAAGTCCTTTTTGACCATTGCTGGCCGTCACCACCATGAACCCCTCATCCTCCAGCGCAAAGCTAAGGATGTCAGCGATCAGATACTCGTCGTCGACGACCAAGATGGTGGTCATGTTAATTCAACCCGCACAAAGGCTTAAGATTTTGAACCGGGCGTTGTCTCAGTAGGGACTGAAGGTTCATGTCTTGAAGCCTTTTTCAGGAAAACGTCTTGATCACGAATGACGACCTCGAATCGCGAAGGGTCGTAGGAGCTGTCTCGTACCTTAAGAATGGAAAGCGTCCTGCTTAGTTCAGAATGATTCTCAGAGAACCGCATCAGCATTAGATTGTCGACGATACTGGACAGGTCTGAGTTCGGCGCGCTGACCTCCGAACCGAACAGATCGCGCATTTCCCAGGAGGCGAATACTGTAACACCCCTGGATCGCAGCTCGTTCATCAAAGCACTGAAGAAGTCAGTAATCCGAGCCGGATTTGTCGAAACTCGTGTCATACCGCTAAGACTATCGATGAACAGGCGCTTGATGCCCTTCTCCTCGACGATCTTCAGAAGTCGTGCCCCTAGACCATCCAGCAGGCCTTCAGTTGTAGGCTGCCAAGCGATGCTGAGGGCGCCGCTGTCTTCCATGCCTTTGATATCGATACCCAGCGATTGACCTTTGAGTCGCAATCGTTGCGGGCTTTCGTAGAAACCAAAATGCAGGCCGGGAGCCTCCACTGTCGACTCAGCCAAAAACTTAAGACCCAGAGTCGTTTTTCCAATCCCGGAAGGGCCAATTACCAGTGACACACTGGAACTGTGCAGCCCTCCTCCCAATATATCGTCCAGTGATTCAATGCCGCTGGCGATACGCGTCATATCCGCGCTGTCGGGGGATGACGGGTGGCTATAAAGGCTTTCGAGTCGCGGATAGACCACCAAACCATTTTCGGTAATTTCACACTCGTGAAGACCGGTCATTGCAGAGCTTCCGCGAGTTTTCCGAAGTTGAATCCGACGTACAGAACGGGTGCCGTAAAGCTCTTCGCCCATCTCAATCACGCCATCAACCATCGTATGCTCAGGGCTGCCATCATCGAGGCGAGAGCTGGTGAGAAACAGCACCGTGCAACCAGCAAAAGCTGCATGACCTTGTAGCTCTGATATGAATTTCTTGGTATCGATATGCGAGTCAGCTTTTGAGCGTGCATTGAGTAAACCGTCCACCACCATAACGGTAGCTTTTTGACGGCTTATCTCGCGCCGAAGCAGTTTCACCACCTCGCCTAGCCCTTCATTTTCCAGAGTGTCAAACGCGCTGACAAACTGGATTTCAGCTCCCACTTTGGACGAGTCGAAAAAGCTTAGCGTCGAAAGAAATTGAAAAAGGCGGTCATGTGACTCGGCGAGAAGAGTCGCGACTAAAACCCGTCCTCCGTTTTTCGCATGATGGAAACCAAGCTGGTTGGCGAGGATCGTTTTGCCAGATCCCGGGCGTCCTTGGATTATGTATGAAGCTCCCTCGACCAGCCCGCCCTTGAGCAGAGCATCAAGCCCTTCTATTCCGCTTTGAAGGCGTTTTAGCTTTTCCAAAATGCGACCCTGATCCGAAAAACAATCTATTGATACCTAGTTGATGGAATGCTACCGCCAAATTTGCTTCGGAGCCATCTACGTTGAGTGGAGAGGTCGACCGACATCACAATCTGGGTATCATGAAAGCTGCAAACTGGCGAAGTGTTTACCCGAAAGCAGTCACTTCCAATTGTGTTTCGGATCACGTCGCAACTCTTCCCGAGTACACAAATCTGTCGGAAAAGCCCCTTCCATCGTCAGGTTTGCTCATGAGTACAACTGCTCACGTTGCGCCCGCACCGAGCTAGCGGAGCATCTGACAAGGCGAATGGACAGGCTCCAATCGGAGCTCCCGTGATCTTGACCACTAGGAATCCAGTACCAATTGTTATTCGACCAGGCGAGGCACAACGAGCGATCACTACGCCCGTGGTCAAGTCCTTATAAACACCATGACATTCAGGGTGCTCGCTGTTCTACGAGGTGGTAAGAGTGCATCGCCCATACAGACAGGCGACAGTCGGGCAGCACAAGGGGACTGTTTCCCCCCCTTCCAAAAAGCCTCCATTTCGGAGCTGCGCTTGGGGAATTTTTGAATACATCGCGGAATTATTAAACACTGTAATGCTCGCTATCGATCAGTGATGACGCATGGATTTTAATCACCCGATAAGTGGCCGTTTTCAGGGTTGACGCTCATTTCTTCGCGTATTAAAAAATGTTTACGCATGGCACTCATGGCAATTCAAACAAAAAGGAGGCCGTCGAAATGATGCGTAGAGGTTCAAGATTTTGGCTCTGGGCGGATTGTGAACTGCATTGCCGATCACACGATGAGGTATTGATTGACGGCACTATAATTGATGTTCAGACCCGAGTTTCTAGAAAGGGAAGAACGCAGTTGTTCCTCGGCGTTTATAGCAAGGATGGCCTCCCTCTATACGAAGAAGCTCATGACGACCTACCTAACGACACGATGACTACGGCGCTAGCATGGGGCGTAGGTCGTGCGCGTGCGAAGGCAGCCGACAGCCTGTCGCATACGAATTCAGCAAGCGAAAGCTCGCAGGCAATTTCCAGCAACAAGCGCACATCCTCTGCTTAAAAACACTCACGTTGCTTCCCCTATTTAATCTTACCGACTTTCGAGCCCTCTTCCGCTGGCCGAATAATTTCCACCCGAATAGAAGGCTTAACGAGTTGCGTCCGCACATGTCACCCGTCGAATTGTCGTACCTATGAGATTGACCGCGAGCGAACCAAATCGTTAACTGTATGCATGTACAGTTAATTTCCTAAGGCTTGCATCATGAGCATCACCATCCTCGGCCCTCTCGCGTCTGGCGGTAGGAAGCTGCCCCTCTATTCATCCAGGGTGCCGGCAGGCTTCCCCTCCCCTGCGGCTGATCACATCGAAAAACACATTTCCCTAGATGAGCTGTTCGATATCCGCGCGCCGCACGTCTACCTGGTGAGAATTGATGGAGACAGCATGCAGGGCGCCGGGATCTACTCAGGGGATCTGGTGGTTGTTGATCGGAGCATCGATGCGGTCAGCGGCGATATCGTCATCGCGGCGCTGAACTCAGAGCCATTCTGCAAGCGCCTGCTTCTGCGTGAGAACGCCGTGATGCTTTTATCGGAGAACCCAAAATATCCGGCAAGGCATGTAATGGAGGGCGATGAGCTCGTGATCTGGGGTGTCGTGAAATACAGCGTTCGCAATCATGACAACACCTGAACCTGTCTTCGCTCTGATTGACTGCAATTCGTTTTACGCGAGTTGCGAGCGGGTTTTCCGGCCCGACCTGGCGCGGACGCCCATCGTGGTGCTGTCCAACAACGATGGCTGCGTGATTGCGCGCAGCTACGACGCCAAACCTTTCGTGAAGATGGGCCAGCCGTACTTCCAGATCAAAGACCATCTACGCCGGCATGGAATCGTGGCCTTCAGCAGTAATTACGCTCTGTACGGCGACATGAGCGAACGCGTCATGACGATTATCGAATCGATGGTGCCAGCGCTGGAGGTCTACAGCATTGACGAGGCGTTTGCCGATCTGACGGGTATTGCCGGGGACTTGTCCGCGTTTGGTCGGCAGATGCGTACCACTCTTTTCAAGCGCACAGGGGTTCCCGTCGGGGTGGGCATTGCTCGCACCAAAACCTTGGCGAAGCTCGCAAACCATACCGCCAAAAGGCTGTTGGATATCACCGGCGGCGTTGTGGATCTGTGCGACCCGTTCAAACGCGACTGGACGCTGCGCAACACCGATGTCGGCGAGGTCTGGGGCATCGGCAGGCGCATGAAGGCACACCTGGAAACGATGGGCATCAAGACCGCAATGGACTTGGCAAAAGCCGATCCGTGGATGCTTCGTCAGAAATTCAGTGTGGTGATCGAGAAAACTGCTCGCGAACTTGCCGGCACCTCCTGTCTGGAACTGGGTGACGCTGACCCACCCAAGCAAGAGATTTGCTGTAGCCGGATGTTCGGCACCCGTTTGACGCAGATCGATCCGATCAAGGAGGCCGTCGCCACCTACACCCAGCGCGCGGCGGAAAAGCTCAGGACGCAAAACTCGCTGTGCAAGAAGATCCGCGTGAGTATCAGGACAGGCATGTTCAATCCCGAAGAAGCGAAGTACGCGAACGGCGCACTCGTCGAACTCCCCTACCCGACAAACGACGTTCGACTCATGACTAAAGCTTCGACCGAAGCGGTTAATCGTCTCTTCCGACCAGGCTTCAAGTACAGCAAGGCAGAGGTTCTGCTGATGGATTTGCGCCAGCCCGGTGAATTCACTGATGACCTGTTTGCGCATTCCCAGCCTGTGATGGCGGACAAGGTGATGACCGTGCTGGATGAAATCAATGGTCGTTGGGGAAAGGGAGTTCTTCGCCTGGCCAGCGTGCCGGCGGCGCCGGATTGGGCTATGCGCCGGGAGTTGATGAGTCAGAGCTACACGACGAAGGTGGATCATTTGTGGACGGTAAAGGCTAGGTAGCAGACAGGTGCGGTCTGGCGATGCTCGAATGATTCTGGAAATGCAGTGCTACCGGCAAAATGTCACCAATGAACATAAAATCAACACGTTACCTGTCATTAAATTTCCAGTAGATGAGCCAAAGCTAATTCAATTTTTCACATAGCTAAAATCAAGCATCTCTTGCCTATTGAAAGTATCCGTCCGTGCCAATAGGATGATCCCGCAGCAACTAAAATAACATTAACATCAAGGAGAGATTTTATGGCGCTTAAACCAGGCCCAAAACCGATTGCCAAATCAACCGGCGAAGTTGATAAGCGTCGTCGTGACAATAAAGACACGCAAGGAAATAACCCCGACTTGAAACCTAGCAAGCCTTCAAAAAAATAGGTTTTCGCTGACAGGAGCTACTCGAATGGTAGCTTTTGTCATTGGAGCTTTTAGGGAATGGATGCATAGCTGTAATTTCCAATTTATCTGGCAATCATCACGCGTTCTATGAGCACTACAACGACATATCGAATTTAATAATCGGGGTATTTCCCAAGAGTTGAATTACACTGCGATTTCTAAATATACTCTAGGCTAGTTGCTTAAAGTTTTTTCAACTCTACTGAAAACTTAACCCCCCTGTTTCACAAATAAACTGAACGATAGGTTTTGGCCGCATGTAGCCGTCGCAGGCTGCTCTAGAAAGCACGACCATTCGGCTGTTAACCGAGAGCATTGCCCCCTCGAAAGTATATTTGCCCCATGACTTTAAGCTCAAGACATTGGGAATTTTAGTCTAGTGACCGTGGGCGAAAGCACGTTTACTTATGTGTGTAGTGCACTGTAGGAGAGCGCCTGCGCAGGTGATCAAGGTGGTGATGGCTTTTTGCCTCGATGCCAGCTAGATTGGAGCTTTCTACGATCAAGGACAGATATGAAAAAGCTCATAGCTATCATGGGGGTGTGTGCCGCACTTGGCGGTTGTGCTACGTCGCACTTCACTGCAGGCCGAGACTTCCCTTCGGCCAGTGTGGCGAGCATCACCAAGGGTAAAACCACGACTGCTGAGTTGAAGTCGCTGCTTGGTGAGCCCTACGCCAAGAGCGCCGTTAGCGAAACCGACGAGAAGTGGATCTACACCTACACCAATGGCTCAGCACATGCCCAGAGCTACGTGGTCACCATGAAGGTCACGACCACTGGCACTCAGAAAACCCTCGACGTTCTTATCCGCAACGACGTAGTCATCAACTACACGTTCAGTGAAGGCCCCGCTCCGGGTACGACCACCGCGACAAACTGAAGAGAATGCTTCGTGTTGGCCCTTCGCATTTAACACGTTCACATACGTTCTGAGTGAAACGCGAGGTCAGCGCGGTGAAACCTTTATACATGGATAGGCTTTCTTCGGAAGCAAATTGAGAAACGGGAACTAATTATGTACGACATTCATGAGCACCGGCATCGTGTCGCCGTTTGGGGAGCTGGTCGTGCCTATTCTCGGCAAGGGCCTGGGCACACCATCGCAGTCGCGAGATATCTAATCGAGCGTTCTGGTTTGGGATCAATCAAAACAGCGGATCAACTGCCGCCTCCTGAACTAATGGACGAATTTATAAATGAGCGGATACAAGCTGTCATGGCAGCTTCCCAAGGCCTCACTTACACAAAGCGTCCGAAAGGCGGGCCAAACACCACAGAGCCTTTATTCTGCAGCTACGGTCGTGCTCAAAAGCTTGTAAACATGTATTTGAAACTGAAAATCGTCTGCGCTGGACATCATGATCATCCGCACACGAAAGGTGTGCACCCTCCGCTCGATGCGGTGTTATTGAAGGCCCTAGACTCAGCGGAGTCCATAGATCAGGAATGCGATCTCGAGGAGTTTCGTCGTAAGCTCAAAATTGCCAAGAAACTGGGCACAACTTGGACAACCTTTGATCGTGCGACCTACGACGCCTATATCAAAGCTATACGACTATTTCAGGGGCGTCAGCCGCTCTGGGCTGTTGAGCGGCTTTGGAATCCTGAGAGAGATGCGATACCGGTCTAAGTCCTTGCATGCTCGATCGCGTCTTCATGCACCAAAGGCGCGGCCACGCAACGAACGTAATCACCCATCGCTCACTGTCACTCCTAAAGTCAGGGTTTTTTATTTGACGTTGTCGAAGGACGCACAAGCGTCAAATCTTCGTCCGAAAGCCCCTCCTTCAGATAGAGCTCTGGAATATCGCACTGAGTGAGATCCTCCATCATCAGCGCAGATGTGGCCTGTGCAAATGCTTTCGGGATTGAGTGGCCGAAGCCAATGCTGGAGTAAAACTGGGATGAGAATACCCGAGCAGCTTCATCGCCGATTTCACGATTCATACCAATGGCAGCATCTATCTTTTCAACGCTGCTACGCGCTTGATTGAAAGAGAAACACGTATTGAAAAACACAAGTTTGACGCTGTCAGAGCCGAAGGCGATTGCGCTGACGATCCCCTCCTTGGAAACATGCTTCGGCCTACCATGATCATCCTGAAGAACCAATGCATCTGCCGAGGTGCCATGACCACTAAAATGCACAATCGTCGGGTGAAGTTCGTTTATAGCCTGAAGAATATCCATCGGCCTGACCGCCCAACGCGTCTGAAAATTTACGGCATCCCGATGCTGTGACGCTCGGAGCTTTTCACCAATAGACCTAGCCTCCTCATCAAGCGCGAGCTTGTTTGTCCCGGGATCCGACGCCATGAAAAGTACGGTAATCTGTTCAGGTAATGCCTTCAGCATCTGAATCTGCAAGGCCGCTTCTGCGTGCAAATCTTCATGCCTGGCCAGCCCTGCTCCCATCTCACGCATACGTCGCTCTCTGGCCTGCTCTGTGCGTTTATGATCGGCCTGTTGCTTCTTGAGATCGGCATCGCGCTTTTTCTTAGCCGCATCCTGCTTCTTCAGCTCGCGAGTCTCCTCCTGGCTAACCTTGCTTTGAGCGGCCACAAGCTTCTTATGCTCATCGGCAATCTTGCTATCGAGCTTGGCCATTTCGATCGTGGCCCTGCTGTTATCGGAGGCATAACGATCCGCCTCTCGCAACTTCATGTTGATTGTAGAAGAGCTAGTAGACCTGCCAGCGGCAGCCAAAGCGTCTTGCTTTTTCTTCAATGCCGCTGCGGCTTTAACCGAAAGCTTTCCCTTGTCAGCTTGCAGTTTTGCGATGTTTTGCTGACACGTGTTGACCTGCCTTCGATACATTTCAATGCTCATGCGCCGCTCCTTGACTGAAGCTTGATCATAGCAATCCCTGTAGAGTGGCCCACTCGATTTTCTATACAGCCTTCACGCTTTTTAAACGGATACGTACTGATATGGACGAGACAATCAGCTACCTGAAAGATCGCTTCAAAGAGGAACAGGGTCGCTTTGATCACTTCGAAAACAAATGTGCAAAATTTCTGACTGCGGTATCGATTGTGATTGCGGCCTTGAGCGCATTGGCAGGTTTGAAAAACGGAATACTTTTCCAGGTGACATCCCCTTTCGCTGCACTGATCTTCATTTCATTTGCTGCTACCGCCATCTGCGTGGCTTGCTCTTGGGGGCATGCTTTCAGCGCATTACGCATTTGCGATTGTCCGAGCCTACCATCGAGTCGTAAGACTGCAGAGTATTTGCTTGCCGTAGACGCTGAACAGCAAAAGCTCCACATTTACAAATGCTACATTGACACCATCGAAAAACTCCAAGTTGCCATCGACGCGAAATCTAAGCCTCTTGATTTGGCTTACAGCGAACTTGTCTGGGGCGCCGGGTTTTTCATGCTACTTGCGATTCTCACAACCATCAGAGAGCTGACCTCATGACAGACAAGAACCTGCAGAACAACGAGAACAAGACTCCACCTCCTCCGCCTCCCACTACTGAATATCAGCGAAGATCTGAAGAACCGGCTATCAACCGAATAGCACCTCCAGATAAACGCTAACAATTAGATCCCAGCCCCGTAAATGGAGCTGGCGCCTGCCTGGCTCGATAGACAGTTGAGCAATGTGAGCGGCTAGGATTGGGCTACAAAGCGAGGTGATGAACTTTCCAAATACATCACCGCGACGTGAATTCGGCGTCCGGTTCAATGAGCCCCTTTGGCCCTACGTCCCAATCATCATCCGGAACGTTACCACTCACAAATGCCCCTTGAGCACGGGTGAAATTGCATTCGAAAATGTTGGCATTACGAAAATCCACGCCTTCCAATTTCGCGCTACAAAAACTCGCACCTCTAAGGCAGGATCCGCGGAAATCCGCCCCAGTTAAGTCGGCGCTGTCGAAGTCTGCCATCCAACAATTGACCCCCGGTAGAACCAATGGATCGACGCTCGTCGAATAGAATTTTGCGTCACTCAAATTTGAGTTCTTAAAACTCTTCACATCCAATACCCAGTGCCAGTGCACGAGGCTTCCTGGTGCCTGGAGATTGCTAAAGTCAGGGAGTTTTTTACGAGCGAGCACTTGACTGATCCTGCTGAAAAGCAAGCTACTGAAGTGAAAGCCACTGAAATCTACTTTTCGTTTGTTGGCGGCGACGGCAAGGGGCACCTGATCTCGTAGGCACTCAATAAGCGCATCAAACTGAAGCAGGAATCGAGCGCGACGAAACTCGCCGCTGTAGGGCTGCCTCCAGTACCCCTGCGCATAGGAATGCTGCGCGTACCTAGAAATCAGCTGCTCTTCAGCTGTGATTTCCTCGTATGTGGTCTCGTATTCTCTGGCGATGGTTCGCAGGCATGTCGCGAGCTTGATTTCTGTCTTGGGACGAGGCGAATACCGAGCGAGCCTATTTGTGGCATCAGGACAACCGTCACGGAAATCGCGAAGCAGGACAGCTGCATCCGACTTGAAAGCACTGAGGGAGGGGGTAACAAAACGACTCATGGCCAAACCTCTCACGGCCAACGTTGAACCCTAGTATTCCGTTGACCATTCGAGATGGCTGGGATGAAGAAGTTGAAGCAACGGTGCAGAGGCTTTATCTAGCTAGGGCTGAACGCCACCGTCATTGGCGCAGTGGCAATACTGAAAATTTTCTCTATAAAAGTCAAGTCGCAGACACTAGCCCAGCAGATCGATCCAATACTGTGCTTAGTTCATCCATCGAGTCGCGGTTAGAGGCATCAAAAAACTGATTTTTGCAGAAAGACCGCTGCACTCCGATGCTTTTGGTTTGGTAGGCTGTGATTCGACTTGGAAGCTTTGATGAGGGGGAAAGGATGACGAATTGGATATGGGTACTGCCATCTGAGGCAGTGGTGGGTAATATGATTGCGGGTCGAAAAATCGTCAGAATTTCCAACAACAAGAAAATGCTGTCGAAGAGCTTATGCAAGGTAACGCTTCGCTCAATGTGGCCTGGCTACTACCAAAGCGTGATGATCGAGTGAATAAATTGTTCTTCCTGATGTTCAACGCCGAAGGGCTGAAAGCATCTATTCTTCCAGGTGAAGGACATTCAAATTCGCCTCAATTTAAAATCTAAAAATCGTTAGCACCGCGCAGCGCCCCCACGTAAGCGGAGCGCGCAGGCCTATGGCCAAAGACGTGAGGATGGAAGCCCGGCAGGGCCGAGACGCGGAGTGGCTCGGTTCACGACAGCCGTCCGCGAAAGCGGCACGCCACCCCAGTCGAATCAGTGAGATCCTAAGGCTTTATTCGGCACTGCTACCGTCGTGGGTCGAACACAGCGTGCTAACCCACTGCCCTTTTATAAGCCTGCCAGGAGCCCCGCACCTCTCACAAGTTTTCAGCGAAAGCCCGGCTGCCAAATCGACTGCTCCACGGCAGTACGCATCACCGCCGGCATAAAAAAAATGAAGCTCGCCGAATTTCGATTTGATTTGACCGACAGTCACCGGCACGACATCAGGATGCCGTGTTAGATGCTCCTGCAGCGTGTCGCAAAGAGCCAAGAGTAGACCGCGCCAACCTGGATCGCAGTAGATCTCATCCACTCTGAGATCTGAGAAAAGCTGCGGATAGTGCGCTCTGAACTCTTCAATCTCGATTTCAGGTAAAGCCTGGCCGTTCGAAGGAATATCGTTCATGTTTAGCTCAGCACGGTTGCTCCGGTTGCGGTTCTGCCGTTTTTAGATAATTCAGCAGACTCTCGCTTCCACCGTCCGGTCGAAATGTAACAAGCACATACCTGCAGCCCGCCTCATCTGATAAGACCCAATAACCCCCTTCCTTCTGAGCCATCACCACAACACCGGTTTGAATAACCCGGCCGTCTTCGAACCTTCCGTGAGGGTCGTCGCCCTGATGTCCGAATAGGACACCAACACATGTCCGGGACTTAATGAAGGCTTCAGTGAGGTATGCAGTAACCGGTTCAGCGAAGCCTTGGGAAACGGCTCCGGCTATGCACTGGAGATCAAAGTCAGAATGCTGTTTGCTGTGAAAATCTACATCGATGGAGCCGGGCATTAAGTGTCCTTAACAGATGGACTGACCACTGCTATACGCGATCAGAAAAAAGAGAAAATCGTTTTCAGACTCGCCGTTTGGCGTCGACCGGGGCCGACCAACACATACACGGTGTTCTTGGTCTCGGCCAGGAGGCTACCGTCGAACGATGCGCACATACTCGACCGCACCCAATCACCAGGCTGAAAGCGACCACGGCTATCTTCTATTACTCGATGGGCAAAGACCACCAATGGAAGATGCCCAGCGGCGTGAATCTTGGCCAGATCATCAGCGGATACGTCTACCTGAAAAAGAGTCCACTGCTCGACCACGCAATAAGCTTTCCTCGGAAAGCGCTCAGACACAAGCACACGAGCGTCATCCAGGCTTAGCGATAAACCGTCTATAAAAGTATGGTCATCATTCAACAGCTCGTTACCGTCCGCGATAGCCATTCCCCCTGCTCCTCTGACGAGTCAGTGCACGCCTCGCCCAGCGCTGCGATCGTAAAGGGATCGCATATTGGTCAACGTCGTTACATCCAGGCTGGAACGACACGAGTCGTGGTAAATCGCGCCACCCTCAACCGTCACTACACAGACGGCGTCACCATCTGAATCTTGCCCCAGGGCCAAGCTCTCTACCTTCTCCATCCGCCAAGCGTCGCCACCATTCATGTTGGCTGGGGTGACAATCTGAATCTCTTTGACGAAGACTTCATCGTCTTGTGACTGGAGCACTTGCTGTAGCTTGGGCTCGTCATTGACCATCAATTCAAACTCTTGCGCCCTGCCCTTCACCATCATTTTAACGGTGAGGTGGAACCAGTGCTTCCTGAGCATCCTGGAAACTGCATGCCAGTGCGCAAGGCCCTCCCCGAAAACTCCTGGGACGCCTGCCAAATCATTATCGTCTGTTCTAAACATCGGGTTCTCGTTGAATCCATCGCGAAGGCGATGCATAAAAATTTGGATGACCGAACTGCGCCAGCCCAAGTGGTGTCACGTACCTGTCCGCGAGATCGCCGAAAAGCGTACGAACGGTCTAGCTAGAGCGCGCGCGACCTTTGCAAACCATATCCCGGACAGAGCACCGGCATTCCATTGCAGCCTGTGACGGAAATATTCCATAAATTGTCTGAGGGTCATTGAGCTTGAGGTCACGGATCGTGCTTGAGCTCGAACGATTCGATGGCGAATCGTGCAATTCAGGGAATATATTCCATGGATTGAATTTAATCAATGTGGCTCTATCCTCAGCTTTGAGGAGCCGCCATGTCATTGAGAAATTCATTAGCCGCAGTCCTTCGGCTCATGAGAATTTCGCGCGGCCTCAGCAAAGACGACTTCCAGGGGGTAATTGATCCCAAACACTTGTACAACCTGGAGAGCGCCCGAAGCAGCGTCACGATCGATACGCTTGAAGCAGTGGCATCAGTGCTTCAAGTGGATGCCCTTACCCTTCTCACTGTCGCAGCGAGTCTCGAGCAGCGCGAATCTCACGATGAGTTACTCGGACGCCTCGGGATCGAAGGTAAGCAACTAGCCGAACTGGGTGTGCTCGCGAGATGGCATGGAGAGTTTCAGAACGGATCTCTGATTGCTACGCAGTCCGGTAGAAGGACATCTCCAGATAAGGTAGAAGCGATCCTTAATTGCCGCGCTCAAGGGCTGAGCAGAAAAGAAACGGCCGATGAAGTGGGCGTTTCTGCGACTACGGTGGGTAGGATTTGGAACCGCGTAGGCAAATAACTTTCCATGCGAACGCTACGAAGAGAGCCTCACTTTGCGGGCGGTCTCTGCGTTGATGTCCGCGATTTTTTCAAGGTCTTAACAACCCCTTTAGGCTCATTAAGCATACTCTCTGCTCGGCTTGGATCTATAAGTCGGATGATATCGAGCGCCGTAAACTCATAGCTCTCTGCTAGCAAGTCTAGCTCAGTAAAAAAAGATACAGCCTTCACCACGTCGGGATCGCGCAACAAAGGAATTAACGATTCGTACTCCTTAGTAATTCTGTTTGTTATAAAGAGAAGCTCTTGAACTCGATTCATTTCTGTTTCACCTCAGGGGTCAAGACTCAACTTGCTCAACACTGGCACTCGATAAACTTTTTCCTCGATCAGGCAAGTCATTTTGATCTCGCGGTTCGGTGTATATATCCACAAGCTGCTTGACCGCCTTAGTATTTATCGACCCTACCCCTCCCGGAAGCATGTCAACCGCCCCCACATATCGGCTCACTAAGAGATCCACGACCTCCGTCAGTGAATAGCCATATTTTAACCTGAGCTCTTTCAATTTATTGAAAAACTCGACATCCTGGACATAATCTGGTTCCTGCTTGCGTTGCTCGATTTCCCGAAAGACTTTTTCGAATTCATATTCTAACTGTCGTGCCTCGAGGAGAGGGTGAGAGCGCGCCATAATCAGACCTTTTCGATTGGATTACATCATCTTTTCATTGTAGCTCAATTGCCCATGTGAGACAGCAGGGCTAGCCGGCCTGTAAAATAAAATAAACGCTAGGATATCTACAATATTTTCAATAAGTTAAGCAGAAAATCGCGCCAGTGATGTTCGAGACGACAAACCGTCAGTCGGAATGTCAAATCCACCTCCGAACGGCGATTTGCAGGTGAAATTCGTTCATGACCAGACGAGTGTCTCGGGTAGATTCTTACAAAGATGGTAATGATCAGCCATGATAGCCAACTACCATATCGATGGCTTCTCCTGTCAATATATCCTGAATTGCGCGACTGTGTGTAGTCGTATTAGGGTGTTCCGATATGTCAATTTACGGAAATTGCCAATGTGCATGCGAAGCCACGTTCAGATAAAGCGTTAGAGCTTATAATTAAATTCAGTGGTTAGTTTTCATATGTGCTTAAAACACTCGCAGAGGAAGCACAGTAATTCTCTAGGTTTCGATTTCTAGGACTATTCCAACGCCCAAATCACCTGAGATAAATCTCCTGCATTGAATGTCGCATAGGCTAACGCAATAAGTTCGTCGCTGATGAGACGACTATGAACGCTCAGCCCTGCCCTTTTGATTTCAGTCCGATCTACAGGGAATGGTAGGGAGTACGGTCGACATACTTCTCGAATTAACTCAGCCTCATCGCGGGAAATTACCTCGAACGCCACACCAAGCATCCAGTAAGCAACCGCTAACTGGCGCGGAGTAGCCCACGAGTAATCAGGTGGCTCACTTGCAAAAGAAGTATCTGAAACTGGGTTCGCGTTGTTCCCTTTGCGCTGAGGAAAGAAGAAGGAACAAGCAAATCCAGAAGCCGTTCGCCAAGAAGGTTCACACAGCCAGACCCCCAGTAAAAAATCCAATACCGCCTTAGACGGCTTTTGATTCTGGTAAAGCTGCGTATCGGTGAAAATCCAGTTCTGAACCCTGGCAACTAATTGGAGCAACATCTCATTATCTGAAACGGCCTTCACGCCATCGCTTGTGAGCGGAAAGCTAACAAGCAACCTCGAGCTTGGGCTGCTGACGTATTCGCAATATGCACGCCACGCCTTATCCAATGGGGAGAAATGAGGGGTCGAAAGGCTAAGCAGAATTACAGGGGTCTCATGCTCGCAACAAACACACATCCCCTGCTGACGCCAAGCTAAGCGCCATGCTGGCAGACCCGCCTCCTTAATATCCACCTTGAAGCATTCGGGGCAATAGTTCGCACTATGCTTAAACGAGAGGTGGCTACTTGATCCGCGCTCAAAATGCCTGAAGACATCTTGCTCTCGGTCGCTAAAACATTGCCTGATATCAATCCTCTCATGCAACGTATCAGGATCGATCGTGATTGAAGTGCAACGACTGGCAAAGATGTCAACTGCGTTGAGTTGTGAGCTACTATCCGCGCGGACAGAAAGTCTTCCCATCCATGAGGAAAATGCCTCCCCGGGGCGCGGTGCCAGCAATGTTGATTTGGAGATAGACGGCTCTTCATCCACCCTAAGACCGTGATCAGCCAATGCCATTTGTACAAGGCTGGCCGCAATTCCGACATAGCCTCCGGATCTACAGTGCATCACTGTACTATCGAGCGATGGGGTGTCAGCCACACCATCACGGCTATCAAACAACCTAGCCATTACATCAGCTAAAAAACATTCAAATCGCTCGTCGTTGGTCATTGGGACAATGTGAAGCTGGTGTATGGAAACCTCCCTGCTTGCGATCGTCTCCATCACTTGCGGCATGGCGTCCGGAGCTCCAAATATCAAAACTGGGATGTCAGGACACCGACTCATTAATTCCTGCATGCTCCGCAAAGATTGTGTGGCTGTTGGTGAGGGAGGCTGAAGCCACTCATGTACGTCACGAATTATCAGACAGTCGTAGGCCCTTTCTGATATCAAATGCCAATATGCTTGCTCCAAGGTCGACTTGGCACCATGCCGTCGGAAGTCAGCCATCACCTCCTCTGGAAGGCGCAACGAGCAAACCAGATCTGAGGAAAAAAGCGTCGTTCCCTTTTCCGGATTACGCTGAACCGTGAAAACCTTTTTACCTTGTACAACAAGTTTTATTTCAAGTTGATCACACAGCGAGGAGGCACCGGCACCCGAAACTCCAGCAATTAGAAAAATCGGACGCGCGCTCTTTGGTTTTTCAAGAGAATAATAATTCCGAAGAGAATTGGAAACTACCAGATAAATGCCCTCATTGCCCGACAGTTCAGACCATTGGACGTTAATAGCTGAATTCCTGGGCTTTGGCATGAGCTAATCATTCCTCTACTACGCTATATTTGCTAACGTATGCCGGCCTATCTACTTTATGCTGCAAAATATCGAAAGCCTTCTGCAGGGATGCACAATTTAGATACTCGTCCCCACTCACAATAGCCAGCATGGATGCCTCCCTCAAAACTTCAACCATCGTCCTCAGCGGAGAGTATTCCTCCTTCGTGGCGTCAGCTATAATTACTCTTTTTGACAGTTCAAGTAGCTTTGTGCAGAAAGATTTATCTACGATAGATACCTGCTTGAGGGGCATTAGATTCACGAACCCCGATACAAATGCGTAAAAAGATTTGTCATATTTTAGCGGAGGCAAATTAGCAGTGCGCAAGTTGAAGCGAGTGCTTATAGTTGTATCGACGCTAAATAGCTTTTCAAGCTGCCGGGGATCTCCGCTCAAACAAATATTCATAGCCCAATTGACACCAGAAAAACCTTTGATGGCGCCTAACTCTATCTCGAGCTTCTTACTACTCAGAGCCAGAAGTATCGGGGCTTCGTCAATAAAGACTCCTCGCACATTATTTTCCCGGATCAACCTCTCTGCCATCGCGACATCGCGGTAACTTTTATTAAGAGGTCTGTGATCTGGATGAAACTGGAGTCCAACCTCCATTAGCATTAGTTTAGTCAAATCTAAGTTTGCGACATTCCTTACCAAATCAATGTAAATGACTTTTCCCGGCCAGTCGGAATTAAAGGTGCAACTTTGCGCTGCAATCAAAGCTCCGATGGTGCTCTTACCTTGGCCAGCCAGAGCTTTAATAGACATCCCAGAGTTATAAGACATACGAGGCAACGTCAACAAACTCTTGTAACTGTCGATCGCTCTCATAGCGACGTCTCGCGGTAGAAAAATCTCTCGCATGCAAGCGATTATCCGCTGTTCGTCGGTTAGGCTAGCGAAGTCTTCAGAGTTAGGTTTCATATGAAAATGCCTTTAAGAGGTTCAACTTCTGCCTCATCAAAGTCTTCCGACTCTTCATCTTTGCGTGGAATTGGACGGATGGGAGACTGAGCAAATGCGCCAACAGCTTCCGTTTGCCTTCCGTTCGCGATGTTACGAGCCCTATCTCGTGCCTCAATCTCAATTTGTTTTTTAAGCCCCCGCTGGCTCAAATGCACCCTTTCGCCGGCTGCGGTAAGCGAACCTGGCCCGGGCTGACCATACTTATAGGACTTATACACCAGCATCGAGATGGGGCCATCCTCATAAGGTCGAAGCTTATCCAAGTCTGGGCCAAGCCTTCTGATGGGAATCCATTTTTTGTCATACTCAACCCAAGCACGATCAATGTCGGAATTATCAATTTTCACCCTAACTCGAGTTTTCGACTTGTTGAAATACGGCCCAGGCTCATATAGTAATCCTACAACGGCTATCCCTTCCCTTCTAACCGTAACACGGTGTTCATGATACATTTCAATGACAAAGGCTAATGGATCTTCGAACCTCGGTGGTGTTCGAATAACCCCGTCATGGTCACCGTATGCATTTACCCAGCGCTGATTTGATGTGAGACCGTCCGAACCTACCTTTTCGTGTCTTCTACAAATTTCAGTAACGACTAGCTTGAAAGTATCCTCAATAGAATATAACGCGGAGTCTTGCACCTTGGTTCCGCGTGGCTTTTTCCCGGAAGACGGTACGGCCCCCTCAAGTGTCTGGATGAAATAACGATTGACTATTCCAAGTCCTCGTTCAATTGAACCGCCGCTCTGCTTCCGTCTTCTCCGCTTGTGCGTGACGCCATGGAGCGCACAGGCTGCTGTTACTGTATTTGCGTTAAGGTCAGCCCCCCCATCTACTAGAAGGAGGGACATGCGCCCGTATTGAATCCACTTGTAAGTTTCATCAAGATCGAGAGAGCGAAGCAGCTCATCCTTCGGTTTGATTGCCATATCAATGGCTTGAGCAAGTGTCCATCGGCTAGGTGCACCAAAATAGAGTGCGAAGCCCAGATACGCTTTCGTGAATTTGTCCTTCACCAACATTAGGTATGGGCGACCTAAGACTCGCCCCGTGTGCTTGCATCTCACATGAAGGTCAAGTGGACTTCCATCTGCCTCAACAATTTCAAGGGGGGCAGAAGCAATCATTCCATAAGGATAGCTGCCAAATTCGTCGGCGGCAGCTTCATACCCCTTCTTAGCTTTTACCCTTTCGCGCTCGGTAAGAATCACTCGTAGCCGCCGCCGTATCGTGCTGGGCGATGGTGCATCCCCAATTTTATCGTGACAGATCGTGATGATTGTATCGATCACCTGCTGCTCGTTAGCACCAGGGCCGGTATAATCTTTAGCTATCTCCTGAATCAGCTCTTCAACCACACTTGGGAACTGAGTCTCGCCTTTAGTGCGTCCAGATTTTTTTGGAACAAAGATTGTCCAGGACTTATGCACCAAGTAGGCGTTCCTGAGTTTCCTGACCATTGTACTGCCCAGGCCCATCAGAATCTTAGCCTCTTCAAGCGTTATCTCATCACTTATCAACCGTATCATTATATGTTCACGGCATTTAGCGAACTCGATCTCTTGCGGGGTATACGGAGACACCGAACGAATGTCACCCTCAACAATAGGGGCCTCGGAGATAGCCCTGCCTCTAATATCTTCGACGCTATCATCTGATATCCTAACAACATTGTCTTCAGCCACTTCAATGAGCTCTGGCAACGATCCTCTGAGGTAAACACGATTTTTTGCAGAGTCGTAATCGACAACTGTAAAAACACCTGGACTATTACGCAGAAAAACCAAATTACCAGGTTCATACTTCATCTTCGCCCACTCCAATCTCTGGCTCCATGAAGCCGTCGACTTTGTTACTTGCAATCCTAGCCTTTACCAACGATCTAGTTGGGGCATCGATTCCGAGCTGAGTACAGAACCAACATACATCAAGATAAACCACCTCAACAGAGCGCTTGTAGTTCCCGGAGTCTTGCTCCAGCACTGCTAGCACTAAGAAGTTAATGGCTGCATCCACTTCATATGTTGTCCCATTGACGGATGCCAAGCGAAGAAACTCACTAAAATATTCAGAAAAATTACTATATTTTTTCCGACTTGCTGAACCTGACGCTGCTGCTTTAACTACTTCCCGTACATGTTCACGAAAACGATCTGAAGGGTTCTCTTCAGCCAGTACGTGATCTGATGGCAATAAGAACTTTTCTCCGTCTCGCAATCGCCGAAGATAAAGCTCGTTTTTATCCCAATTAGCTCTAAGAACGTAACAGAGTTCTGGGCTGCGAGTGGTGCGAACAAAGGTGCCGATCGCGATCATGGCTGCGGGCCTCGGAAGGTAATTCCTCCTTATAAGGCTAGGCTGCGCTTACAAACTGACCAGTGCCGCTTGTCCAAAAGAACACAGGTATGTAACCTATTGATTTTATTGAACACCGTTTCACTAAACTGTGTTTATAGTGATTAAAAAAAACACAGATTACTGAACCATCACTTGAATTGTCTTGCAATACAATCAATTAGAGCGAGTACGCTGTATCAAGAAAATGGACATGCACCAACATCTGTCTCCACTCCAACAATCACTCCAGCACCCTATAGATCTCAGAAACCACCTGCACCGTAGCGTCTTCGATTGTTCCCTCATTACGGCACAGAACCCAACCGTGCTCCTTGACCGCTTGCTCGAACATCTCCGTACACGCCATATGCTCTGCGTACTTCTGGATCACAGTGCCGCCCAATCCTCGCGATCTTGTCGCAGCCCTTGCCCATGAAATGTCCGGATTGGTGACAACGCCAACATGCAGGTCAGGCACTCGCACGTCTCGATCCAGGTTCAACTGGAGAATCTCGGCAAACGGGATGGTTCGGCGAAACGCTGCATCAGACGGATACCAGCGATCAATCAGGATAATGCTGTCCAGCGGCTGCTCCGTCAGCACGTTTCGGGAAATCCAGCGCCGACTATCAGCCAGGCGCTGGCACACAGCCCATTCCAGATCCCGGGAAGGATTTCTGACAAGCGAGTTGATCAGGGCCATGGTTTCACCCCGGAAAGGATCGCTTTTTCTCTCGCAGAGCCGGATGACTTTCTTGTTGCCGGCCCTCAGTGCCGTCGTAACGGCCTCCAACAGCGTGGTTTTGCCGGTGCCTTTGGGGCCATCCAGAGAAACAAACAGCGGACGATTCATTGTTCACATAACGATGGATTTATGGAGGGTCACTCTAACCGCATTCCTGGCATTTCTGGCATTCCAGTGGCTGAATTGTCATTTCCAATGGCATAGCCCTGCCCTCACCCTACTTCACCGCCCTCCTCAGCTTATTGCTGGAGAAATGACTGGAGACTGTTGTGGCCGTCCACGATCAGTCCTCTAACGAGCGCCTCATAGTGTTCGGCAGTATTGAGATCTTGCAGATCGAAGCTTGCAGACCGGCGGATGAACGTCTTTGACTGTCCAGTCAGCGAGGCTAATTGAACAGTAGCTACATAGTTGTCCAGCGGTAACGGCGCCTCCTCCAAGCGATAAGACAGCGTCGTATTGCGATCATCGACCGACAAAAGACGCTCTCTGACCACAGCACCATCGATCAATATGAGTTTGCGAATACAGCCAACCAATCCATCGGGCTGGTTTCCCTCAATGCTGCTTTCCAAAATGGAGGGATGCCATTTACCAATCTCACCGAACCTCTTCAACACGCTCCAGGCGTGCGCTATGTCGCTGTCCAGGACAGCGGAGAACTCAACCATCGACATCGTGTACACCCTCAAAATCAACTGTTTTCGAACCTGACCTCTGCGCACGTCAGAGGTGGATGAAATCCGGTCCCGGTATGGATCAACAGGACCGGAAGACGCTCAACCTGCGAATTGGTGATAAACCTTGGCAATGACCTTCCAGGCCCCGTCGATTTTGATCAGGGTCAGGTAATCGTTGTAATCAGCGCCGATTGCATCCTGTTCCATATCGACACGAACTACGGCGGTGGTTGGCGTGATCGCCAGTACGTCGAGTCGGGTGATGATGTTCGGGGCATCGCCGTTCTTCTCTACGAAATCAAACAGATTCCTGATCGGGCCGCCCAGCAGTTCACCATTGGTGAATCCGTACATCACAGCGTCTTTATGGAACGCCTGCGCAACGCTCTGTGCACTGCCCACACGCAGCCCTTCAACATACTGATTGGCAATGGCGATGACAGCGTTGTACTCAGCGGTGGGTACTGCCTTGATGTTTTTCGACATGGGTCTGTCCTTCCAGTAAGGACGAGGCGCGACGCACCTCGCCAATTGCATTCAACGGCTTAGGCGCTTGGGTGGGTGTGGTAGATCTTGCTGACAATCGTCCACTGACCTTCAACCTTCAACAGGTTGAAAAAATCGGTGAAACGAAATCCTGAAACATTGTCGGTATCGACCCGGGCGCTGGCTGCCGTGCCTACGATGTCGATGCGAACGATCGCTGCTTGCGCTTCCGGAGACGGGCGGAAAGCGTTATCGATGACGTCGTACAGGTTCTGGATCGCACCGCCGACGAGCTTGCCTTCGTCGGCCCCGAACATGGTGGCCTGCTGGTTGAAGGCGGGCTTCATCAAGGCGCTGTCAGCTTTGGCACCACCTTCGTTGTACTGGCTGAGCACGTCGACGATTGCGTTGTATTCCTGAACATAAGTTGAAGTGGACATGAGGTATTCCTGAGTTAGTAAATGGCTGAAGAAAGCAAGGAAGGTTTACGGACGAGGCTCGGTAAACAGTCACCAATCCTGGCGCGTCGGCGAGATGATCAGGTCGTTGACGGTGACGTTTTCCGGTTGGTTGAGCGCGTAAATCACGGCTCCCGCGATGTCGTCGGGGGCGATGGCAATTCGGTTGAGCGCTTGGGCAGCCTTGCGCCCTTCAGGATCACTGACCTTGTCAGCCCAGCCGGTATTGATGACACCCGGGCTGACCGTGTTGACGCGGATGCCGTGCTGCACACCGAGCTCCTTGCGCATGGACTCGGTCATGGCCTGAACGAAAAATTTTGTTGCGCTGTAAACACCCGCCGCCGGTCCGACCTGATGACCGGCAACAGAGTCCATATTGAGAATCTGCCCGGACTTGCGCTCCAGCATGAAAGGCAGCACCGCCGCCGTAGTGTTGAGGTAGCCTTTGATATTCACGTCGATCATCTTTTCCCAGTCCTGCACCGCCAGGTCGACCCAGTTGGAAAAAAGCATCAGCCCGGCGTTGTTCACCAGAATGTCTACGGCGCCGTAGGTCTCATGCGCAAATTGCGCCAGCCCCTGGGTTTGATGCGCCTGAGTCACGTCGGTGGTAAAAGCGACCACTTCGTTACCGCCCGCCCGCAACTCGGCGACAAAGCTTTCCAGACCCTGTTCATCCAGTGCGGCGGCCACTACGCGCACGCCTTGGGCGACAAGCGCGCGGGTGGTGGCGGCGCCGATGCCGGAAGATGCGCCGGTGACGATGGCTACTTTGTTCTGCAGATAATTCATGCTCATTACCTCTTATCGATAAATGCCGTCGTTCAGGCGTTCGCGGTTGGCCAGTCGATGTAACCCTTGGCACCGCCGCCGTAGTAACTCTCGCGTGGCGCGATGGTGAGCTCGATCCCGCGACGCAAGCGCTCCACGAGGTCGGGGTTGGCAATGAACAAACGACCAAACGCCACCGCATCGATCCGCCCCTGCGCACGACGCTCTAGCGCCATCGGCAGGTCGTAGTTGTTATTGCCAATGAATGGCCCTTCGAACTGCGCACTCAGCGCGTCCAGATCCACGCCTTCCGGGACCGTGCGGGAGGTCGCCGTGGCGCCTTCGACAAAATGCAGATAAGCCAGATTGAATTGATTGAGCTGCTGAATCAGGTAACCGTAAGTCGCCATGACATTGCTGTCGGGAGGTGTATTTCCGGCATCGGGTGTAACTGGCGAGAGGCGAATACCGACCCGATCGCTACCCCAGATCGAAATCACGGCGGCGGTGACTTCCAGCGTCAGTCGAGCCCGGTTCTCGATGGAGCCGCCATATGGGTCAGTGCGTTGATTGGTGGAATCGCGCAGGAACTGGTCAAGCAGATAGCTGTTGGCGGAATGCACTTCCACACCATCGAAACCAGCTCGCCGGGCATTCTCTGCGGCCAGTTTGTACTGCTCGATGATTCCAGGGATCTCCGAGGTTTCCAGTGCGCGAGGCATCGACACCTCGACAAAGCCTTTCTCGGTGTAGGTGCTGCCTTCGGCCTTGATCGCCGAAGGCGCTACTGGCGCTTCTCCGTTGGGTTGTAGCTCGACACTCGAAAAGCGCCCCACGTGCCACAACTGACTGACGATTTTGCCGCCCGCCGCGTGCACCGCGTCAGTGACTCTTTTCCAGCCAGCTACCTGTGCCTCCGACCAGATACCCGGGGTCATGGCGTAACCCCGCCCCTGGGGAGAAATATTGGTCGCTTCGGCGATGATCAAGCCTGCACTGGCGCGCTGGGCGTAGTAAGTCGCGTGCATTTCATTCGGTACGCCGTCTTCGGCCATTCGGCTGCGTGTCACAGGTGCCATGACAATTCGGTTAGCCAATTGGAGTGCGCCCATTTGCATGGGCGAAAAAAGATCGGTATCAAACGTGTTAGCCTTCATAAAATCCTCGACTGAATAGACCGGTCGTCTAGTGGAAGGTTAAAAAAATACGCCCCTCTGTCAGCAGGCGTTTGCTGGTGATAATGCTGTTTCAAAAGCTGCCATCGTGTTCACGACTGTTACCGGCAGCGTTGCACCTGGTCACACAGGTGGTCGTCTGTATAACCCGTTCGTGAGGGCTCTAGTGCGACTTTCTCCCACTTGCTGATAACCAGCGGCGCAATCGCATTGCCCAGTACATTGAGCGTGGTGGTGCCGCTGTCGATAATCCTGAAAATGCCGGCGATCAATGCCACACCTTCCAACGGAAGACCGGCAGAGGCCAAGGTGGCTGACAAGATCACGATTGCAAACCCAGGCACACCTGCGGCGCCCTTCGAGGTCAGTACCATCGTCACGACCAACAGAATCTGCTGTGACAGAGACAGGTCTATCCCATAGAGTTGCGCCACAAAAATGGTCGCCACCCCGAGAAAAATCGATGCGCCATCGAGATTGAACGCATACCCCACCGGCACCACAAAACTGACGATCCGACGCGGTACACCGTAGCTTTCCAGTTTGGTCATCAGTTGCGGCATGACGGCGGCTGAGGCGGCACTGGAAAACGCCAGAATCAACTCATTGCGAAAGTAGCGAATCAACTTGAAGATGTTTTCGCCAATCAAGTAGCAAATACCGCCGAGTATCACTAGCGCAAAGACAATCAGCGCCAGATACACCACCCCAATCAACTTGAGCAGCGGCAACAGCGAGGCAAAACCAAACGTCGCGACGGTCGCGCCGATCATGCCGAATACCCCTATCGGCGCGTAAGCCATGACTATGGAAACCACCTTGAACATCGCATCGGAAAGGCTCTGCACGACCGCAATAAATGGCGCGCTTTTGTCTTTGGGCAAAGCATTCAACGCCAGCCCCAACAGCACAGCGAAGAACAGTACCGACAGCAACTTCGCTTCTGACATTGCCACTATCACGTTGTCTGGAACGATGTTCTGCAAAATCACCAGCGCCCCTTTGGACGGCTCAAGCGTGATCGATGCAGCGCCATGCGAAAGGCCTGAAATATCTGCTCCTCGTCCTGGTTCGAAGAGGTTGGCAAAACACAGGCCTATGACGATGGCCAGCGCGGTAATCGCAAAGAAGTAGCCGAGCGACTTCGCACCCATACGCCCGAACGATTTGCTGTCACCGCCGCCCGCGATCCCCAAAATCATGCAACAGAACACGATCGGAACAACCACCATCTTCATCATCTTGATAAAGATGTCACCGAGCGGTTTGAGGATCTCCGTACTCACCCATGTCTGATAGTGCGGATGCGTATTGAAGTACCAACCTGCAAGCACGCCAAGCAATAGCCCGGCAACGATTTGCCACACCAAGGGAATACGTTTCATGTCTAGCCTTCTTGTTGGAATGAAAGGTCTGCGTCTATTCGCAGTTGCTAGAGTCATGAGCTTCCAGCTCACTTGAGATCGAATGGCACAAACGGGTTGTGCCATGCGTGTTCCTATTTAGCGAAGAGCTGGCTCATATCCTTGAACGCCTTGAATTCAAGAGCGTTGCCGCACGGGTCAAAGAGAAACATGGTGGCTTGCTCGCCTACCTGGCCTTTAAACCGAATGTACGGTTCGATCACAAACTCGGTACCAAACGACTTCAGACGTTCGGCCAGCGCTTCCCATTGTTCCCAACCCAAAATGATGCCGAAGTGCGGAACCGGGACATCGTGTCCGTCGACCGGGTTGCTGTGAACGCTCTCTTGTGAGGCTGTTTTCGGATGTTCGTGGATCACCAGTTGGTGACCATAAAAATCGAAATCGACCCATTGCGTGCTGGAGCGCCCTTCTTCAAGACCAAAGACCTCACCGTAAAAGGTGCGCGCCGCAGCCAGGTCGTAAACAGGGATCGCGAGGTGAAATGGCGAGAGGCTCATCAGAACTCCAAATATTTTTTGTTGGTTAGCGAACATTTCCACCGTCATCGGCTCTCTGGATTCAGCCGGTGCCGGGGATGGAAAACATCCTAGGACGGAAAACCAAACATAAAAATCAATATATATTTCTCAGAAACACAATTAATATTTGTGAATGATCAAAGAACTGAAAACACTCATTGCGGTGGCGCGGGAAGGCACATTCGCCGCTGCCGGGAACAAGATCGGCCTGACCCAGGCCGCTGTCAGCGCGCAGATTCAGCGCCTGGAAACCGAACTCGGTTTTGAGATTTTCGACAGGAAAGGACGTTCGGCCCATCTGAACAAAATGGGTCACCAGATACTTCTGCAGGCGCAGGAGTTACTCAGGCTATACGACAATCTGGGTTCCACTGCGCAGGGCCAACCTACCAACATACTCATCAACATCGGTGCGATCGCATCCGTGCAACGTTCCTATTTGCCCGATGCGCTGGCGAAGTTTCACCAGCAGTGTCCGCAATGCCGTACACGTGTCATTCCAGGGCTTTCAATGGAGATGGTGAACCTCGTAGACGCCGGCGAAATCGACATGGCTGTCATCATTCGACCGCCCTTCTCTCTTCAAAGTGACCTGCGCTGGACGACGCTGGCGCGAGAGCCCTACCGACTGATCGTGCCACGCGAGCTGGAGGGAAATGACTGGTCGGAACTGCTGTCCAGCCAGCCATTCATTCGCTATGACCGATCATCTTTCGGCGGCCGGCAGGTTGATCGTTTCCTGCGACAGATGCATTTCACCTTGCAGGAAGTTTGCGAACTGGATGAACTGGAGGCCATCATCAAACTGGTAGAAAAAGGTGTAGGCATAGCGCTGGTGCCACAGACAGAGCCCCATCAGGAATGGCCCGCAGGTGTACGAGCGATCGATTTGGGACAACACACCTTTCACCGGGATATCGGGCTGGTACATCGATCTCGACAGAGTTTCACCGAGCCTGTGCGAATTTTGGCTCAGCTTATAAGTGATCAGGCAGCTGAATGTCTTTCGCATGAGAAGCGTTAAAGCCCGTCCATTTCACTCTCGCCGCAGAAGAGTATGGGGAGCAATGCCGAAGGTCTTGCGAAAAGCGTGGCTGAAATGAGAGAAGTCCGAGAAGCCAAAATCCAGCGCTGCCTGGGAAATGCTACGGACTTGACCACGCTCGATCGCGTCGCGGCTGGCGAACAACCGTGCCTTCCAGATTTCCGCGACCGGCGATTTCTGATGGCGGGCGAAAGCGCGCGTCACTGTGCGCGTGGAGACATGGTGAGCTTGAGCAATGCGCTCGAGTGAAAGATCCGCCTCGGTCAAATACTGGTGGATGTAATTCATGATCCGGCCATACAGGTCCAGCTCGTCATGCGTCTGCTTCAAATCCTGGAGTTCCAGGCTGACCACCAAGAGGTCGAGCAACGTGCTGGAATAACGACTGGACAGGCCTGGTTTTTGGAAGCCTGAAGCCATGCTCGCGGCCTGGCGCAACATTTCGCGTAACGGAATTACCCCTGGGCGACGATCATCCAGAACCATGGCGGTGCACTCCGCTATTCCCGGCAGCCGCTGGCTGAGCAATTGTCGCGGAATGCGCACAAGGTGGTTATCGGTACCACCGAAGCTGAATCTGAAGGGCTGGGATGCGTCATAAAGGAACAGATCGTCCGCTGCCAGCTTCGTCCGCCGGTCAGCCTGCTCCAGTTCGCCATAACCGCTGCGGGTAAAGCCCAACCACAAATCGTCATTCGGGTCGCTGCGCAGGTGCTGGGCGGTCCGCTCCCAATAATGCAAGGGTGCGGACAACGTGCAGATGTCCAATGCCCCCATGCCATGCACCTCCAGCGCCCCGTCGAAATCGCTCTGCGCCAGCAGTTTGCTGTCTGCGTCCAGGCAATGGTGACACACCACCTCCTTCCAGTAATCGAACCGTTGGGGCGCCGTGACGGCAAGCGTTGAATACTGACATGTCTGGCTCATTGCATGGACCTCGCGGCGGCGGTTCAACAAAAAAGCGTGGTAACGTTTTTTGCGAGCTCAGCAATTATCAGGCCATCTGCTCAGTCTCACGCCCAGCGCTTAGCCGCGCCGCAAGATCGCCCTCCGCACACTTGGCAGACAGTGCCTCCCCAGCACTTCCCCTGCAACTTTCCTGAGCATTTCGTCCCTTGTTTCACAAGCCCCGCACCATCACTGCGCATCGATGAGCTGGCCATTTACGGCTGTCCTTTTTAACCAAACGGTTGTCCATTCGAGCCAAGCACATCCCATCTCCCCTCGATAATTTTCACTCCACGCCGTGTCCCTCCCGACACCAATGACGAGGTGCCTCATGCAACGACGAGAACAGCAGCGACTGTCCGATTCGTCCTGGTTTTTACAGCGCTGGGACATGGCACCCGAAGAGTTCGCCAGTTACCTGGTGCAACTCGGGACCTTGGCGCTGCAACGCCGATGGCGTGGTCCTGATCGCAAAACAACAACATCCACTGGCCTGTAGAACAGCGAACCGTCCGTTTGAGACGGGAATAAAGGAGCCCCCATGGAATCTGCAATCGATAAACATCTGAAATGTCCGCGGACTTTGTCGCGTCGCGTCCACGACGAATACCAGCCACCCTTCCCCATGTTTGTGGGACGGGCTGACGAAAACGTGAAGCAAGTCGTGATGGCTTACCTCGGGGTGCAATTTCGCGAAGAACAACGCGCCGCCGCCCTGCAGGCCATACGCTACATTGACGCCAGCTTCGCCCTCGCCGATGGCCCCGGGCATTACGACCTGACCTACCACCTCGACAATCAGGGGTATGGAAACTTCATCGCCGTGGGCTACTGGCGTGATCCCGTCGCCTATCACCGTTGGCTGCTTTCACCGCCGGTGGCGAATTGGTGGGGCGACGATGCGCGTCTGAGCGAGGGGCTGGGATATTTCCGCGAGGTCATGGCCCCGCGCGCCGAGCAGTTCGAAACGCTGTATGCCTTCAAAGACGATTTGCCAGGCGTCGGTGCGGTCATGGACGGCATCAGCGGCGAGATTGAAGAGCACGGCTACTGGGGTTCGGCGCGCGACCGCTTTGCCATCTCCCAGACCGACTGGATGCAGCCGACCAGTGAGCTGCAAGTCATTTCAGGCGATCCGGCCAAGGGCGGCAGGGTCGTCGTACGTGGCCACGACAACCTGACGCTGATCCGCTCCGGACAAGACTGGGTCGAAGCCGGCGAGGAAGAACGCGCGCTCTATTTCAACGAGATGCTGCCGCCCCTGCAAGACGGCATGAACTTCCTGCGTGACGAGGGGCAGGCGCTGGGCTGCTATAGCAACCGTTTCGTACGCAATATCGACCTCGATGGCAATCTCCTCGACATCGCCTATGACATCGGTCACTGGCGATCGCTCGACAAGCTGGAGCGCTGGGCAGAATCCCACCCCACTCACCTGCGCATTTTCACCACGTTCTTCCGCGTGATCGGCGGTCTTTCGAAGCTGCGGCTGTATCACGAGGTCTCGGTGGCGGATGGTAGCCAGCAACTGTTCGAGTACATCAACTGCCACCCGCAGACCGGGATGATGCGCGACGCACACGTGTCGCCCGCCTGACTCCATCGCTGACTCCACTTTTAGCCCTGCGCGTTGCCTGACTGGCGATAGCGGGGCTCTTTTTGCCCGAAAAAAGGATCTTCGATCATGAAACGGTTCCGCTACCTGGCGCTTGCAGCCCTGCTCCCCAGCCTTTCCTCCCACGCGCTTGAGGTCGATCCTGGCGACTACGAGCCGCTCCCCGTGGGCGCGACCATCGGCGTGGTCTACTACCAGCACGCCAGCACCGACAAAGCCTATTCCAACGGGCACAAGACCAGTTCCGATTTCAACCTGACGTCCGACGTCGGCATTTTGCGTCTGCTGCACGTCTACCAGTTGAGCGAGCGGCTGACCATCGAGCCGCAATTCCTGTTGCCCTTCGGCCATGTGTCAGGCGGTGGTGATGCGTCTGCGCTGGGCGACGCCAGCGGCATCGGCGACCTCATTCTTACTGCGCCACTCAAGTACCGTCTCAACGACGCCAACGACACTCTCGGTGCGACCGCTTACCTGTACGTGCCGACTGGCAACTACGACAAGGACGACGCGCTCAACCTTGGCGAGAACCGTTGGAAATTCGATCTGCAGGCCGCTTACGTCAAGCACTTCACAGAAAAGTGGGCCATCGACCTCGTCGGTGACGCCATCTGGTACGGGGACAACAACGACTACGGCGCCAGCTCTGCCCGTCGCGAGCAGGACGTTTCCTATGGCGCCCAGTTGATGGGGCGCTACATGCCCGACGAGACGACGGCGCTGGCGATCGGCTTCGGCCACAGTTGGGGTGGGGAAAACCAGGTCGATGGTGTCAACCAGGACGACAGGATGGAAACCACCAACGTCCGCCTCACGGCCAGAAAGTTTCTGACCGCCAGGGACCAATTCCAGGTGCAACTTGGACGCGACCTTGCGGTGGAGAACGGCCCCAAAGAGGACTTTCGCATGAACCTGCGCTACGTCAGGGTTTTCTAGCCCCCTCCTCTGCGCAGCCCGTATCAAGCGTGCCAACCGGCTCATGAGATGCCCCTGATCTTAAACGGAGTAACCCGACAATGACCGACCAGCAACCCACCGCAGAACAACAACCTTCCCTCTACACCCGTCTTGGCGGCTATGACGCGATTTATCAGTTCGCAGGCGCCGTGTTGAGAAAAACCATGGGCCACCCCGCCATCGGCCACATCTGGGCCCATATGTCGGAATCGACGTTCCAGAAGGAACACATCAATTTTGTCGACTTCCTTTCCGAGCACTGGGGTGGCAGCGCCAAATACAGGGGCAGAGACATGGTCACCGCGCATCGCGGGATGGGGCTGACCGAGGTGCACTGGCAAGCGGTGCTCGATTGTCTGGAGGCCTGCTACGACGACTACGGCCTGGCCCCGGACCTGCGCAAGGAGGTCAATGACTTCCTCATCAAGTTCAAACCGGCGGTGATTGGCAGCCCCTCCTATCGGGATGTGGTACTCGCGCACCCGGAAATGGACCCGGCCAAAGGCATGAAGAGCGTCGGGGTTGTCTGGCCGAAACCCGGGAAGCCGTCCCGAAAACCGACCACGGCCGAATCCGAAGACTGACACGCTCGGCAAAAACCGGCGCCACCACAATACGGCGTCCCGCTCAACCAAGTGAATGTCCTCCTCAACCAAGCGCCGCTCAATGTGCGCAGATAGCTTGATACCAGCCCGGTCGTGACATCGCCAATCGTGCGCACCGTAACCGGGCTTCTCCGAGACGACGTTTGAACAGACATTGCCAACCCAGCAGGTTGGCACAGGACACAGGACACAGGACACCCCATGGCCATCATCCGCCCGACGCTCGAACAAGTGCAGGATCTCGCCAGCCGCCTGCACATACAGTTGACTCCCGAGCAAGCCAGCGAATACCTGGCGCTCATGCAATCCAGTTTTGATGCCTACGATCTCGTCGATGAGTTGCCAGACTTCATCCCCCCGGTGTGCTACGAGCGCAGTGCCGGTTACCGCCCTTCAAGTACGGACAATCCGCTGAACGCCTGGTACTACAGAACCGAGGTAATGGGCGCCAGTTCGGGCAAGCTTGCCGGCAAGACGGTTGCGCTCAAGGACAATATCTCTCTGGCCGGTGTCCCGATGATGAACGGTGCCGCGCCACTGGAAGGATTCGTACCGTCGTTTGATGCCACTGTGGTGACACGTCTGCTCGACGCTGGCGCCACCATCCTCGGCAAAGCCACTTGTGAACATTACTGCCTCTCCGGTGGTAGCCATACCTCAGACCCAGCCCCTGTGCACAATCCTTATCGCCATGGATTCACCACCGGCGGCTCGTCTTCCGGCAGCGCAGCGCTGGTGGCGTCGGGTGAAGTCGACCTGGCTGTCGGTGGCGACCAGGGCGGCTCCATCCGCATTCCGGCAGCCTGGTGCGGCATTTACGGAATGAAGCCCACCTTCGGTCTGGTGCCCTATACCGGCGTCATGGCGATCGAGGCAACTTTCGACCATGTCGGCCCGATGACGAGTAACGTCCGCGATAACGCGCTGATGCTTGAAGTGATGGCTGGATCGGACGGACTCGACCCGCGCCAGAGCGCTCCCGAGGTCGATGCCTATAGCGATTATCTGGAACGAGGCGTGACCGGACTGCGGATCGGAATTCTCCAGGAAGGTTTCCAACTCGCTAACCAGGACCCGCGCATCGCAGAAAAGGTGCGCAGCGCTATCGCCCGGCTCGAGGCGTTGGGTGCGCGGGTCGAGGAAGTCTCGGTTCCCGAACACAACCTGGCGGGGGCATTGTGGAGCCCTATCGGCTGTGAAGGCCTGACCATGCAAATGATGCACGGCAACGGCGCGGGCTTTAACTGGAAGGGGCTTTACGACGTGGGCCTGCTGGACAAACAGGCCGGTTGGCGTGACCAGGCCGACGCACTGTCGCCGTCACTCAAACTGTGCATGTTCGTGGGTCAGTTCGGTCTGGAGCGCTACCACGGTCGCTACTACGCCAAGGCCCAGAACATTGCACGCTTTGCCCGGGCCGCCTATGACCGGGCGCTGAATACCTATGACCTGCTCGTCATGCCGACCGTGCCGATCACCGCCCAGCCACTCCCTGAACCGGGCTCTTCCATCACCGAAACCGTCACACGTGCGTTGGAGATGCTGGGCAATACGGCCGCTCAGGACATTACCGGGCACCCCGCCATGTCGATCCCTTGCGGCCTGGTGGACGGACTGCCCGTGGGGCTGATGCTTGTCGGAAAACATTATGCCGAAGGCACCCTGTATCAAGCGGCAGCGGCATTCGAGGCCTCTGTCGATTGGCGGACGCTGTAAATCGGCGCATCGCGCTGAACGTGAGTAGCAAATTCAGAGGGGTCAAAACATGAGCCATACGCACGAACATCATCACGATCACGATCACACCGAGCCCCCCGAGGCCATCGCCCTGCGCGTCAAGGCGCTCGAATCCCTGTTGATCGAAAAGGGTCTGGTCGACCCGACCGCCATGGATGCGCTGGTGGACACTTATCAGCACAAGGTCGGCCCGCGCAACGGCGCTCAGGTGGTCGCCAAGGCCTGGTTCGATCCCGATTACAAACACCGACTGCTGGAAGATGCCACCGCGGCGATTGCCGAATTGGGTTTTTCCGGCGTGCAGGGCGAAGACATGGTGGTGGTGGAGAACACCGCGGCCGTGCACAACGTGACGGTCTGCACGCTGTGCTCCTGTTACCCCTGGCCAACCCTGGGTTTGCCCCCCGCCTGGTACAAATCCGCGCCCTATCGCTCACGGATAGTCATCGACCCACGCGGCGTACTGGCCGAATTCGGTTTGCTTGTTCCCGATGACAAGGAAGTGCGGGTCTGGGACAGCAGTGCCGAGTTGCGCTACCTGGTACTGCCGGAACGTCCGGCGGGCACAGACGGCTGGAGCGAGGAACGCCTGGTCGAGCTGGTGACGCGTGACGCCATGATCGGTACCGGACTGGCCAAGATACCGGGCGACGCAGCCTGACCCCGCGAAGGAGAAAACCATGAACGGTGTACACGACTTAGGCGGTATGCACGGGTTCGGCCCGGTGCTCACCGAAGACAATGAACCGGTGTTCCATCACGACTGGGAACGCAGGATCTTTCCGCTGTTTGCCTCGCTCTTCGTCGGCGGCTACTTCAATGTCGACGAATTCCGCCATTGCATCGAACGCATGCAACCGGCGGAATACTTGCAGTCGAGTTACTACGAACACTGGCTGCACGCCTTCGAGACCTTGCTGCTGGAAAAAGGCGTGATCAGCGCTGGCGAACTGCAGGGCGCGGTCAAACCGACCTCGCCGACGCAGCAGCCAACGGTGCTCACACCAGACATCGTCGAGGCGGTGACTCTTGGCGGCGCTTCATCCAGGGCGAAAGAGCCTGTCGCCGGTCGTTTCCGGGTCGGTGACCGAGTGCGGACGAAAAATTTCAATCCAACCACCCACACCCGACTGCCACGCTACGCGCGCGGCAAGGTCGGGACCATCGAGATTGCGCACGGTGCGTTTGCCACCCCGGACACGATGGCCCACGGTCTGGGCGAACAACCGCAACAGGTCTATGCCGTGCGCTTCAGTGCGACAGAACTGTGGGGCGTGGCGCGACCGGACAGTGTCTGCATTGATCTGTGGGACAATTATCTGGAGGCCGTATGAACGCCAGCAAGCTTCACATCCCGCCCATCTCCGGGCTATCTCTCGACAATGAAGCCCCGGTGTTCGACAAACCCTGGCAGGCCCAGGCTTTTTCCCTGCTGTTACACCTGCACCAAAGCGGTCTATTTCCCTGGAAGGACTGGGTGCAGACATTCAGCGACGAGATCAAGGCAAGCCCGGCGCAGCCCGGAGAAAGCATCAACGACGCTTACTACCGGCAGTGGATTGCGGCCATGGAAAGGATGGTTACCGCGCTCGGTTTGACCGCTTTCGAAGACATCACCCGGCGCACCGAGGAATGGCAGCAAGCCTACGAAAACACGCCCCACGGACAACCGGTCACGCTGCTCAATGCGAGTTGCCCACCGCCCCATGGACACGAGCGCGAACACCTGCCACGGCGCGAGCCGTTAGCGATAAGCCGAGCCGCAAACTGACTGCAGTCATCCGTTTTTTTACTGTCGAGGTCGCGAAGCGGCCAAGGAGCATCCGTCATGCATATCGAACCTGATCTGGTGGAAGCCGGAAAACTCTGGCTGAGCTATGTCACTGCCGCAGGTGTCGGCGCCTACACCGTCAAACTCGCTGCGCAAGCCATCGGTGAGCGTGGGGTCTTTTCGCTGCTGGCTCGGACTGTCACTGCCACGGCTCTGGTCTTCAGCTTCTTCGAGCTGCTGCCGCACTATCCGGTCGGTGTTTCCGAGGTGCATCTCATCCTCGGGTCAACGCTGTTTCTGCTGCTTGGCGCCGCACCTGCTGCGGCGGGTCTCGCCCTGGGGCTGCTGATTCAGGGCCTGTTCTTCGCGCCATTCGACCTGCCGCAATATGGCATGAACGTCACCACGCTACTGGTACCGCTGTGCGCAGTCGCTGCCCTGGCCAAACGCATCATTGCGCCCGACACGCCGTATGTGGAACTGAGCTACAGACAAGCGCTGGGGCTGTCGACCGCCTTTCAGGCAGGCATTGTCGCCTGGGTGGCGTTCTGGGCTTTCTACGGAAAAGGCTTCACAGCCGAAAACGCTCTGTCAGTTCTGACCTTCGGCAGTGCCTACATGACCGTGATCATCCTCGAACCGCTGCTGGACCTGGCCGTACTGGCCGCGGCCAAGGCCAGCCATCGTCTGCGGGGTAGTTCGCTGCTCGAACGCCGTCTGTACCAGGCCGCCTGAGTCGACGCACTCCAGTCCGCATCAGCCCGCCCCGAGCATTCGAAGAGCGTAATGCTCGAGGTATCAACCGCAGGAACCGCCCCGCGACTGCCGTAGCAGCCGCGAACGCTGAAGATGGCTTCCTATGGCTTACTGATCTTGAACCAGATGGAGTACATCGCCGGCAGGAACACCAGCGTCACGATGGTTCCGACGAACGTGCCGCCGATCAGTGTGTAAGCCAGCGTGCCCCAGAAGACCGAGTGCGTCAGTGGAATGAACGCGAGGATGGCCGCCAGCGCAGTCAGCAGTACCGGGCGAGCACGCTGTACCGTGGCTTCGATCACGGCGTGAAACGGATCAAGCCCTTCTTGTGCGTTGTGATGGATTTGTCCAATCAGGATCAGTGTATTGCGCATCAGAATCCCCGACAGGGCGATCAACCCGACCAAGGCGTTGATACCGAACGGCTGCTGGAAGAGCAGCAGTGTCGGCACCACACCCATCAGCCCGAGTGGCGAGGTGAGGAACACCATGATCATTGCCGATACCGAACGCACCTGCACAATGATGATCAGCAGCGTGACGGCGATCATGATCGGCAGCAGTGGCAAGATCGCTTGGCCGGCCTTGCCCGACTCCTCGATCGCCCCCGATTGCTCGATACGATAACCCTCCGGCAGCGTGTCGATGACCGGCTGCAGCGCCTTCGTGATCACGCTTGAAACGTCCGGAGGCTGCAAGCCTTCGGCAATGTCGCCGCGTACAGTAATGGTCGGCGTGCGGTCACGACGCCGAAGGACGGGATCCTCCATGCGCACATCCACTGTCCCCACTTGCGACAGCGGAATCCGCTGGCCCGCCGTGCCCACCAGCGTAAAGCCTTGAATTTTTGCAGGGTCGAGCCGGATGTCCCCCGCCGCTCGCCCGGTCACTTGTACCGAACGGATGTCCTCACGAACGGCCGTGATCGGTACCCCGGCAAGCAGAAACTGCAACTGCTGCGCGACCGCACTGGAGGTCAGCCCCACCGCCTGCAAGCGGTCTTGGTTCAGGGTGAAATGCAGCGCGGGTGTCAGCGGCCCCCAGTCAGTATTGACGGTTCGCATCAAGGGGCTCGCCTGCATCACCGTCTGCACCTGAGCGGCAATCTCACGCAATGTCGAGGGATCGGGCCCCATCACCCGGTAAGCGACAGGAAACGGTGAATACGGACCAAACACCAACTGCGTCACCCTGACCCGCGCTTCTGGAGCCAGCCCTTCGGCGACGGCCTCGCGCAGACGGAGCTTGAGGACTTCCCGTGCCTCCTGACTCTGCGTCAACACCACAATCTTCGCGAAAGACGGATCAGGCAGTTCCGGCGCCATGGCCAGATAGAAACGCGGCGCACCCTGTCCGATATAGGCCGTGACGATTTTTGCTTCAGGCTGCTTTTGCAGCCAGGCCTCGACTTTGGCGGTGGTGATACTCGTCTGCTCGATGGAGGTTCCATAGGGCATTTGCACTTCAATCAACACTTCGGGACGGTCCGAGGTGGGGAAGAACTGCTTCTTGACCAGGCTCATGCCGACAACGGCCAGGACAAACGTAGCGATAACGGTACCGGCGACCAGCCATTTGCGGGCAATGACGCGCGTCAAGATCCGGCGGAAGCGGTTGTAATTGGGCGTGTTGTAGATGGCCGCGTGACCACCTTCGACCTGTTTGATGTCCGGCAACAGCTTCACGCCCAGATAGGGGGTAAAGGCCACCGCAACCACCCATGAGGCAATCAGGGCAATGCCTACGATCCAGAACATGTTGCTGGTGTACTCGCCAGCGGTCGATTGCGCGAAGCCGTTAGGCAGAAAGCCGATAGCGGTCACCAGCGTGCCGGAAAGCATCGGTGCGGCAGTGTGACTCCAGGCATACGCGGACGCTTTGATACGGTCGTAGCCCTCCTCCATTTTCACCACCATCATCTCGATCGCAATGATGGCGTCGTCCACCAGCAGTCCAAGCGCCAGGATCAGCGATCCCAAGGTGATCCGGTCAAAGTTCTTGCCCGTTGCCGCCATCACCACAAACACCACGGCGAGCGTCAGTGGCACCGCTGCGGCCACGACAATACCGACATGCCAGCCCATGCTGAGAAAACACACCAGCATCACCACCAGCAAGGCGACGAAGAACTTGATCATGAACTCGTCGACGGCTGAACTGATATTCACCGACTGATCGGTGACCTTGCTGAGTGTCATGCCCAGTGGCATGCCTTCGTTGATCCGGGTGGTCTCCACGTCCAGTGCCTTGCCCAGGTCCAGGCCGTTCCAGCCCTCGCGCATCACCACACCCAATAACAGCGCTTCCTCACCGTTGTTACGCACAAGGAAGGTGGCCGGATCTTCGTAACCCCGCTCGACCGTCGCAACGTCCGAGAGCTTCAAGGTACGTCCCTGAATCGCCAGCGGTGTGTCACGAATCTTCTGCAACTTGTCGAAGGCGCCGTCGAGACGCAGGAAGACTTCTGGCCCCTTGGTTTCAATCGAGCCGGCCGGCGTCAGCACGTTCTGATTGTTCAGCACGGCAAAAATATCCTGCGGGGTCACCCCCAGTGTGGCCAGCCGATCATGGGAGAAAGAGACAAAGATGCGCTCGCTTTGCTCACCTATGATGTTGACCTTTTTCACGCCTGGCACATGCAACAGGCGCTGGCGCAGCGATTCGGCATCACGTACCAGCAGGCGCTGCGGCTCGCCTTTGGCTTTCAAGGCAAACAACGCAAAGGTCACATCTGCAAACTCATCGTTGACCATCGGGCCAATCACGCCGGCCGGTAGCTTGATCGACTCATCGTCGAGTTTTTTGCGCGCCTGGTAGAACTCCTCCTGCACTTGGGAGGGCGGTGTACGATCAAGCAGTGTCACCACGGTGAAGGCCAGACCCGGACGAGTGTAGGTTTCCGTGCGGTCGTACCATTTCAACTCCTGCAGGCGTTTTTCCAGCGGCTCGGCGACCTGGTCCTGCATTTCCTGCGCGGTCGCGCCCGGCCACGCCGTGATGACCGTCAGCTGCTTGACCGTAAACGGCGGGTCCTCCGCGCGCCCGAGCTGGAAAAACGCGAGGATCCCGGCAACACCGATCAGGAAGATCAGGAACACCGTGATCGAACGCTCGCGAACGGCAAGCGCCGAAAGATTGAAGCGCCCCTGGCTCATGGACGGCTCCCGGCAACCTGGACGTCAGGCTGTTGAGCCAGTCTCACCTCCTCCCCCTCGCGCAGAAGATGTGCGCCTAAAGCGACAACTTGCTCACCGACCTTGAGTTCACCGTCGACACGCGCAATGTCATCGCTCACGCCCAATATCTGCACAGGCCGCCACTTCACCTTGGTCGGGTTGCCAGCAATCACCCAGAGGCCGGGGCCTTTGCCTGGGTCATAAACCGCCGCCAGCGGCACTTGCAACACCTGTGCATTTGCGCGGCTGCCAGCGATCTGCAGCGTAACGGTCGAACCCAACGGCGCATTGGCCAGCGCGCCCTCCAGCACATACCGTGCCTCAAAGGTGCGCGTCATGCGATCGGCCGAATCAGACAGCAGCCGCAGTCTGGCTGTCACGGCACCCGAGGTGTTGCCATAAAGTGTGGCCTGCGCGGTCGAGCCTGCCGCCGGACGTAGCGTCTCGGGCAGGTGCACGATGGCTTCGCGCTGCCCTGCCCGCGCCAGTCGAACCACGGCTTGCCCGGGGCTCACCACTTGTCCTGGCTCAGCCAGCGTCTCCACCACCACGCCATCGGAATCAGCAAGCAACACCGCATAACCGGACGCATTGCGAGCGACATCAGCCTGCGCTTGCGCCGCGCTCAACTGAGCTTTGGCGGTATCTGCGGCGGCTTTGATCTGATCGTAGGCCGAGGCCGAGATGGCACCGGCGGCGACCAGATCGCGATACCGGGCCTCGTCATCCGCGGTCTGTATGGCTCGCGCCCGGGCGGCCATGACCGACTCTTGCTGCGCCCGCGCCTGCAGCCCGAGATCAATCGGGTCGAGACGCATCAGTGGTTGACCTCGTTTGACCGTCTGGCCTGTGTCAACCAGGCGCTCGAGTATTTTGCCCGAGACCCGAAAACCAAGGTCAGCCTCGACGCGGGCGATCACGACCCCCGTGAAAGCACGTGAAGCCTCGGACGCCGCCGAAACCGCAGCGGACCTCACCAACGGGGCATGCGTACGGGGATCGTCAACGACGGATGAGTCGCCACACGCCGTCAGGACGAGCGGCAACAGACAAACGGCAATCGGTACAGCTAGAGGCCGGCGCATAGGTTCCGTTACTCAAGAATAGGACATGCCGGCATTTTCATTAAGGTGACCATTAATGTCAACGGTCACACATTTTCAGTGGATGGCGCATACGGACAAGATATCGTTGACCTTAAAGCCGTGACCGTAATTTAATATGGTCACTTATCATCTTCGTCGCAGGTACCTCAATGCCTCCTGTTCGCCCTATCACGCTTTTGGTGGCCGCCAGTTTGATGGCAGGCTGCGCGGTCGGTCCCGACTATCAACGGCCTGCCCTCGCGCTTCCCGATCGTTACCTGAGTCAGCCAGCAGCCGGACAGACGCCGGCAACGGCGCCGGCCCGGCTGGTCAACTGGTGGGAGAGTTTTAACGATCCCGTGTTGACCGGTTTCGTCACCCAGGCGCTGGAACAGAACCTCGATCTGGCACAAGCAGCGGCGCGGGTCACACAGGCACGGGCAGGATTGGGGGCCGCAAATGCCGCTCTGTTGCCCTCGGGGAGCATTGATGGCCAGGCCGCACGCGCCTATCAATCCGTCGAAACGCCGCTCGGCCAGGTGTTGAACTCAACGCCTGGCTATGATCGCTACGGAAGTTCCTACGAGCTCAACCTCAATGCCGGCTGGGAAATTGATGTCTTTGGCGGGTTGAGACGCGAGCGCGAAGCCGCACTCGCCGAATACCTGGCCTCCGAGGCGGGCGCGACCGCCACACGCCTGGCCATTGCAGCGCAGACGGCCGATATCTACATCACCCTCCGTGGGTTGCAGGCGCGACTGGAGATTGCCAACCGTCAAGTCGAAACCCAGCAGGGACTGCTGGAGAAAGTCCGCCTGCTCTACGGCAAGGGCCTCGCTGCCCGCTATCAGGTTCAACAGACTGAGGGCGCGCTGGCGCAAGTCCAGGCGAGCGTGCCAGTGCTGCAGACCGGCCTGGATGCCGCCATGAATGCGCTGGATGTGATGCTCGGCACCCCGCCGGGGACTCACCGCACGCAACTGGCCGGTACGGCGAGCATTCCTGTTGTGCCGCCGATAAACGCCTCGGGAACGCCGGCCGATCTGCTGCGTCGCCGGCCGGATCTGATCGTCGCCGAGCGCCGCCTGGCAGCCTCCAATGCACGCATCGGCGTGGCGATTGCGGAGTACTACCCGAAACTTTCGCTCAGCGCATTGCTCGGTAGCGCCACGACTGTTTCCGGCGGCAACCTGTTCACTGGCGGCGCCAGTCAGTCGGCGGCGGTCCTTGGGTTGCGCTGGAGACTTTTTGACGTAGGCCGGATAAACGCGCAGATCGATCAGGCCAAAGGACAGGAAGCCGAAGCGCTGGCCGCTTATCGTCAGTCGGTGTTACGCGCCACCGAGGATGTCGAGAATGCCTTCTCCGCCCTGGTGAACCGCAACCTTCAGGCCACCACGCTCGCGGGAGGCGAGGCTTCTCTGACACAGGCTCGCCAAGCGTCTTTTATTGCCTACGGAAAAGGCACCGCGAGCCTGATTGATGTGCTCCACGCCGACGAAACGTTGCTCCAGGCTTCCGATGCCCGTGCGCAAGCGCGGACAGAATCGGCGCGGGCTGCGGTCGCGGCATTCAAAGCGCTCGGCGGCGGCTGGCAAGTTCCTGAAACCCTGCCTGTTGCGTCGCGATGAAGTTCGCCAGCTTTGCAAAGAATTTGGCTCGACAGTACACAGCAAAAGGTCGATCGCGGTTTTGACGCGGGCCACGCCACGGCGTTTTCATCGGAGCCTGATGGCCAAAGTCATGGGGGTTTGACCTACAAAAAAGGGCCAACCTCTCTGCGAGAATCGGCCCGATCAACATGCCCTTGCGTGTGTGTGGTCGGGAGGCAGCACGCACTCCCGGCCCCACATTGTGAGTACAGCCCTCAGCTAAAAACGGTAGCTGACAGACGTACCGAGCCCGCTCGCACTGTTCTTGTACCTGGCGCTGTAGGCACCTCTGGATGGCGAGCTGTCGTTGACCTTCACGCTCTCCTCCCAGAGGTAGGAGTAAGCGAAGTCGATGGTGACATTTTCCACCGGCGTCCAGCCTGCACCGAAGCTGATAACCTTTCGATCGCCCGTAGGAATACGGGGGCCGCGATTGGTATTGTTGGCGGGTGATTGATCTACCGAAAACCCGCTACGCAACACCCACTGGCTATTCAATTGATAGGCGGTACCGATGGCGTGTGCCCACGTGTCATGCCAGTTCTGCTCTTCGCTGATCGTCCCCAATTGACCGCTCAGCAACGGCGGCAGGCCGCTGTTTTCGATCGTCAGCTCCTTGAAGCGACTCCAGCGCGTCCAGGTGCTACCGACATAGAGCGTCCAGTCGTTATTGAATTGATGCGTGGCCGAAAAATCCACCGACTCCGGCGTATCCACATCCAGCGATGCGTCATAACTGCGGCCGCTGACGCCCAGCACGCTGAAGATGCCATCGGTGACCTTGGTTTTCGCATCCAAGTGGTAACTGACTTTGGAGTGATAAGTCAGCCCCAGGCGGGTCTGATCTGTCGCCTGCACCAGCACACCTGCGTTGAAGCCCAGCGCGGTGTCATCACCCGTGCTTTTGAGCTTGCCGTCATTGCGCCCCGGGGTTAATGGATTGGGCACCATGCCCGATATCTCTCCACCGATACGGTTGATGGTCGGACCGAAACCGATCGAGACTTTTTCGTTAAAAGCGTAACTGATGGTCGGTTGGAAAGTCAGCGTGGTGACTTCGCTCTTGTTGGCGTAATAGCGTCCGGCAAACCCACTGCCGTAGTCGGTGATCAACCCGAAGGGTACATAAAACCCGACGCCGAATGCCCAATGCTCATCGATGGGTTTGACGTAATAGCCCATCGGTACGGTGGTCGTGGGCACCATGTCGCCGTCTTCCTTGCCACCGAACGTACTGCGAGTCCGGCTGATATCGGACTTGGCGAACAATGTCGCCGCCCCCACGCTGACCTGCTCTTGTTTAAGTCGCGCCATGCCCGCCGGGTTGCCGTAGATCGTACTGGCGTCTTCGGCCGATGAAGATCGCCCGGCAAACCCGGACCCCATCCCGCTGATGCTTTGTTCGTTGAGTGCAAAGCCACCGGCCAGCACATTGGAAGACGCAAGCACGACGGCCAGGCCCACGGGGCTCTTGAGCATTGTTTTTTTCATTATCGGGACTCTATGGAGATCACTGGAATAGAACATCGAACTACATCGAAGCCATATTATCCATGTGACCAATTCAGTCAATGGTCACGAAGAGCGAAATGTTGCGCCCTCCCGGCACTCATTGGCCGGGAACGGAAAACGTCATGTGGGGGATGTGGTTTTGACTCGAATCGACTGACAGATTTGACCAGCGACAGTCAGGGCATGAGGCTGCGCAGGATGAGGTTGGAGGTCAGCGTGGGCGCTTGCTCGATGAAATCCAGATTGTGCTGCAACAGCAAGGGGTTGACGAAAGGTCGCAGCGCCAGATCGATCGCCTCGACAGTCTCGTCCAGTGGAGTCTTGCGCTCGAACTCCCCCGCTTCTCGTCCTTGCCGCACGATGTCGACAATAAAGTCTTTGATCAGTGCTTCATACACCTGGGCACTGTGCCAACGCTCCGAAGCGGAAAACGCCGCGATGTCATAAAGCTTGCGGTCGTTGAAGAACAGGTTCACACCCGTGGCAATGACGGTTTTTACCAATCTGCGCAAACGCTCGGTCGCCGAAAGAGATTCTTCGTTAACGGCCTGTTCGACGGCTGCAACGATTTGCCCCAGACAATTGGCGCAAATGGCCTCGCCAATCGCCTGTTTCGAGTCAAAAAATTTATAGATGTATGCCTTGGAAAAACCGATGGCCTTGGCCAGGTCGGAAACCGTGGTTTTCGCGTAGCCATACTGGCTGAAGTGTTCATTGGCCGCGGCGACAATCTGGTCACGAATGTCGTGCTCGGCCGGGCCACGAGTGTTTGGCGAGGAGGCAGATATTGATAGCTGATTCATGACAGCAGCTTACTCATCCTATGGCGGGCTGACAACTTGTGACCACACAGGAATAAGGTCACAAGTCTGGCGATTTCAGATGAGGCCAGCCGTTACATCTGCTTGCCGTTACGCGCAGTGATCGCCACGGTAGTCGGCGAATCAGCCAGGGGAACAAAGCGTCGGGTTGAACCATCCAGCGCATCGATGCACCCCGCCTCGATGTCGTAGACCCATCCGTGCAGATTCATGCGCCCTTGCTCGAGCGCGAGGGCCACGGAGGGATGCGTGCGCAGGTTCGCCAGTTGCGCGATCACATTTTCCCGGACCAGACCATCGAGCTTCGCGCGCGGTGTGTCGAATTCATGCGCCGCGTTGATCGCTTTCGCAGCGTCCGCGTGACGCAGCCAATTGGCGACCGCAGGAAGATGATCCAGACAGGTGCAGCGCGATATCGCGCCCATCGCTCCGCAGTCCGAGTGCCCGCAGATCACGATGTCCTGTACGCCGAGCACGGCGACAGCATATTCGACGGTAGCCGACACGCCACCGGGTTCGGGACCATACGACGGCACAATGTTGCCGGCGTTGCGGATCACGAATAGTTCACCGGGTTCGCGCTGTGTAAGAAGCTCAGGCACTACACGACTGTCCGAGCAAGTAACGAATAACGCCTTCGGATTTTGTGAGGTCGCGAGTTGCTTGAACAGCTCGACACGTTGCGGATATACCTCACGCTGAAAGCGCAGAAAGCCGTCGATAATGTCACGCATGAAGTTCTCCAAATCCTGATGCCGGATGCTTGCAAAAGTACTCGATATGAAAGGGTCGTGGGTGTTTTCAGCGCTGCAACAGGCGCTTCGTCATCACCATCGACGTCTGCAACGACTGCCCCGTGCGCTGCAGTTTGTTCAACAGACTGGCACCCAACCAGAGTTGGTACAGGGTTTCTGCCAGTTGCCGAGCGTCAGTCTGCGGCAAACTTTTATCCAACTGCCCTTCTTCCAGGCACGTCGTGATGCGCGCAACGATGCGCTCGGCGCCGTCGCGCAAGGTGAGGCGCATCGACTCGGACAGGTCGGCGACTTCCGCGCTCAACTTCACCACCAGACATTCATCACCATGGCCTTCCAGGGTGCAGCGGTTCTGCCAGCCCTGCCAGTAATCCATCAGCCGCTCATAGGCACTGAGGCCGGGCAGGGTCAGGCGTCGCTCCATATCTGCCAGGTAGCCGACAAAGTAATCCTCCAGCAGTGCTTGGCCGTAGAGTTCCTTGGATTTGAAGTAGTGATAGAACGAGCCCTTGGGCACACCGGCGGTCTGCAGGATCTCGCTCAGGCCAACGCTGGTGAAGCCCTTTTCGGCCATCATGCGGTGGCCGGTGTCGAGCAGGTGTTGGCGGGTATCGTCGTAGGTCGGTTTCATGGGGCGCAAAATACCAAACATTAGACCAGTCGTATATTTCTGATGGGCAGGAGTTTGCCACACTGATGGCGCGGAAACACGGGCGTAAAAATTTACTAGACGACCGGTCTAATATGAATCTATTCTGTGCCCGTCACTCCTTCCGAGGTGTCGCAGACGAACCCGTCGAGGACACCAGACCAATACAGGGCGCTCTATGAAAATCTTGATGGTTCTGACTTCCCACGATCAGCTTGGCAACACCGGCAAGAAAACCGGCTTCTGGCTCGAAGAGTTCGCGGCCCCCTACTACGCCTTCAAGGATGCCGGCGCGCAGATCACTCTGGTATCGCCGGCCGGCGGCCAGCCACCGCTCGATCCGAAAAGCGATGAGCCCGATGCGCAAACCGCTGAAACGGACCGCTTCCGCAAGGACCCTGCTGCTCAGCAGGCGCTGGCCAATACCGGGCGCCTGGCGGATGTCAGCGCCGAGGATTTCGATGCCGTGTTTTATCCCGGTGGCCATGGCCCACTGTGGGATCTGGCCGAAGACAAACACTCGATTGCGCTGATCGAAGCGTTCGACCGCAGCAACAAACCTCACGGTTTCGTCTGCCATGCGCCGGGCGTTCTGCGTCACGTGGTGGCTGCCGATGGCAAACCGTTGATTCAAGGCCGGGACGTCACCGGTTTCACCAACGCCGAAGAAGCCGCTGTAGGCCTGACCGATGTCGTGCCGTTCCTGATCGAAGACGAATTCCAGCGTCTCGGCGGCCGCTACTCCAAAGTCGCTGACTGGCAGGTTCACGTGGTGACCGATGGCCAACTGGTGACGGGTCAAAACCCTGCCAGCTCGGCAGCCGTCGCCGAAAAACTGCTGAAGCTGTTGGCCTGAACCCTCCAGCGTCCAGACACCGTGCGCATCCCGCACGGTGTTTTTTTACCGCATTACTAGTCGACTGGTCTAATAAGGCCAAAACAGGAATCACATGAAAAACAGCCCTTACTTCACCCCCGTCAAACTGGGCCTGCACACCCTGAAGAACCGCATCGTCCTGCCACCCCTCACCCGCCAACGCAGCACACAACCGGGCAATGTCGCCAACGCATTGATGGCCGAGTATTACCAGCAACGCGCCGGCGCCGGTCTGCTGGTTACCGAAGGCACGCAGATCGAGCCCCGCGGTCAGGGCTACTCCTGGACTCCCGGCATTCACACCCCTGAGCAAATTGCCGGATGGCGCACAGTCACCGAAGCGGTTCATGCAAAGGGCGGCGTGATATTCGCCCAACTCTGGCACGTCGGACGTGTGTCCCACACCGCGCTGCAACCCGATGGGGCGGCCCCGGTTTCAGCGTCCGCCATCGCCACCGAGCGAGTCAGCGTGTTCATCGAAACTGCGCCGGGCACCGGCGAACTGGTTACGCCATCCGCGCCGCGAGCACTGAGCACCGATGAAGTCCAGGAACTGGTTCAGCTCTATATACAGGCGGCGCGCAATGCGATGGACGCCGGCTTCGACGGGATCGAACTGCACTGCGCCAATGGCTATCTGGTGAACCAGTTCATTTCTGCCCACAGCAATGTGCGCACCGATCAGTACGGTGGCTCGCTGCACAACCGCCTGCGCTTTCTGCGCGAAGTGGTGTCGGGTGTCGCCGAGTGCATCGGTAAAGAGAAAGTCGGCGTACGTTTCGCGCCGCTGTTCACCACCACCGATGAAGCGCGCACCTATCTGGGCATGGTCGAAGAGGACCCGCACACCACTTACATCGAAGCGATCAAAGTGCTTGAGGATGTGGGCATCGCCTACCTGTCCATCGCCGAAGCGGACTGGGACGACGCGCCCGCGATGCCGCAAACCTTCCGCCGTGCAGTGCGCGATACCTTCAGTGGCGCGATCATCTACGCCGGGCGCTACAACGCAGAATCCGGTGTGCAATTGCTTGAATCGGGACTGGCGGATCTGGTGGCTTTCGGCCGTCCGTTCATGGCTAACCCGGACCTGCCGGCGCGCATCGCCAATGACTGGCCGCTCAATCCACTGGATCCCGCGACGGTCTACGGCGGCAATGCCGAAGGCTATGTGGATTACCCGACCTACAGCGAATAACTCCGCGAATTCGCACAGCGCTCCCACTCACCGGGACCGCTTCCTCCTCTCCCCCGCTACACCCGCAACCTCGCGCGCTGCGCTGCGAGGTTTTCGCATCTGCACAAAAAAGATTGCCGATTGATTGTCAGGTTTATTTTTTCAGCCTATCTTGAATAAAACCTATACAAAGCACTTCTTTACGTACAACTCTTCCGCTACGGATTGGCCCCCACGCACCGCACTGCCGCGAGCACCCTGAATGAACCCACTACTAGCCAGCCATTACCGCGAAATCCTCGTCGGTGTCGGTGAAAATCCCGAACGCGAAGGTCTGCTCGACACACCCAAACGTGCGGCCAAAGCGATGCAGTATCTGTGCAACGGCTACTCGATGAGCCTGGAAGACGTCACCAACGGTGCTCTGTTCGAATCGCAAAGCGATGAGATGGTCATCGTCAGTGACATCGAGCTCTATTCCTTGTGCGAGCACCATATGCTGCCTTTCATCGGCAAGGCACACGTGGCGTACATCCCCACCGGCAGGGTGCTGGGACTGTCGAAAGTAGCGCGCGTGGTGGACATGTTCGCCCGCCGTCTGCAGATCCAGGAAAACCTCACCCGGCAAATCGCCGAGGCGATCCAGCAGATCACCGATGCCGCCGGCGTGGCCGTGGTCATTGAAGCCAGGCACATGTGCATGATGATGCGCGGCGTCGAAAAGCAGAATTCGATCATGACCTCTTCGGTGATGCTCGGTGCCTTTCGCGACAGCTCCACGACGCGTCAGGAGTTCCTGCAATTGATCGGGCGGCGAAGTTGATTTCCGACCTTCGACAGGCGCGATAAACCTGTACACGATAAACCCACTGTACAAGCACGACATTCCTACTTTCACCCCTATACCTGTGCACTCAGGGAGAACGGCAATGGCCCGACTTGTGCTCTTACTGGCTCTGGTACTCGGCGTTGCAAGCTGCGGCAGCGTGGATGTCAGCCACTATGCCGATCAGCAACCGGCGCTGGATCTGCAACGCTTTTTCAGCAAACCCGTGAAAGCCTGGGGGATATTTCAGAAGCGCTCCGGGGAAGTGGTCAAGCGCTTTGAGGTCAACATCGTCAGCCATCGTGAAGGCGACAACCTGATTCTCGATGAGCGCTTCCTGTACAGCGACGGCACGCGCCAACGCCGCGTCTGGACCCTGACGCCCGAGGGCCAGGGACGCTGGAGCGGGCGTGCGGGTGATGTGGTGGGCGTCGCCACAGGTCAGGTCGCCGGCAATGCGCTGCACTGGCGGTATCGCCTGAACCTGCCGGTTGATGGCTCGACCTATGAAATGAGCATGGACGACTGGATGTACCAGATGGACGAGGACACGCTGATCAATCGCACCCGCATGTCCAAACTCGGTGTTGAAGTCGGTCAGGTGACCTTGTTCTTCCGTCGCCAGAGCGCGGGAGAAAATCAATGAACAGTGCTGAATTGATAGGCAAGGAGTGAAGCATGAATCTGCAAACCCTGACCGAACGTGCGGCCAACAGCGAAATACGTGAGCTGGAGTTGCTGTCGCTTGAAGGTGGTTTTTATCTGGCCCGCATCCGTCTGGATCACGGCCAGTTCACCTTGCTCGACGATGCAGCCAAACCGATGCATCTGCGCTCGATCACCCATCTGCGTGACCTGCTGCAGACTGTGCCGGCATTCCCCTGCGTGCTGGTGCAGCAATGCGTGCACGACGAAATGTGCGGGCGTGATAGCGGGCCCGTCGAAGAGCTGCGGATTCCGTTTTCGTTGGCCACATCGCTATGAAACGGATGCTGTGAATGAACCAGAACCGTCGGTTGTGCCTGGTACTGGGCGATCAGTTGTCCTTCGACTTGGCTTCCTTGCAGACGCTCGATAGCGAGCGCGACACTGTGCTGCTGGTCGAGGTCATGGAAGAAGCCAGCCATGTGCCGCACCACCCGCAAAAGATTGCCCTGATCTTCAGTGCCATGCGCCATTTCGCCCAGGCCCTGCGAGACCAGGGCGTTCGTGTCGAATACGTGACCCTGGATGATCCGCACAATAGCGGCTCGGTGCCGGGGGAATTACGCCGCTGGCAACAGCGGTTGCAGGTCGAAGAAGTGCACGTCACCGAATGCGGGGACTGGCGCCTGGAGCAATCGATCAGGGACTGTGGCCTGCCCATCCATTGGCACGCCGATACGCGTTTTCTGTGCAGTCGCGCCGAGTTCGCCGCCTGGGCCGCCGGCAAAAAGCAGTTGCGCATGGAGTTCTTCTATCGCGAGATGCGCCGCAAGAGTCGCTTGCTGCTCAATGGCGACGGCACGCCGGTGGGCGGCGCGTGGAATTTCGATGCCGAGAATCGCAAGGCCCTGCCCAAAGGCGTGAAAGCCCCCTACCCGATCCGCTTCAGCAACGACGTCATCACTGGCGAAGTGCTCGCGCTGGTGAAGGCGCGCTTCAGTCAGCATTACGGTGCACTCGACGACTTCAACTACCCGGTCACCCACGCCGACGCGCAGGCGCTGTGGGAGTATTTTCTGGATTCTGGCCTGGCAGGATTCGGCGACTATCAGGACGCCATGGCCAGTGACGAACCGTTCCTGTTTCATGCGCGCATCAGTGCCGCGCTCAATATCGGCCTGCTGGATTTGCGGCAGTTGTGCAGTGACGTCGAGTCCGCCTATTGGGCCGGCAGGATTGCCCTGAATGCCGCTGAAGGCTTCATTCGGCAACTGATCGGCTGGCGGGAATATGTGCGCGGCGTGTACTGGCTGAAAATGCCGGACTACGCACTCGGTAATGTATTCGGCAACGACCGGCCACTGCCTGAGTTCTACTGGACCGGCGCTACGCAGATGAACTGCATGCGCCAGGCTATCGGCCAGAGTCTGCAGCACGCCTACGCGCACCACATTCAGCGGCTGATGGTCACCGGCAATTTTGCCCTGCTCGCCGGCATCGCGCCGAGCCAGATCTGTGAGTGGTACCTGGCAATCTATATGGACGCCTTCGACTGGGTCGAGCTGCCCAACACCTTGGGCATGGTCATGCATGCCGATGGCGGTTACCTCGGTTCCAAACCCTATTGCGCCAGTGGCCAATACATCAATCGCATGTCCGACTACTGCCGAAGCTGCGCCTACAAGGTCAGCGAAAGTACCGCGGACAATGCCTGCCCGTTCAATGCGTTGTACTGGCATTTTCTGATGCGCCACGGCGAACAACTGCGCGGCAATCAGCGCATGGCGATGATGTACAAGAACCTCGACCGCATGCCACCAGCCAGACAGGAGGCGCTGTGGCAACGCGGGCAAAACCTGTTGGCGCGTCTGGATAACGGCGAATCGATCTGAAATGAGCGCTCGCATGCGCGGGTGGTGAAACTTAAGCACAGCGCGCCCGGTCAACGAATGATCGGCGCTCAAGTCCCCTGCGAGCGCGACGTTCACTGCTCGCGTTGTGCCTACGCGCTCTATGAAGCCAGTCCCTGAACATTCAATAAAGCAGGTCACATGGATACCCTTGAACACCTTAGTCGCGAAGCGCTTGAGTCAGAGGTAAGGCGATTGCGCGCGGCGCTTCAGAGCACCCTGGTCGACACGCAGGACGTTGACCTCGATCGCGACATGGCGGCGCAACTGCAAGCCAGTCGGGATGCGCTCGCCCGCAGCGAGGCACGCTTCATCACCATTCTGGAAACCATCGAGTCGGCGTTCGCCATCGTCAAGGTCAAATTCGACGCTGAGGATAAACCCGTCGATTACTACTTCGTCGAAGCCAATCCGGCGTTCGAACACCAGTGCGGGGTCAACCTGCGCGGCAAATGGGTGACCGAGTTCGCGCCGAATCTGGAAAGCTTCTGGTTCGAAACCTACGGCCATGTGGCCAAAACCGGAGAGCCGGCGAACTTCGAAAATTACGCCAACACCTTTGAACGCTGGTTCGACGTGCGCGCGGTGCGTGTTGGCGATCCTGCCGACCGGCAGATCGCGATCCTGTTCAACGACGTCACCCAGCGGCGCGACGCCGAGGAGCGTTTGCGTGCCAGTGAAGCGCTGGCGCGGGAGAACGTCGAGCGTGTGCAACTGGCGCTCGCCGCCGGTGCGATCATCGGCACCTGGCACTGGGACCTGCTCACCGACCGTTTTGCCGTGGACGAAGCGTTCGCCCGGGTGTTTGACCTCGACCCGGCGCTGGGCCGCGAAGGGCTCAGCCTCGAACAAGTCATGGTGACCGTGCATCCCGAAGACCAGGATGGACTGACCACCGCGATCAACGAAGCCATCGGCCGTGGTGGTGCCTACTCCCACCAGTACCGTGTGCGCCGCGCCGACGGCAAATATCAGTGGATCGAGGCCAACGGCCGTGTTGAATGTGCCGATGATGGAACGCCGTTGCGCTTTCCCGGCGTGCTGATCGATGTCGAGGAACGGCGCAATGTCGAAGCGGAACGCGACCGTGCCATCGCCGCGTTGCGCGCGCTCAACGATACGCTGGAGCAGCGCGTGTCATCGCGCACTTCAGAGCTGATGCAAGCCGAAGAGAAACTGCGTCAGTCGCAGAAAATGGAAGCCGTCGGCCAACTGACCGGGGGCCTGGCGCATGACTTCAACAATTTGCTGGCCGGCATTTCCGGCGCGCTGGAGTTGATGGGCGCGCGCATCAGCCAGGGCCGGCTGAATGAGGTCGACAAATACATGGTGACCGCCCAGGGCGCGGTCAAGCGCGCCGCCGCCCTGACCCACCGTCTGCTGGCGTTTTCCAGACGCCAGACCCTCGATCCGCGGCCGACAGATGTCAACACGCTGATGACCGGCATGACCGAGCTGATCCAGCGTACGGTCGGCCCCAGCATCGTTCTGGAAACCCGCGCCGCGCCGGGGCTCTGGCCAACCCTGGTGGATGCCAGCCAGTTGGAGAACGCCCTGCTCAACCTGTGCATCAACGCGCGCGATGCGATGCCGGATGGTGGGCGCATCACCATCGAAACGGCCAACCGTGCGCTGGACTGCGAGACGGCGCGCACCCTGGACATGCCCGAGGGCGAATACCTGTGCCTGTGCGTGACCGATACCGGCACCGGCATGACTGCCGATGTGATCGCCAAAGCCTTCGACCCGTTCTTCACCACCAAACCGCTGGGCCAGGGCACCGGGTTGGGGCTGTCGATGATCTACGGTTTCGCCAAGCAGTCCGGCGGCCAGGTGCGCGTGCATTCGCAGGTCGGCCAGGGCACCGAGATGTGCATTTACCTGCCGCGCTACCATGGCGAGCCCGTGCCGAATCAGGATCACAAGGACAACACGCCGGCAGCCTTGCCCAAGTCTGGCGAGACAATTCTGGTGGTGGACGACGAGCCTACGGTGCGTGCGCTGCTGACTGACGTGCTCGGCGATCTCGGCTACACCTTGATAGAGGCCGCTGACAGTGTGGTCGGGCTGAAGATGTTGCGCTCGGACATACACATCGACTTGCTGATCACCGACGTCGGCTTGCCGGGTGGCATGAATGGTCGGCAACTGGCCGATGCCGGCCGGGAAATCCGCCAGAACCTGAAGACCCTGTTCATCACCGGGTACGCAGAAAACGCGGTGATTGGCGCCGGTCAATTGGGCCCGGACATGCAGGTGCTGACCAAGCCGTTTGCCGTCGACACGCTGGTGGCGCGGGTCAGCGACCTGATGGCGATGAAATCCGAATGAGCGACCGTTGCGGCGCTGTAATCCCAGAGAGAGTGGCTGCGGCCAAGGAGTGAAAAATGGTGACGTTTCTGATTTTTCTGATCGCGTGCGGCGCTGCGGCGACTACCGGGGTGATTTTCAAGCCCGGGCCATGGTACGAAGGGCTCAATAAACCCGGATTCACCCCGCCCAATTGGGCGTTTCCGGTGGCCTGGACAATAATCTATCTATTGCTGGCCTGGGCCGGTTATCGCTTGAGCCTGATTCCTGGCAGTCAGACGGTACTGGCGCTATGGGCCGCGCAGATTGCCTTAAACACGTTGTGGACGCCGGTGTTCTTCGGCGCGCATCAGGTGGCCGCCGCCATGGTGATTCTGCTGCTGTTGTGGCTGGTGGTCGCGGTGATGGTGTTTATGGCGTTGCGCATGGATTTGATCACCGGGTTGATCCTGTTTCCTTATCTGGCCTGGTTGTGTGTGGCGGCGGCGTTGAATTTCTCGATTCTGCGCAATAACCGTGGTTGATGACGGCAGCTGTCATAACTCCCATTTTTTCTGACAAAAAGGCTCTTTTTCAGGCATTCAAAATATCTTTCCAGGCCCTTGAAAGCGCAGGTCCCCGCTCAGGACGGGGATTTCGCAATGAACAACAGTTCATTACTGAATTAGTGATTTAACTAGGTAGTTACCTATCTATATAATGCACGCCTCATTTCAACGGGACATTCAACGTGAAGCAGAGTCAACGCCTCTCGGGCATATCAAAATTCATTCTGGTCGGGCTGGGGGTGATCATCGCCCTGCTCGGCCTGGCACTTGCGGCTGGCGGAGTGAAGCTGGTCAGCCTGGGAGGGTCGTGGTACTTCCTCGTGGGCGGTCTGGTGATGGCCGTTTCCGGTCTGCTGATCGCTCGCTTCAAGACGGCCGGCGCCTGGCTGTTTGCAGCGTTTCTGGTGGGGACAGCGATCTGGGCGGTGAGCGATGCCGGGCTGGTGTTCTGGCCGGTGTTCTCGCGTCTGTTCATGTTCAGCGCCGTGGGTCTGGCGGTGACGCTGGTCTATCCGCTGCTCAAGCGCGCCAACGGTGGTGTTCCAGGTCGCGGTGCATACGGCCTCGCGGCAGTGTTGGCAATCGCCCTGGCGGTGGCTGCCGGCAACATGTTCGTTGCGCACCCGACCGTCGCGGCAACCGGCACTGGCCCGGGCCTGACCCCGGTTGAGCCAGACAAGGCGCAAAAAGACTGGGCGCACTACGGCAATACCGAAGGCGGCAGCCGCTTTGCTGCGCTGGACCAGATCAACCGCAACAACGTCGACAAGCTCAAAGTAGCGTGGACCTACCACACCGGTGACGTCGCCGAGAGCGATGGCAACGGTGCCGAAGACCAGCTCACTCCGCTGCAGATCGGCAACAAAGTGTTCATCTGCACCCCGCACAACAACCTGATCGCGCTGGATGCCGACACCGGCAAAGAGCTGTGGAAGAACGCGATCAACGCCCAGTCGAAAGTCTGGCAGCGTTGCCGTGGCATGGCCTATTTCGATGCGACGAAAAGCATCGCTCAACCAAGCAATTCGAGCATCATCGAAGCCAAACCGGCGCCGGCCGCCAATTGCCAGCGCCGTCTGCTGACCAACACCATCGACGCCCGCCTGATCGCGGTCGATGCCGACACCGGCGAGTTCTGCCAGGGTTTCGGCAACAACGGTCAGGTTGATCTGAAGGCCGGTCTCGGTGACGTGCCGGACAGCTACTACCAGCTCTCCTCCGCGCCGTTGATGGCCGGTACCACTGTGGTGGTCGGCGGTCGTGTAGCCGACAACGTACAAACCGACATGCCGGGCGGCGTGATCCGTGGTTTTGACGTAATCACCGGCGCCATGCGCTGGGCCTTCGACCCAGGCAACCCGCAGGACAAACAGGCACCGGCCGACGGCAGCACGTATGTGCGCAGCACGCCCAACAGCTGGGCGCCGATGTCCTACGATCCGGCAACCAACACCGTGTTCCTGCCAATGGGCAGCTCGTCCACCGACATCTATGGTGTCGAGCGCAGCAAACTCGATCACACCTACGGCGCCTCGATCCTCGCGCTGGACGCCACCACCGGTGATGAACGCTGGGTATTCCAGACCGTGCACAACGATCTCTGGGACTTCGACCTGCCGATGCAGCCGAGCCTGATCGACTTCACCAAGGACGGCAAAAGCGTTCCGGCGCTGGTCATCGGCACCAAGGCCGGGCAGATCTACGTGCTCGATCGTGCCACCGGCAAACCGTTGACCGAGGTTAAAGAAGTCCCGGTCAAAGCCGCGAACATCCCGAACGAACCGTACTCGCCAACCCAGCCGAAATCGGTGGGCATGCCACAGATCGGTGCCCAGCACCTGACTGAGTCGGACATGTGGGGCGCCACCCCGTACGACCAGTTGCTGTGCCGGATCGATTTCAAATCGATGCGTTACGACGGCCTGTACACCGCGCCGGGTACCGATAAATCCCTGAGCTTCCCGGGTTCGCTGGGCGGCATGAACTGGGGCAGCATCTCCACTGACCCGGTGCACGGTTTCATCTTCGTCAACGACATGCGCCTGGGTCTGTGGATTCAGATGATCCCGTCGCAGAACAAGGCTCAAGCTTCCTCCGGTGGCGAAGCGTTGAACACCGGCATGGGCGCGGTACCGCTCAAAGGCACGCCGTATGCGGTGAACAAAAACCGCTTCCTGTCGGTGGCCGGCATTCCGTGCCAGGCACCGCCGTTCGGCACCCTGACCGCGATCGACATGAAGACCCAGAAAGTCGCGTGGCAGGTTCCGGTCGGCACCGTTGAAGACACAGGTCCGCTGGGCATCCGCATGCACCTGCCGATCAAGATCGGTCTGCCGACCCTCGGCGGTACCCTGTCGACCCAAGGTGGCCTGATCTTTATCGCCGGCACCCAGGACTTCTACCTGCGCGCCTTCAACAGCGCCAATGGCGAAGAAGTGTGGAAAGCGCGTCTGCCGGTTGGCAGTCAGGGCGGCCCGATGACCTTCGTTTCGCCGAAGACCGGCAAGCAGTACATCGTCATCACCGCCGGTGGTGCGCGTCAGTCGACCGATCGCGGCGACTACGTGATGGCTTACGCCTTGCCGTAAACCGCAGCGCCCGCGCTGAACACGGGCGCTTTCTTTTTGCGCGCGGCACCTGAGGATGCCGCGCCGCTTTCCGATATTGCTACCGCTTTGAGCAGGAAGATCTCCATGTTTGGTTTTACTCGTAACGGCTGGGTCAACGGCGTGCTGTTGGGCCTGACCTGCACCACCCTGCCCGCCTTCGCCGATACCGATTCGAACCTGTTGACCCGCAACACCCTGACCGGTGACTGGGGTGGCCTGCGCCACCAGATGGACGAAGACGGGATCAAGTTCACCGGCGATTACACCGGCGAAATGGCTTACAACGCCGACGGCGGCCTGCACCGCTCCGGTCGTTATTCGCAGAACATCAAGCTCGGCGCGCAGTTCGACCTGAGCAAGTTGTATGGCGTAGAGAACGCCGGCAAGGTTCAGCTGACCATCAACGACCGCCGCGGCAACAGCGCCTCCGAAGATCTGGTTGGCAACCGTCTGCCGATCCAGGAAAACTACGGCGGCCTCTACACCCGCCTGACCGAACTGAGCTACGAGCGCAGCCTGTTCACCCCGGCGCTCAACGTGAAGCTGGGCTACATGGCCATGGGCAACGACCTCGGCGGCCTCGACAGCGGCATTCTGTGCAACTTCATGAACGCCGGTTTCTGCGGCCATCCGCTGAACATGTCCGGCGGCAGCGGCTGGACCAATTACCCGAACGCACACCTGGGCGTGCGGGTGAAATACGACTTGTCGCCGTCCTGGCAACTGCGCGTGGCCGCGTTCAATGTCGACCCGGAAAGCAACGGCAACTCCAGCCGCGCCTGGCATCTGGGCCCGAAACACACCACCGGCACCGTGGTGCCGATCGAACTGGTGTACAAGCACGCGGGCCAATTGCCCGGCGAATACAAGCTCGGTTACTACTACGACAGCTCCGACGTGAAACGCATCGGCAGCGACAAGGAAGTCTCCGGCCGTGGCGGTCACTACTTGCTGATCGATCAAGCCGTATGGAGTTCGCCAACGTCCGAGGGCCGCAGCCTGCATGCGTTCGGCCAATACTCGGCGGCCAGCGAAGCGGCTTCGCCATTCAGCAAGTGGTACGGCACCGGTCTGGTGCTGTACAAACCGTTCGAAGGTCGCCCGCGTGACACCGTCGCTCTGGGCTATGGCCGCGCCGTGCCTAACCCGCGCAGCCGCGACGTACAGCAGGACGCCGCCATGGCCAATGGCACGCAGTTCCCGAACCTGGACAGTGGCGAGCAGTTGATCGAACTCGGCTACGGCTACCAGGCCACGCCTTGGTTGACACTGCGTCCGAACATGCAATACATCATCGAACCGGGCGCGTTTTCCGGGCAGGACATCGACAATGCATTGGTGTTTGGCTTGCAGGTGAAAGCCTCGCTCTGACTTCTGGCAGAACTGCAGGCAATAAAAAACCCGGCGTAATGACCGGGTTTTTTATTGCCTGAAAATTGTCGTAACCAAGAAGCTCACTCGACACCGAACCTTTACCCCCGAACCAGCGTCGGAGCTAGGGCGTTAACGCTTACCGCTCGCCACGAGGTTTCCGTTTGAAAGCAGCCATCGTCAAAAAATACCGTTTGATCATCAAGACCATGGGCTACGTGGGCTGGTCGCTGTTCTGGTTGTTGCTCTGGGACATCGCCGTCACCGTCGACTTCATGTTGTTCCTGAACGCCAAGATCAACCTGCCGCTGATGCCGCTGACGCTGCTCGGTTCAGCGCTGGTGGTGCTGATCAGTTTCCGCAACAGCAGCGCCTACAACCGTTGGTGGGAGGCGCGCACGCTGTGGGGCATGATGATCAACAGCTCGCGCAGCTTCGCCCGGCAGGTGCTGACGCTGCTGGATGATCCCGACAACGAAGTGAACCCGGTGAAGGCGACGCTGTTGCGCCGCCATGTGGCGTACGTCAATTGCCTCGCGGCGCATCTGCAGGGTCAGCCTTGCCCGGAAGAAGTCCGCGCGTTCATCCCGGCGGATGAGTTCGCCCGCAGCGGCACCACCAACAACTTTGCCAACGACATCCTCACCGGTTCCGCGGCGTTGCTGGCCAGGGAATACAAGGCCGGGCGCCTGGACAGCATTCGGCTGGCACGGCTGGAATCGACGATGGTCGATCTGTCCAACAGCCAGGGCGGGATGGAACGGATCGCCAATACTCCGCTGCCCTACCCCTACGTGTATTTCCCGCGCCTGTTTATCTCGCTGTTCTGCCTGATTGTGCCGGTGGGGCTGGTGGAATCGCTGGGTTGGTTCACCCCGCTGGCCTCGACGGTGGTGGGCTTCATGCTGCTGGCCATCGAACGCATCGGTACTGACCTGCAAAGCCCGTTTCGCCATAGCGAGCACCAAATCCAGATGGAAGCCCTGTGCGAAACCATCGAGAAAAACCTGCAGTCGATGCAGCGTGATTCACTGGGGGATGTGCACAGGGTTGAAGAAACGGCTTGAGGAGCGATCTGAGGGACGCCAGGGCGTAATGCCCTGGCGAGTCGCAGGTATTACTTCTTCTTTTTCGCCGGCTTGTCAGCCTTCTTAGCATCCTTGGCCTTTTCCGGCTTGCTATCGGCTTTTTTCGCAGACTTTTTCGGTTCGGCGTCTTTCTTCTTGTCTTTCTTGTCGGAGGACTTGGAAAGCGCCGAAGCTGCCGCTGATTTCTTTTCCGGCGAAGACTTTTTGTCTTTCAAGTCCTTGCTGGCTTTCGAAGCGTCATCTTTTTTGCTTTTCTTCTCGTCTTTAGCCACGTTGACCACCTCTCGGAATGTGCCGGTATTGGCACCGGGCCTGTGCGAATGAACACAAGCTGATCGTTAGGCGTGGGCGTTCGGGCGGGGTTCAGATTATTTAGAGTTGGAGAGCGTTTAACCAAGAGGCCAGCAATTTTTGAAGTGGATTTCAATCAGGCCGGCAAATAGCCCATGGAGGCGCAGGGGTAAACTTTGACTCGATCCACTGTTTGAAAGCTATTACCACGGCGCTGGGAAACTTGGCTGACGGCCTGACCAGGTAAACCCCACCAGCGGTGTCGAGTTGCCAGTCCGGAAGAACGTGAAGCAATTTTCCTGCAGCAATGTCATGGCGCATCAGCCATTCGCCTGCGCCGAGTATCCCTGAATCAGCGCAAGCGGCGGCAAGTAACGATTCGCTGTCGTTGGCCGTGAGGTTTCCTTTTGGCGCGACTGTTTGCAACTCGCTGCCGCGAAAAAGCCTCCATTGCGGAAAAGACGCAAGGCCACTAAAGCGAAGGCAATTGTGCTTGATCAGGTCGTGTGGATGGTCGGGCATGCCATGCTTTTCTATGTAAGCGGGCGAAGCGCCGAGGATCCGGCGGTGGTCACTTAACCGTTTGGCGATCAGTCGGTTGTCTTCCAGTTCTCCGATTCGGATCGCAGCGTCGAATCCTTCGTCGATGATGTCCACCAGGCGTTCGCTATAGTCTGCGAGGATCGAAACGTGCGGATGTTCCTTGAGAAACTCCGGCAACATCGGACCAAGCCAGCGCCGTCCCATGGCTGCCGGCAGTGCAAGCCGCAACGTTCCTCGAACTTCGCTGGCACCTTGCGTCGCCTGCTGTTGCGCTTCATTCATCAGGTTGATGGCCGAGCGCAGATGCTGCTCAAGCTTGGCACCTACTGGCGTAATTCGAACCTGACGGGTTGAACGCTCGACGAGACGCACACCGAGGCGCTTTTCCATGGCGGCCAGTCGTTTCGATACGACGGTTGGGTGTCGCTGCAGGAGCCGACCTGCAGCGACAAACGAGCCTTGGGAGGCAACGGCCAGAAACGCAGCGATTTCGTCACTGTGCTGACTATTCAGAACATCAAGATTCATGGTTTTAGAATGATCGCCCCCGATGACTGCCCCGACTCCAATGCCGTATGCGCCTGCGATGCATCTTTCAGAGCGTAGCTGGCCCAAATCCTGGGCTTGATAATACCTGCGCCTATGGCGGCCAGCACATCCTGCGCCCGTTCCTGGTACTCACAGGCACTGGCGGTGTGTGCTGCCAGTGAAGGACGTGTGAGGAACAGCGAGCCTTTAGCATTGAGCGTCGACAGTTCTACAGCCGAGGGCGCACCTGACGAGGCCCCGAACGAAACCATCAGCCCGCGTGGCCGGAGACTATCCAAAGACGCCTGGAAAGACGCACGGCCAATAGGGTCGTAGACCACGTCAACCTTTCTGCCCTGGGTAAGACGGCTGACCTCAGACGCCAGGTTGTCGGCATTGAATACCAACACCTCATCACAACCGGATCTCAGCGCTTTTTCGACGCTGGCCAGTTTTGAAACCACACCAATCACTGTCGCCCCCAAGTGCTTGGCCCATGGCACCATGATTTCCCCCAATCCTCCAGCCACGCCATAGATGAGAACTGTGGTGCCCTGTGCCACTGGATAGGTGGTTTTTAACAGGTACTGCGCAGTGATGCCTTTGAACATGACAGCTGCGGCATCATCGAACGACAAGGCGTCGGGTATCTTCACGAGTCGCTCGGCTGGATAAAGTCGGGCCGAAGCATATGAGCCAATGGGCCCAGTAGCATAAGCGACCCTATCACCAACGTGCACATTGCTGACGCCCTCACCCACGGTGACGACTCGCCCGGCCCCCTCCAATCCGAGTCCGGATGGCAGCGCAACAGGCACCGCACCCTTGCGTTGAGTCACATCGAGGAAGTTGACCCCGATGGCGTCCTGTTCAATCCAGACCTCACCTGGCCCGGGCAATTGTTCGCTCAACGTTTCCAGACTCAACACATCAGGCGCGCCGAACTGATTAAAGCGGATAGCGGATACCATGGTCGTTTCCTCTAAGGTCAGAAGTCTTCCAAACAGATGCCGCTAGTGTGAGAACTGACTTGCCGACGAACAAGACGGGCTGACTGCACGACATTAATGCATGATTTGCAGCAATAACATCATGGAATGGAGCGCTGCATCAGTTGCGGCGCTGTAAATACCAACGGTTCAAAACTGTCAATAGCACAGTTGTGCGACTGTTCCGCAGATAGCGCAGTGATAGGCTTTTCTGGCGTGACATCACGCGAATGCCCGATCTGTTCAGAAGGCAGGTCGGGGCCAATGTTTAAGCCCGCTGTCAGCTAACTGAAAGGATTCGAACATGAAAAAGTCCATGACTACCCTGGCCATTTCCGCGACGCTCGCTCTCGCCGCAACGGTCACAAACGCTGCCGTTCATCCAACGACCATCAGTGCTCCACAGACGGTCAAGCAGGCGACCGCCTCGATTGACACGCCTTTCGCAACCCAGCGAAAAGCCGGAGAAATCCAGACGGCCAGCCTGGCCAGAAGCTGTTCTGATGAGCGCTATTCCTGGTGGGAATTCAGTGGCTGGGAAATAATCGCCTGCCTCGGAAGCGGTCAGTGGTAATTATTCAAACGAGTCTGGTGCGTGACTTATGTGCTGAGCACGCACCAGCGCCTGTTGTAGCCAAACGACAGTCCTTACTCTCGGCGATTGAGCCAATGCCGCAACCGCGACTCCGCCCTGCCCCACGCTCCCTCCGCTCTGATACCCCCGCATGCACCCCCGGCTTGGGGTGATCTTCAAAACATAAAGGTAGGTATGACCGGAATGAACGACAGCCGGAAATTCCAGCGGCTGCTGATCAGGTCATCCGGATGAATCGCCGAGTACTGAATCTCCCCGGAAACCCTCACCGGCAACTTGCCGAAATTGAAGATTCGCCCAGCGCCGATCCCGATGGGAAACGTGACTTTGTTGCCGCCCTCGGCCTTCCAGTTGACCGTGACGTTGGGGGTCATACCGATGCGCCACTGTTCCGGCCCCGGAATCGCCCGCTGAATGAAATACTGCACATTGGTCAGGCTGACGTCCTTGCGCTTGCTATCACCGCCAACCGACCACCAGTGCTGCGGGAACACGCCAAGGGTCCAGTCCGGGCCGAGGTACGCGGCGACCAACGCCGGGCCCAGCGAATATTTGCCCGTACCGAGCACGTCTTCTTCGGCAGTCGGGAACATCGCAGTCGGGCCGAAACCCCAGACCATCTTGCCGCCGCCAGCAAAGCGGATCGGCTCCTTGGGCGAAAACACGCCGACGTAGGCCAGGTCGCCGAAACCGCTGGTGCGGTCGAACGGGTCCTGCACAACCGAGGTGAAGTCACCACGATCGTGCAGAATCTCGTTGGGGGCCATGCCTATCAGATTACCGGCCTTGCGGTTGACCGGGGCGCTGACGTAGCTGATCGGCAGGCGGTTGATCAGGTTCCAGTCTTCGCCAAGAGAGATCGGAAAAGTCGGCATGAAACTGTATTTGCCGAGCATCCGTGTGCCGTTGCTGTGCGGACCTTTGAGCGCGGTGTAATCGTACTGGTTGAACAGCAGAACAAGGTTGCCCACCGGGTTGTCCATCAGTCTGGATATCTGTTCGGTGGACGGTTCGCAGCCGGCCTTGACCACCTCTTTCAGGTCAATGTCGAAGTCCTGTTGAAGCTGGTGGCACTTTTCCGGATCGACCTTGGCCCCTGCAACTGACGGGGAACCCAGTTTCGGCAGAGGGCTGGCGGCACAGGCCAAGCCACTGAGCACCGCCCCGCAGAGTGTCAGACTTGATCGAATCCTTATCGATGGCATCGATTTGCCCTCCATTTCACCAGGCGTACTGAAGGCGCAGGGTCCAATTGTTCACGTCTGGGGAGCTTCTATTGTTTGATCAGATCACTTGGCTTCCAGCTCTGATCAAAGAACGCCTGCTTCGGCCCATACAACCGCACGATCACCAGGAAGCCTTTCTCCGGTACGGTCTTGATCCAGTTCTTGCCCTCGCCCGGCGATGTCGGCCCGAAGTAGATGTCGGTGGAGCCGTCGCTGTTCTGCGCCGGTTTATCCATTTGATTGAGGGACGGGAACGGCTGGCCGTTGTCCAGGCCCGATGCCGTGAGGTTGTCGTAGGCGGTGACCGACCAGAACAACGCCGCCGGGACATTGGCCGGGAGGTTGAGCTTGTAGGTCTGGGCGCCGTCGAGGAACTTGCCCTCGGCGTCGCGGGTTGTCGCGGGATACTTGGCGCCGGCACCGACCATGTTCATGACCATACCGGGGCTGTCGGAATAGGCCGAGGTGAAGAACGCCACGCGCTGCTCAAGATTGGTGAAGCTGCCGCTGGACTGGAACTCGGTGTTCTCTCCGGCGAAGGTGTTCACGTACTGGCGATCCTTGTAGTACAGACCGCCCGGCTCTTTGTACAGCAGGTGACTGGTCACCACTTTGCTCATTTTGAACGCGGTGCGCGCGGCGTCATCCAGCAGCTTGCGTCGGTCGGCATCCGGGGCAAAGGGCTTGCCCTTCTCGATGCCCAGGGTGTGCAGGAAGCCGCGCATGTCCATGTCCGCCGGATCGACGGCTTCGGCGTCGATGAAACGCGAGAGCATGTCGAAGTAGCGACCGTCTTCGGGGAACAGCATGTTGATCGGTGCGCCGGTGGCGTCGGGGAATTGCATCGGCAGCGCCGAATCCTTCTTGCCCAGCGGATAGATCTTCGTGCGCTCGACTTCGGCTACCGGCACGCTGAGGTCTTTCGGGTCCTTGAAAAAGGTCCGCCAGAACAGGAACACGTTGTTGGTGCGCGAGCGATAGACGAATCCCTCGGTCGGCTCCGGCCCCTTGTAATCAGGCGGGAGCAGCACATAGGTGCCGCCCTTGCCCTTGTCGGGACCCGCCAGGCCAACGTCACCGCGCCAGGTTCTGCCGTCGATGGTCGGCCCGACAATCGGGCGCTGGAAGAAGTCATCGAACATGCCCTGCACACCGGGCGGTGCTTCAACCACCAACGGGCCGTACTTCGCCAGATCCAGATAGCTCATGGCGTAGACCAGGTCGGAATTTGGTGTGGTTACCAGAGTCTTGGCGTTGATGCGTTTTTTCCAGGTCGGCAGGATGTTGTAGCCCGCGCCGAACTGCTTCTCCGACGCTTCCTTCATCGACCAGATATTGATCGCCGGCAGAGCCCACAGATACGACTGCACGGCGCGCTGGAACACCAATTCGTCAATGAGGCTGCGTGCGGTCGCTTCGGTCGGGAAGCCTTTTTCAAAAGGCTGATTGGCCAGTTCTTCATAACGCGTCGCGGCATCGGCGAGGCCGCTTAGGGAGAGGCTTACGGCCAAGGCCATCAGTGAGATGCGCAAACGGTTCATGGGCTGTCCTTATGAACGCAGTTGGGAATTTGGTTCAGTTGACCTTGACCACCGCCGGTGGCGTCCACTGGCCATTCATCGCGGCCGCCTCCGGCCAGTAGGCGCGAACGTAGAGCGAGAAGTCCGCGCCCTTCGGTGCCGGGAGCCAGTTGCTTTCCTTGTCGGCGCCCGGCGAATCGCTCTGCACATAGAGCGTCAGCGAGCCATCGGCGTTGGTCTTGAGCGACTTGTTCTTGGTGCCGAGGGAATAGCGGCCCAACGAGTTTTCGGCGAAGAAATGCTGCTGGTTGTACAGCGTCAGCGACCAGAAACCCTTGACCGGCGGCAGCGCGCCTTTGGGGAAGGTCACGCTGTAGCGCTGTGCGCCGTTGAGTCGGACGCCGGACTCGTCCAGATCCTGATAGAAGTACTTGGTCTCGATCTGTTTGTTGACGAAGATGTTCGACCGGGCAACCGCCGTGCGCAGGAAGTAATCAGTGCCAAACGCTGCGCCGTTATCAATGGTGCTCCAGTGATTGAGCAATTGCTTCCCGTAGTTGCGGAACTGCAACAGCGGCTTGACCACTTCTGCATCAGACTTTTGCGCCTCATCGATCATGGCTTTTTTCAGCTCGGGATCGCGCTGGGCGATTTGTGCCAGCACCGCCAATTGCGCATAGCGCGCCTCTTCTCCCGGCAGCGGTTTGGCGTCCTTGAGAATCGCCGGCAACTCATCGAAGAACTTTTCCGGGAGCACCCAACGCGTTTCCTCGTCACCCGACGCCTCGGCGGGGAATTTCGGCGACTGGCTCCAGTCACGCTGCTTGAGTTTGCCGTCGTATTTGGACAGCGGGTACATGTCGATGCCCGACAAATAGTGCTGGATGGCCTTGCGATCTTCGGCCGTATCGTCCTGGAACACACGCGGAATCACGAAACCGGTGTTGGTCTTTGCACGAAAGACCTGGGTGATGCCCTCAGGCACCTTGCCGTTCCAGTCCGGCCCCACCAACAGATAGAAGCCCGGTTTGGTGGCGTACATCTTTCCTAGCTCGGCGAAGCTGTCGGAGCGCAGGTCCACCACCTGATAAACCCAAAACCGGTCGCCAAAGTCCGGGACCTGCAAAACCACCGGTTCGATATCCAGCGCAATGCTGCCCGCACCGTAGACCACATCCTGGTTCGGACAAGCCACCAGGCGTTCCCCCGGTGAAATGTAGTCGGTGAGCATCGACAGATGGTTGATCGGCGCCACGGGCACGATGCCCCCCATCAACCCGGCCTGCGGCAGATCCTTGAACTTCAGGCGGCGATTATAAATATTGGCCATCGGCCAACCCCAGAAATACGCCTCCCGCGCCATCATCCGTACGTAGGTTTCGGTCACCTTCACATCGGCTTCGGGGCCGGATACCTGTACTACTGGCGAGGTCTGTGCCTGTACGGCAACTGCGCCGAGCAATAGCGCGGTAGCGAGCAGGCCGCTGGCGAATAAAGGTGTTTTGTTCATACGGAAGGCATCCTTGCTTGGGACGGTTTCTCGGTGAATCAATCTTCCAGCGACAGATTGAACATTAGAAAAACCTAGCAGAGGAAATGAGATCGGCCAGAAAAGGTATGAAAAATTAAGATCCTATTTCCATTTCTGATAACTGCTCCTCAGCTCTTGGCCGACATTCCAGGCTGAGGGCAAGAACTCTGATAAGGATCGCGACGGAAGAAAGGCATCACAGTGCTCGTGCAGCTGTAATGGCCCAGAGCAAGCGTTTTTTGACCAGCGCTGGAGGACGCATGATTTGATTCGATCAATAGAGATGAAGTGTGTTGCCCCCTTATCCAAGGGGCAACGTACAAGCGTTGGTGAGTATTTTAAGCCACCATCTCGCTTCTTTACCCGAGTACGCTGGCAAACGCCTGGGGCGTCGGGCTCTCTTCCCATTGTGCAACGCCTTGCGGCAGAACCAGCCAGGGTTGCTTGCGTCGCGTCCAGATATGCGCCACCGGCGTGAAGCGCTCCGTACCTTCCAACACGCCGGCCCGCACCACACGCATGCCGGGCGCGGCGGTTGTCTCGTTGAACAGGCGGGTATGGCACTCGCCGCAGACATGTTGCGTGGAGGTCTGCCCTTGGTATTCGCGTACAAAGGTCGCCGTTTCGCCCTTCACCTGCACTGCCGAAGCCGGGCATAGCACGTGCAGGCCGAACGCGCTGCCACTCCAACGCTGACAGTTCAGACAATGACAGGCATACAGCGGTGGCAGTTGCTGCGCCTCGATTTCGATGCTGACCTGTCCACATAGACACTGACCGGTGAATCTCATGCGTTGACTCCTTACAATGACGCCCGGATAAGTTCGGCGCGCATGATCCCTTTTCACACGTCCGAGCAGAAGAGCAAAAAAGGAGCAGCTGTTGGTCAAGAATGTATGAGCGGTCTTGAATGGGAGAGCCAGCAGGTGTTCCTTGCGGTGCTGCGTTCCGGCAGCCTGAGCGGTGCTTCGAAGTTGTTGGGGATTGCGCAGGCCACCGCACGCCGACGCCTTGATCATCTTGAGCAGACACTCGGCTTGAGCCTGTTCACCCGCACGCCCTCAGGCCTGACGCCTACGAGTGGGGCGCAGCGCCTCATCGATCATGTCGAGGCCATGGACCTCGCCGCGCAAGCCTTCAACCGGGCGGCCAGCGCTGAAACGTCGGTGGACCACGGCACGGTGCGGCTGACCTGTGGCGAGTTGCTAGGAGTGGAGGTATTGCCCGCTTTACTGCGGAACTTCCATTACGACCATCCTGGACTGAAGCTCGAACTGAGCATCGGCGACGCACTGGAAGACATCGCCAGGCTGCAATCGGATATAGCCGTACGCCTGATGCGTCCGATGGAGGCCGATATCGCGGTGCGGCGGGTCGGCAGCTTGCGGATCGGCGTCCATGCCAGTGCCGAGTGCCTGGAGCGTTATGGTGACCCCGGCAGCCTGACGTCGCTGCGCCAGCGGCCGCTGATCGGGCCAGACCGTCGCTCAGCTGACTTGCGTCGCTTGGTCGACGCCGGGCTGTGTGAAGCCGATCAGCATTTCGCGATTGCCACGGATCACCACCTTGCGCAACTGGCTGCATTGAAAGCGGGATTGGGCTTCGGTCTTTGCCCGATACCTATCGCCAGAAGTCATGGGCTGATTCACGTATTGCCAGACAGCTTCGGCTTCGAGGTCGAAGTGTGGATCGCGATGCACAGTGACTTGCGCAAAATCAAACGGATCGCCAAGGCGTTCGAAGTGGTGGGTGAGGAACTGCATCATTATCTGCGCTCGAACGCCCACTGAGGGAAGTGATCCATGCCAGCACCAGTCCCTGCCCGCCATACCGGAATAATCGCGACTTATTGGCCTCGCTCTGAATCAACCGGCGCGAACGCTTTGGCAGCGGCCACGGTATCGAGGGATTCGCGCAGCAGCTGAATTTTGCCGTCTTTGGCCACCAGGCGGCCGGCGTACATTTGCCGGTAGATGCGCCCAGTGGCAGGCACCAAGGCCTCTACGCTGTATTCGGCAAACGCCTGGTCCGGTGTTTCGATCAGAAAGTGAACGTTGCGAAATTTGAAGTCCGGCACTTTACCGAGCAATGAGCCGATGAAACTCTCAATGGCGGCGGGGCCTTGCACACGGTGGGGTATGCCCAGCGACTCCAGGTAGGGCAACTCCAGCACGCCATCCTCCGCGAAAAGTGCTGCCGCCAGGTGCGGCGTCTGGATGGCATCCAGGTAGTTTTGAAGTAATTCCACGGCATTTTTCATGACGACTTTCTCCGAAACGCATAAGGGATGGGCACGCTGCAGGTGCTGACCTGATCACGTTAGGAGATCCCTTTGATTTCAAAAATAGACGTTAATGAAAATCATCGTTTCATAATTGAAAGCCAACGCCTCATGACGGCCATCGCCATTCAGGCTGGCTTAGATGCTCGGCAAAGAAGTCCGACAGCGCTTTGATTTTTACCGGCCGGGTACGTGCCGAAGGGGTGACGAAATACAAACCGCCACGGGCCATGCTCCATTCCGGTAGCACCACGACCAAGCGTCCGTCTTTCAAGTATTCGCTGGCGATAAATTCCGGCAGTTCGGCGATGGCCAAGCCCTCAAGCAACACCGGCAATAGCGCATCCGAGTTGGTCACTCTTAACGGGCCGCTGGGCACCACGTCTTCTTCGCTGCCGTCTTTATGGGTGAATCGCCACACTTGGCTGCGGGCCCGGTAGGCATAACTCAGGCACGTGCGGGACGCGAGTTCGCGGGGATGGACAAGGTTTCCATGAGCTTGCAGATAAGCCGGTGAGGCGACCAGGTATTGAGTGACGGCACACAGGCGCCGTGCAACCAGCGAGGAATCCGGTAATACGGCGATGCGTAACGCCGCATCAAAGCCCTCGGCGATCAGGTCAACCGAGGCATCCGAAAGGTGCAGGTCAATCGACAGCTCGGGATACTGGCGCAGCAACTGCGGCATCAGTGGTGCCACCCAACGCAAGCCAAACGACATGGGTATCGCCAAGCGTACTTGGCCGCGGGGCTGGACCGATAAATCCTGAGCCTCGCTTTCCACCTCTTCAGCCTGCCGATAAATCTCACCCGCCTTGGCCGCCATGCTCGCGCCGAATTCGGTGAGTGCCAGTTGCCGCGAAGTGCGGTTGAACAAGCGCCCGCCCAGACGCTCCTCCAACCGTGCGACAGCTCGCGATACCGTCGGCACCGACACGCTCATGACCCGTGCCGCGCCGGCGAACGAGCCCTCTTCGGCTACCTTGGCAAACATCGCCAACCCTTCAAAATCCGGAAGTCTGCTCATTTCATTTCTGCAACGATAGGTTTCAGACAATTCTATTTTGAAAGTTTTTTCCCGTCGATAAGCTTCTCCCACACCGCAACTCACTCAATCGAAATACGGGAGAAACCCCATGACTGACAAACTCGAAGGCAAAATTGCATTGGTTACCGGCGGCACCTCAGGCATCGGTCTGGCCACTGCCAAACGCTTCGCTCAGGAAGGCGCTCACGTCTATATCACGGGCCGTCGCCAAGCCGAACTGGACGCCGCTGTCGCCGCGGTTGGCAACGCCACCGGCGTTCAGGTGGACTCCGCCAACCTTGATCAGTTGGACGCGTTGTATCGCCAGATTGGCGCAACCCACGGCCGAATCGATGTGCTGTTCGCCAATGCGGGTGGCGGATCGATGCTGCCACTGGGTGAAATCACTGAACAGCAGTACGACGACACCTTCAATCGCAACGTAAAAGGCGTGGTGTTCACTGTGCAAAAGGCACTGCCACTGCTGGCCCAAAAAGCCTCGGTGATTCTCACCGGCTCTACGGCGGGCAGCTCGGGCACCGCCGCATTCAGTGTTTACGCCGCGTCCAAAGCCGCCGTGCGTTCATTTGCCCGCAACTGGATTCTGGACTTGAAAGACCGCCAGGTGCGCATCAACACCATCAGCCCCGGCGCCACCCGCACGCCTGGCCTGGTTGAATTGGCCGGCCCCGATGCCGCTCAGCAGCAGGGCTTGCTCGACTATATGGCCTCGCTGATCCCCATGGGGCGTGTCGGTGAAGCTGACGAAATTGCCAGCGCCGCGTTGTTCCTGGCCTCCGATGACGCCAGTTTCGTTAACGGTATCGAGCTGTTTGTTGACGGCGGCCAGGCGCAAATCTGAGCAGCCAGCGGGCGACTGTCGCGGTCGCCCGCCACCCATTCATGAGGATCCGTTTATGAACACATTGCACTGGGCACTGCTTGCCGCCACCCTGCCCTTGGCTGCCGGTACTTTGGCAGCGCCCTCGACTCCGCAGAGCCCACCCGCCATGAACTCCGCCGCACCGCTTCAGGTTTCAGCCATCGATCATGTCGGCATCAATGTGCCGGATATCGACGAAGCCACACGCTTTTTCTCCGCGCTGATGGGCGCACGGGTGATCTCGGATATCAGCCCTGGCAAGATCCCGGATCAGTGGAAAAGCCAATTCCGCTGGCACCGCTCCAGCGAGCTGCAACGCTTTGTGATGCTGCAAATGGACGGCGGCGCGAAGTTGGAGTTGTTTCAGTACCAAGGCTCTGAAATCAATCAGGTTCAACCCCATGGCGACGACGCCGGAGCCAGCCATGTGGCCTTGCGCACCGCCGATATTGACGGCAGCCTGGCTACCCTCAAGCGCCTGAATGTGACCATTCTCAACGAGCCCATTACCAACCCGGACGGCGTTCGCTGGTTCTATTTTCAGGCGCCGTGGGGCACGCAGATTGAGCTGGTGTCGCTGCCGCACAACGTCGGGGGCTGACCCCGCCGTTTACGAAAGGTTTGTGGCTGATTAACAATCCGCCAACAGGACGGTAAGGCCCCGGCGGCAGGCACACCTATTTACATAGTTCTACCACTGGCTTGCTCATAACTCGAAAGGAAATGCCGCCACTGCGACTCATCCCAGAAAGAATGCCGTCTGAGTTGAGGAATGTCGTGACGCGCCGCGCCCATTGCCGTAGCACGACCGCGAGATTTCTCCAGGTCAAGCAGCGCCAGTTCGAAATCGAAGTCTGTGTCGGTAATCGACGCCTTGATAAAGATGTGTTTGGAACGCATGCAACCGTGCTGCCATTTGCCCGAATGCATCCGCGCCAGCATTTGCGCCAAACGTTCAAGAAGTCGCAGATGTTGCTCTGTGGTCAACAGGCTTGCAGCGCCCTGGCTATACCAGGTATCCAGATCGATGAAGCCGCCCAGGTCTTTGGTAACCAAGACACCCTGCCATATGCCGTCGACTTTTCTCGCGCCATAAAATACCGGTCTTGGCGCATTCACGCCCAGTTGTTCGAGTCTTGAAAGGGCAACGCCTTCACGCAGTGCGGTGGGTCGGCCAGTGGGGTAACGGAGACTGCGGAACAAATGGCCGGTCTGACGCTTTACGAAAAACGTCTTGTCACCTTGAACAACCAGCTGGACACCGCTGGTGCCGCTGCGGCGCACATTCGGCGGTTCCACCCACGACCCGGAAGTACCCCACCAGAAATCAAATTCATCGCCTGCCCTGCCCATTGTGCGCTCCATTTATTGTAGAAATCGTTTCGTGCGACGTTTGCATGAGGGTCGCAACAGCAGCTCAGTCTGTTGGTGGACGTTAATAGTTCCCTCGGTTTTCGAGGATTTTAGGGCCAGCTTGGGGCTTTTACGCAACCACGTGACGAAAATTGGCTATTGAGGGGTGTTTATCCCTTCAGGTGTGTCCTTTTCGCCGATAGCCGACGACATCAAACACAGATGCCAACCGCGTCGCGAGGGTCCGCCCGACTGTTTTTTCGATTAACTTGAAAGCCGTTAAATTGACCCAGGTCATGATTCAATTCGATTGAGGGAAATAACGAACAACCTTCTTGATCGGCGTTTTCTTTGTGCTAAAAGTATTGCCGCCAGTGGCTCCTTACAGGGATGAGTAAGGGTTTGCTCATCCGCAGCCATTGCCCACGGATGCATACTTTCAACAAGGAAGTCATATGAAAATAGTTGGGCTGTCCGGGATTCTCCCGTCACGCATTATCAGCAATCAAGACGTTATAAACCTGGTCGAGGAACACTCTAAAGATACGTTCCAGGAAGACTTGCCAAAAACCTTGAAGACCATCAGTAAGTTGCTTGAAAAAAGCGGCAGCGGCACGCGTCACTGGCTGGGCGCCGACGAAACGCCGATGCAACTGATGGAGACTGCATTCAACTCGGCGCTCGCTCAGGCCAATATCGACAAGACCGACCTGGATCTGTTGATCTATCCGAACGTCACGCGAGGCTTCATCGAGCCGGCCAACAGTACGTTCATCGCCAAGGCGCTGGGCCTGAGCTGCAGAAACTTTGATGTGGTGGACGCCTGCAACGGTTGGGTGACAGCCATGGATGTCATCAACAGCAAAATGCAGGCCGGCGAGATTCGCTACGCGGCGATCGTCAATATGGAATTTGGCATGTCTGCTGGCGGGCCGGTCATGCCCAAGAACTTCTCTTTGCAGTCGTCGGCGGAACTGGCTTACAAGTTTCCGAGTTTTACCATTGGCGAAGCCGTCACGGTTACCATCCTCAGTCATGAAGCCCCCGGCAACTTCAAGTTCTCGTACATCAACCGGCCGGACTTGAGTGACTTGTCGACCATCTCTCTGCCGGATTGGAAACTGTTCTGCAATGAGGAGGATATTCCACGTATTTCACCGACCGGTGGGCAGTATCAATTCAATTCCTACGCGGCAGCCTTGCATGAAGATGGCCGCAATGAAGCGATAAAAGTCTTCAATCTGCAAAACATCTCTGCAGCAGATGTTCATAAAGTGTTTATTCATACCGGTTCGCCAAAGATGTGGGAGCACATTGGGCAACTGATTGGTATTGATCACAAGCTGCACCACGTCGGGCATAAGACCGGCAACATCATTACCGCGTCCATCCCCTACGGTATCTTCGATGCCATGAGTCGGGGCGAAGCCGAGAACGGCCAGTTTTGCATGGGCTGGGCAGGCAGTGGCGGGATGGTCTTCTCTGCGTTGTCATTTACTCTGTAAGGCCTGAAGCAACTTGCCGTCGTGAGGCGGCAAGTTGCTCGTCCATGATCAAACTGTTGGTCGGTACCAAAACGAAAATCGCGCTTCGATCTCTAGGCCAGCGGCGGGTAGTCGGTATAGCCCTCTTCCGAACCACTGTAAAAAGTGGAGGCATCCGCAGTAGCCAGCGGCGCATCAAGGAAGAAGCGTTCCGGCAGATCAGGGTTGCTGATGAACAGTGTGCCAAATGTGACTGCATCGGCCAGGCCGGTTTGCAGGGCCTGTTCCGCGGACTTCCGATCATAACCAACATTCAACACGAAAATTCCTGAGAACCGCTGGCGAGCCCCGGGCGCCAAGGGTTTCGCGCCTTCCGGCAGAGTCCCGGGTTCCATGAAATGCAGAATTCCAACGTTTCTACTTTCCAGCGCTTCTACCGCGTACATGTAGGTCTGCTCGAGATTGGAGTCGCCCATGTCATTGTACGGAATGCGCGGCGACAGCCTGACCGAGATACGGGCCGGTCCGAAGACTCTGATCGCGGCGTCCGTGGCTTCAAGCAAGAACCTCGCCCGCTTCTCAATGGTACCGCCATATTCGTCGGTGCGTTTGTTTGAGCCGTCCTCCAGAAACTGCGCGGGCAGATAACCATTGGCACCGTGTATCTCTACACCATCAAAGCCCGCATCTTTCGCGGCCTGTGCAGCTTTTTCGTAGTCCGCAATGGTGGACTTGATTTCATCAATGGTCAGTTCGCGTGGGGTCACCGAGGGTTTGATGCCTTCTGGCGTGAACGCCTGGCTATTGAAGGGGACTGACGATGGCGCGACCGGGAGTTCTCCACCATGAAAATCAGGATGAGATGCTCTACCGGTGTGCCAAAGCTGGGCGAAAATGAGGCCGCCGGCTTCATGAACTGCCTGAGTTACCTTCTTCCAGCCCGCAATCTGTTCAGGCGTATAGATCCCTGGGGTATTCGTCCAGCCGACGGCCTGGGCGCTGATCTGGCTGCCTTCGGTAAAAATAAGGCCCGCCGAGGCACGCTGTGCGTAATAGGTCGCAGTCAATTCGTTGGCCACCTGATCCTTGGATCGACCTCTTGTCATCGGCGCCATGAACACCCGATTTCTGAAAGTGAGCTCTTCGTTGTTCAAGGGGGTTAGAAGCTTAAAATTTCCCATACTTTCCTCAGAATAAATTTATTGAATGTCTGCCCGTGCCTAACGATTTCTCAAGTGCGGCTCGACCAAAGAAATGCTTCTGTCGGATGCTCTATTGGCTGGCTGCAAGCCGCCGGCAAGAGTGGCGAACGAAGGGTCCGGTTCGGACCGCTTCCCTCAAATGAGGACAGTCGACAAGGTATCAATAATAAACCTGGCGTCAATTAGGCACCGTTCGTACACCTGGTAGGTCTGAGGATACCTACCGTCAGGAAATGGTCGGCGGCTTATGGGCTGGCGAGCCATATACAGTGGCCTCGCGCGCAAGAGCAGGACGCTCTGCGTTCATGATCGAACGGCCTGAGCAATCGATGTGAAGGTTCGGTTGAAGCAGGTATCGAGATTGATTGCCCGCGGTTGAAAGGCAAAAACCAGCGCACTGCCAACAACAAAAAGTGTTAGCAGAGTTTCATGCTTACCAGATCGCGCTGGTTCGATTGAGATCTTCGATGTTTTTCAAGCCATCGGATGACAAGTCCCGAAGCGCAGCATGGGCGGCCGACAACGCGTTCACGTAATCCAGTGAAGCAACCTTCCCTACGTACTGGTTGGTCCGATTGCAGCGGCGTCGAACTTCTGCCGGGCAGCATCAACCTCCGGCAACTTGGCGAGCGTCCATTCATGCAGTGCTCGAAAAGGTTGTTGCAGCGTGCGGCCCAGCGGCGTGATTTGGTACTGCACCGCGACTGGCGAAAGCGAAATCACCTCGCGCGATACCAGGCCGTTGCGCTCCAGCCGGCGCAGACATTGCGTGAGCGCTTTTTGGGTAACGCCTTGCAGGCGACGACGGATCGCGTTGAAGCGTTGCGGACCGTCATCAAGCACGGCTAACACCATCATCGACCATTTATCAGCGATCTGCTCGAATAAAGCCCGGCTAGGGCAGTCGGACGAGAAGCACAGCGGTTCGAGTTCAAGCATGGCGGTTTCCTTCTGTATACCCAGGCGCTCTAAGGCGCGAGATTGACGCCAAGTTTACTGGATATACCGAGCCTGAGAACGCTTTCTACCGTTGTTTCGCCGGAACACTCTGACGCACATAATAATTGTCGAATTCACTGCTTTCGGTGAATTGGAAGCCATGGCGGGTATAAAAGCGATTCGAAGCACTTTCTTTGAGAGCGCCAACTTTAACAGGAAGCGCAGCCGCATCCGCCTCTTTGAAAATCTGAGTGAGAACAGCAGCCCCTACACCTGATCCTTGCGCGCTCGGTCTCACATACAAGTGGTCGAGCAAGAGTTCATTGTGGTGATGCTTGACCACTACAAAACCAACCCTCTCTCCAGATACCTCGATATAGCGTGTGTTGCGAGCGTCAAAACCGCCAAGAAACCGCTCACGCGCACGCACCGGATCAAATCGCCCGACACGCTCCAGACTTTCGCGCATGGCCTCAATTCGAATGGCTACAAGATTTTCCAGGTCGCTTGGTTGAGCCGGAACCAAAATGACTGGGAAATTTTGATTGGGTGCGACGGGCATAGGTTGTGCTCTATTTACCATCCTGGAAGGCCAGTATAGAGAGCCTGACTTGTGGGGCCCAGTTTGGCTTCACCGTCGAATTCAGGCCCCCATCTCAAAAACGAACATGACCTGGTCAATCTGGATTTTGATTGCCAGAGCCGTGCGTGACCGACAGGTCTCAAATACGACCTCATGGTATTCACATGTCGATATCAGACACGATCATGGCGCAATCAGGCTATTGAATCGGCAGCAAGGCCGGCTAAGGTGCCGTGTCTTCCTATCAAAACAATCCCGGTCAGATCATGGGGTTGATAAGAACTGCGGCGGTTGGACGGGCTTCTTTCGGGAGTTCAGCAGGCAACGATGGTGACCGATCGCGTGCCCGTTCAATTGCTTAAATGTCGATCAGCAGAGAATAAAAATACCGATGATCAGCCCGAACTCCATGGATTCGAGTAGCCAATTGGCGCAGGGCTTCAAGCCTCGTCACGTCACAATGCTGTCCATCGCCGGGATTATCGGCGCCGGTTTGTTCGTCGGTTCAGGACACGCGATTGCCGCAGCAGGGCCGGCGGTGCTTCTCGCCTATCTGTTTTCAGGTTTGCTCGTCGTGCTGGTCATGCGCATGCTCGGCGAGATGGCGGTGGCCAATCCGGACACCGGTTCGTTCTCCACCTACGCCGACCAGGCCATCGGCCGCTGGGCCGGTTTTACCATCGGTTGGCTGTACTGGTGGTTCTGGGTGTTGGTGATTCCCATCGAGGCATTGGCGGCCGGGCATGTGCTGCACCAATGGTTTCCGCAGGTCGATGCCTGGCTGTTCGCGTTGGGATCGATCATTGCGCTGGTAGTGACCAACCTGTTCAGCGTGTCCAAGTATGGTGAGTTCGAATTCTGGTTCGCCATGGCCAAGGTTGTGGCGATCATCGGCTTCATCGGGGTCGGTTTTGCCGTGTTGATGGGCTGGGTGCCCGACCGCGAAGTCAGCGGGTTGAGCGGCCTGATGGCCGAGCACGGCGGGTTTGCGCCCAACGGCTTGTCCGCGGTGGTCGGCGCTTTCATCACGATCATGTTCAGCTTCATCGGTACGGAAGCGGTGACCATCGCAGCCGCCGAATCGAATAACCCGGCGCAGAACATTGCCAAGGCCACCCGCTCGGTGATCTGGCGCATCGGCGTGTTCTACCTGCTGTCGATCTTCGTGGTGATTTCCGTGGTGCCCTGGAACGACCCGTTGCTGGCCTCGGTGGGCTCGTATCAGCGCGCCCTGGAAATCATGAACATTCCAAATGCCAAGTTCATGGTCGACGTCGTCGTCCTGATCGCCGTGGCCAGTTGCATGAACTCCTCGATCTACATTGCCTCGCGCATGCTGTACTCGCTGGGCCGTCGCGGCGATGCACCGAAAGCGCTGAAGGCCACTTCCGCGGCCGGTGTGCCACGCGCCGCCGTGATCGCCAGCACCGTGCTGGGTGCGTCGATCACCGTGTGGAGCTACTTCATGCCCGCCGGGCTGTTCGAGTTCCTGCTGGCCAGTTCCGGGGCGATTGCCCTTCTGGTGTACCTCGCCATTGCGGTGTCGCAGCTGCGCATGCGGCGGATATTGCAACAGCGCAAGGTCGAGCTGACCTTCCGCATGTGGCTGTTCCCGTGGCTGACGTGGCTGGTGATCGGCTTCATCTGCGCGGCGCTGGCGGTCATGATGATCACCCCGCAGCACCGCACCGAAGTCACCACCACCATTGGCCTGGCGCTGGCAATCTCCTTTATCGGCCTGATCACGTCGCGTCACCCTGCCCCGGCGGCACGCGCAACGTCGGTGGGCTAGGCGTTCACGCCGAGCTGATATTCCCTTGGCGAAGACCAAGGGAATGACCGACGCCTGCATCTCAGACCAATTCCTGTGAGGCCATGATGTCATCGACCCCCTCCGTGGCCGACGGGACAACCCAGTCCGTCGGGTTTCTGCTGTTGGATAAATTCACCCTCATGTCGCTGGCATCCGCCGTCGAACCACTGCGCATGGCCAATCAATTGTCGGGGCGAACGCTGTATCGCTGGCATACCTTCAGCGCCAATGGTGCGGCTGTTTGGGCCAGCGACGGGGTCCCGATCACGCCGGATGGCTCGTGGAGCAACCCCGGCGTGGCGGACACGGTGATTGTTTGCGGCGGGGTCGGCATCCAGAGCGTGATCACCCGCGAGCACACATCCTGGCTGCAAGCCCTGGCGCGCCAATCCAGACGCTTGGGCGGTGTGTGCACCGGTAGCTGGGCACTCGCCAAAGCCGGATTGCTCGATGGTTATGAGTGCAGCGTGCATTGGGAATTTCTGGCGGCCATGCAGGAAGCTTTCCCGCGCGTCAGCGTCAGCACCAGCCTATTCACCCTCGACCGCAACCGCTTTACCAGTTCCGGAGGAACAGCGCCGCTGGACATGATGCTGCACCTGATCGCCCGCGATCATGGTCGTGAGTTATCCGCCGCCATCTCGGAGATGTTTGTTTACGAGCGCATCCGCAACGAGCAGGACCATCAACGCGTACCGCTCAAGCATGTGGTCGGTACGCATCAGCCCAAGCTGCAAGAAGTCGTTGCGTTGATGGAGGCCAATCTTGAGGAACCGATCGAGCTGGACAACCTCGCCGAATACGTCGATCTGTCACGCCGACAGCTGGAGCGGTTGTTTCAGAAATACCTGCAATGCACGCCGTCACGCTACTACTTGAGGTTGCGCCTGATTCGCGCGCGACAACTGCTCAAGCAAACCTCGCTGTCGATCGTGGAACTGGCGTATGTCTGCGGATTTGCCTCCACACCGCATTTCTCAAAATGCTATCGCGAGCACTTTGGGGTGCCGCCGAGCGACGAGCGCTCAGGTTCTGCCATGAGTCGTAAACGGGTAACGCGGCCGTCAACGATCAACACACTGACAACGCTCGATCAGGCGAGAAACGAATCTACGTTTGCCAGTGTTCGAATGATGGCGAGTGCCGATCTGGCTTGAGCAAACCGAGGCAAATCGGCCGGGGACACACAAGATACCCCGGCCATGTGCCCTGCCCGTTTACGCCTGATCCAAGGCCTCCTCTACGCCTTTATCTTCCCCCAGAAAGCCGCCGCTCTGATGCGCCCACAGCCGCGCATACACGCCGTTCTTCTCCAGCAACTCCGAATGGGTGCCCTGCTCGATGATCCGCCCGTCATCCATGACAATCAGCCGATCCATCGCTGCAATCGTCGACAGTCGATGCGCGATCGCGATCACGGTCTTGCCCTGCATCATGTCGTCGAGGCTTTCCTGAATCGCCACTTCGACCTCCGAGTCCAGCGCACTGGTGGCTTCGTCGAGCAGCAGGATCGGCGCGTTCTTCAGCATCACTCGGGCAATCGCCACCCGTTGGCGCTGGCCGCCGGAGAGCTTGATCCCGCGTTCACCTACCAGAGTGTCGTAGCCGGTATGGCCCTGACGGTCGCTGAGTTGGCTGATGAACTCGTCAGCCTGGGCGTTGGCGGCGGCGCGGCGGATCTGTGCATCGGTAGCATCGGGCCGGCCGTAGGCGATGTTGTCGCGAATCGAACGGTGCAGCAGCGAGGTGTCCTGGGTGACCATGCCGATCGCACTGCGCAGGCTGTCCTGGGTCACGTGCGCAATGTTCTGGCCGTCGATACGAATCTCTCCGCTGTCAACGTCATAGAAGCGCAGCAGCAAATTGATCAGCGTCGATTTGCCCGCACCTGAGCGCCCTACCAGACCGATCTTTTCACCGGGCCGAATGCTCAGGCTCAGGCCATCGAGCACCTGACGCTCGCCACCGTAGTTGAACTTCACCTTGTCGAACGTCACCGCGCCGCCAGAGGTGACCAGCACGCCGGCATCCGGCGCGTCTTGCACCTTGGTGCCTTGGGTCAACGTCGCCATGCCGTCCTGGACGGTACCAATGCTTTCGAACAGCGAGGTCATTTGCCACATGATCCAGTTCGACATGCCATTGATCCGCAACGCCATGGCGGTAATCGCCGCCACCGCACCGGCGCCGACGTCGCCCTGGTGCCACAGCCACAGCGCATAGCCGCCGGCGGACATGATCAATGCCACCACCAAGGCCTGATTGACGATCTCGAACAGGCTGACCAAACGCATCTGGCGAAAGCCAGTCTGCTTGAAATCTTCCATCGCCGCCCGCGCAAAATGTGCTTCGCGGTTGGAGTGGGAGAACAACTTCACCGTGGTGATGTTGGTGTACGCGTCGGCGATACGCCCGGTCATCATCGACCGCGCGTTGGCCTGTTCCTGGCCGACCTTGCCCAGGCGCGGCACGAAGTACCACATGGCCAGACCGAACAGCACGACCCAGGCGAGGAACGGCAGCATCAGCTTCAGCGCAAAGCCGCCGGCCAGGGCAATGATCGCGATGAAGTACACGCCAATCCCCGGCAGGATCTCGATCATGGTGAACAGCACGTCACGCACGGCGAGTGCCGTCTGCATCACCTTGGTCGTGACTCGGCCGGAGAACTCGTCGGAGAAAAACGAAAGGCTCTGCCGCAGCATCAACCGGTGGAAATCCCAGCGCAGGCGCAGCGGCAGGTTAATCGCCAGAATCTGGTGCTGGACCATGGTGCGCAACGCCACCAGCCCGACACTGAGCACCATGACAATGCCCATACCCCACAACACGCGGCTCTCCTGCACCGCCGCTTCACCGCCGGCCTGCCACGTCGAGAGCAGATCGACGACCTGGCCGAGGAAGGAAAACAGCCACGCTTCATAGATCGACACAGCAGCGCTGAGCAACGCCAATGCCAGAATATAGCCGCGAGCGCCGCGAGTGCAGGCCCAGAGAAATTTAGCCAGACCGTTGGGTGGCGGTGGCACCTCGTCAGGCGGGAAAGGGTCGAGTCTTCGTTCAAACACACGAAGCATGATGTTCTCCTGAACGTTCAAGTCAGGGAGATTCTGCCACCGATTGGATCCCGGGAGGTCTTTGTGAAAAAGTGTGTGCTCCCGACCTGACGAGTGCCTGCCGTCTCTACCAGACTGCGATATGCGAATCCGCCCGCGGCTCAGTCCCGCCGCACAGTACGCCCGTCACTGGATCACGCAGAATGATTTGTCCGCGTCCGTAATCCGTCAGGTCACTGGCGATCTGCACCTCATGCCCGCGACGCGCCAACGCGTTGGCCAGATCCCTTGAAGCACCCTGCTCGATGCCGACCTTCATCCCGCCAAGCCACTGCCAGCGCGGCGCGTCCAGTGCCGACTGCGGGTTCAAGCCGAAATCCACCAGGTTCATGACCATCTGCACATGGCCCTGCGGCTGCATGTAGCCGCCCATCACACCGAACGGGCCCAACGCCTGACCGTCCTTGGTGAGGAAGCCAGGAATGATCGTGTGAAAGGTCTTTTTCCCCGGCGCCAACGCGTTGGCATGCTCGGGATCCAGGCTGAATTCCTGCCCACGGTTCTGCAGGGCGATGCCGCTGTCCGGCAGCACCACGCCTGAGCCGAAACCGTGATAATTACTCTGAATGAACGACACCATATTGCCCTGCCCATCCGCCGTGGCCAGGTACACCGTGCCGCTGGCGTGAGGATCACCCGGCTTCGGCGGCTGCGCCTGTTCGCCGATTTGAGCGCGTCGTCGTTTGCTGTAGCCATCACTTAACAGATCAGCCACGGCCACGCGCATGTGCAGCGGATCAGTGATGTAGTGCAGACCATCGCTGTAGGCGAGCTTCATCGCCTCCAGTTGCCGGTGCCAGGTCTGCTGGCTGTCACGGTGATCGAAGTCGAAGCCTTCAAGAATCTTCAGCGCCATCAACGCGACCAGCCCCTGCCCGCTCGGCGGGATTTCCCAGACATCCACGCCACGGTAATTGACGTGAATCGGCTCGACCCATTGCGCGCGGTAATGCTCAAGATCCGTGGCGCGCAGATAGCCGCCCGTTGCCCGCGAATGCGCATCCAGGCGTTGTGCCAGTGCGCCGCGATACAAACTCTCGCAACGAGTGCTGGCCAACTCCTCAAGGGTTCGCGCCTGCGCCGGGTTCCGGAACAGCTCCCCGGCCTGGGGCGCGCGACCGTCAATCAGGAACGTATCGAACCAGGCCTGCAGCACTTCATTGCGATGGGGACTGAACTCATCCAGTGTGATCTGCCATTGATGGGCAACCACCGGCGACAGCGGAAAACCGTCTCTGGCCAGACCGATCGCCGGTTGCAGTAAATCGGCGAACGGCAACACGCCAAAGCGTTGCGACAGCTCGGCCCAGGCCGATGGGCAACCGGGCACCGTCACTGGCGTCCAGCCATACAGCGGCATCTGTTCATGGCCGGTCGCCTTGACCGCTTCGATACTTAGCGACGCCGGGGCATGGCCGTTGGCATTGAGGCCATGCAGCTGATCCTTGAACCAAACCAGCGCAAACGCATCACCGCCCAGGCCGCAGCCCGTAGGCTCGACCACGGTCAGTGCCGCCGCCGTGGCGATGGCCGCGTCGATGGCGTTGCCGCCCTTCTGCAGCATCTCGATGCCGGCCTGCGCGGCGAGTGGCTGAGACGCAGCGACCATGCCACGACGGGCGAAGACGCTTTGGCGTTGCGATGGATAGGGATATTCGTGAGCAGAGAATTTCAACATGGCAAAGGCTCTTCAAATCAGCAATTCATTGGCCGGACTTGATCCTGTTCCATTCGCGGGTGATCAGGCGCTGGATGTTTTCCGGGGATCTTCTCGAAGTTCTTCAACGTGTCGGGGCTGCGGCGCCGCGAACAAGCTCGATAAACGCATCGTCAATATCCTTGTGAAATTCACAGCACGCGGCTGAGAAAGGCCTGGGTACGGGGATGGGTGGGCCGGCTGAAAATCTGTTCCGGCGGGCCTTGTTCGATCAGTTCGCCCTGATCGAGCACCACCACCCGATCGGCCACCTCGCGGGCAAAGCCCATTTCATGGGTGACCACGACCATGGTCATGCCCTCCTCGGCCAGCTCCTTCATGACCTGCAGAACCTCGCCGACAGTTTCCGGGTCGAGGGCGCTGGTGGGTTCGTCGAACAGCATCGCCTGGGGTTTCATCGCCAGTGCTCGGGCGATCGCCACCCGTTGCTGCTGGCCGCCGGAAAGCATCGACGGGTAATGAGCGGCCTTGTCCGCCAGCCCGACTCGCTTGAGCAAGGCTCGCGCCTGCTCCAGCGCAGCCTGGCGTGGCACACCCAACACCTGAATCGGTGCTTCGATGATGTTTTCCAGCGCAGTCATGTGCGGGAACAGGTTGAAGCGCTGGAACACCATGCCAATGTCCCGGCGTTGGCGAGCGATGTTGCGTTCCGAGTCGCGCACCAGACTGCCGTCCGCCCGGGTGCGATAACCCATGGGCCGGCCGTTGACCCGGATCTCTCCGCCCTGAATGTCTTCGAGCAGATTGATGCAGCGGATAAACGTGGTTTTGCCCGAACCCGAGGCGCCAATCAGCACCACCACTTCGCCGCGTCGCACTTGCAGGGAAATGCCCTTGAGAATCTGCAGATCGCCGAAGGACTTGTGAATGTTCAGCGCCTCGATGATCAGCTCGTCACTTTGCTGCACCATGATCAACGTCCCCTCAGCAGTTTCAAAGTGCTGCGACCGAACATCCGACTGGACGCCGGCGGTGGTGCAGAAGGTCGGTCGGACTGGCCGAAACGGTTTTCCAGCCAGCGCTGAAAGAAGCCCCACAGCGTGGTGAGCAACAGGAAATAGATCGCCACCACCAAGTACAACTCGAACACCCGAAAGGTCGCCGAGGTGACCATCTGCGTGCTGAGCAACAACTCCTGCACGCCGATCACGCTGACCAGCGTGGTGTTTTTCAGCATCACGTTGAACTCGTTGCCCAGCGGCGGCACGATCACCCGGAACGCTTGCGGCAGCACGATGCGACGCATCAGTTTGGCGAAGGTCATGCCCAGTGAACGGCCGGCCTCGTACTGGCCCTTGTCCACGGCGCCGATCCCGGCGCGAATGATCTCGGCCATGTACGCGCCTTCGTTGAGGCCCAGAGCAATGATCGCCGCCTGAATGTTGCCGGGCACCACCAGTCCGAACAGCTCGATGTCTTCGAAGCGAAAAATCCCGCCCGCCGCCAACGCGGTGTACAGAAAAACGATCTGCACCAACAGCGGTGTGCCGCGCATCAGCCACACATAAAAACGCACCGGCAGATGCAGTAAAGGGTTCTTCGACAAGCGCAACAATGCGGCGGCCAGCCCCAGCACACAGCCCAGCAACATCGCCAGCACGCTGATCAGGCACGTCAGCCACAGGCCGGTGAGGTACACGCCGCTGGGTTGCAGCAGGTATTGCCAGAACACATCCCAATTGAAGTTCATCAACGCTTACCTCAATCGAGTGTGTCGCTGGAGACGTGCCACTTGTTCAAGAGCCGGTTGTAGCTGCCATCGCTGCGCATGTCGGTGATGATTTGCTGCACGGCGGCGCTCAGTTGTGGATCGTCCTTGCGAATGCCCAGCCCGGTGAGTATCCGGCTGAAGGCCGGCACGCCTTCTTCGAACAGATCCGGCGCCATCGCCGCGTAATAACCGGCGGTTTCCACCGTGGTGCCGTAAGCGTCGACCTGATTGATGCGCAGGGCCTGGAACGCATCGGTATCGGTGTTGTAGATCACCAGTTTCATCGGCGGCTTGCCGGCCTTGCTCAGGCTTTCATTTTCCGCATCGAGCAAGGTCTTGATGGTCGAGCCATTAAGCACCGCGATCTTGTGCCCGCTCAGATCCGCCAGGGTTTTCAGCGCCTTCGGATTGCCCTTGGGCACCACCACCGCCTGGCTGGAATACATGTAGTTGACGATGTCGATCACCTCACGGCGCTCGGGCTTGTCGAACAACTGGTCGACGATCATGTCGCACTGTTTGGCGAGCAAGGCCGGGAGCAATCCGGAGAATGGAATCACCCGCCAATCGACCTTCTTGTCGCCTAGGCGTTTGGCGATTTCCAGGCCGAGGTCGACGGTCAGCCCTTTGGGCTTTTGCGCTTCATCAAAAGACACCAGCGGCGGTGAATCCATGCCCGAGCAATAGGTGAGTTTGTCGACCTTGACCAGACGCTCCGGCACCGTGGGTGCGGCAAGCGCCCACTGAGTACAGAGCCCGAGGGATATTGCAGCCAGTAACAGGCGAGACGTATGCATGACCAGACACTCCAGTTCGGTTAGTAACGGGGCAGTACTCAAAGTCAAAACATCGGCGGACTCGTGTTCCGCTCTGTGGTTATTTTTCCGATTGCAAAAATTTGATCAGTTCGGGGACGGTGCCTTCGATGTGCTCGCGCACCACGGCTTCGGCCCTGCTGGCGTCGCCGGCGCGAATCGCATCGAGGATCATCTGGTGTTCCTGGCGCGCACTCAGGGGCTTTTCGATGTGCTGCAGCCAAAGGCGCATGGGGGCTTCGATCAATGAGTAGAGGGCGCCGATCTGCTTGAGCAGCCGTGGGCGATCGCTGAGGCTGCACAGGTATTCATGGAACTTGCGATGTCGGCTGACCCATGCCGCACTCTCCTCGCGGTAGTCGTCCATTTCATCGAGCAGCCGCTCCAGCGCGGTCAACTGACGCTCGCTGATCTTGGGTACGGCGATGCGAATCGCCAGCCCTTCCAGGGCGCTGCGCATCTCGAACACTTCATGCATTTGCTCGACATCCAGACCGCTGACTACCGCGCCGCGGTTAGGCCGCAGCGTCACCAGGCCCTGCGCATCGAGGCGGCGAAAAGCTTCGCGCACCGGCATGCGGCTCATGCCGATTTCACTGGCGATGTCTTCGGCGATCAACCGGTCGCCCTTGCGATAACGACCACCGCAGATGCCTTCCAACAGAAAGTTGTAGGCCTCTTCCTCGGCGGTCATCGGTTGACGCTGGTCGTAGGCGGGAGCGAATTGCATGGCAGCACCTTTTGTCTTTTTGTATCCAATTATCCACGGATACAAAAAAAGCACGATGCATGCCAGATTTCACATGTGCAGCCCAAGCTTTTGATTTGCATGATTTAAGCGGCAAAACGGCGATAAGACCCTGCCGTGCAAGACTCGAGCGGTGCTACCCGATCGCCCAGGGCGAGCACCGCAAAGGTGCAGATTGGTAGCTGAGTAACACTCAACTGAATGGCAGCGCCGCTCCAGGAGCGACGCTTTTTTGTGGGCTGAAGGACAACTTCCTTTGCGGGCCTGCCTATAGAAATAGGCAATCCTCCCAGACAAACCGGCATACCCTTGCCACGCCGCGCTGCCTACCATGTGGTTTCACCTATCTGTCGGAGATTGCCATGCACAGCAGCAAAACCTTATTCATCACCGGTGTCAGCAGCGGCTTTGGCAGCGCGCTCGCGCAAGAAGCGATCAACGCCGGTCACCGGGTGATCGGTACCGTGCGCAAAGAGGCCGATCTGAAGTCGTTCGAGGCCTTGTCAGCGGATCGGGCACACGGGGTGTTGCTCGACGTCACCGATTTCGAACGCATCGACGAGGTGATCGCCGACGTCGAAGCCACACTGGGTCCGGTCGATGTGCTGGTGAACAACGCCGGTTACGGACATGAGGGCATTTTCGAGGAGTCACCGCTGGCGCAGATGCGGCGTCAGTTCGACGTTAACGTGTTCGGCGCGGCGGCGATCATCAAGGCGTTCGTGCCGTACTTCCGGCAACGGCGCGCCGGGCACATTCTGAATATCACCTCGATGGGCGGCACTATCACCATGCCCGGGATTGCCTATTACTGTTCGAGCAAGTTTGCCCTCGAAGGGCTCTCCGGTACGCTGAGCAAGGAATTGCAGCCGTTCAACATTTTTGTCACGGCGGTAGCCCCCGGTTCGTTTCGCACCGATTGGGCCGGGCGTTCGATGCAGCGCACGGCGCGCAGCATTGCCGACTATGACGCCAGCTTCGACCCCGTGCGCAAGGCCCGCGAAGAGAAAAGCGGCAAGCAGTTGGGCGATCCGCGCAAGGCTGCACAGGCCATGCTGCAACTGATCGCCAGCGCCGCACCGCCCGCACACTTGCTATTGGGCAGCGATGCGCTGAATCTGGTGCGCGATAAACTGCAACGCAGTCTCAGCGACATCGAGCAATGGGAAACCCTGACCCGCTCCACCGATGGCTGAGTCCCGGCACAGAGATCAATGCCCATGAGTCCATCCGATCCGTATACCGCGCGCATGGTGCAGTTGCTTGAACAGCTCGCGCCGCTGGAGGGTTACAACCTCAGTGCGCTGGAGGACGTGCGTTTTCTGCGCTCGAATCGGCCGCTGAGCAACACCCCGGTGCTGTATGAGCCGGGCATCGTGATTATCTGTCAGGGGCGCAAGCGCGGCTTTCTGGGCGATGACGTCTACGTCTATGACGCACAGCATTATCTGGTGGTGTCGGTGCCGGTGCCGTTCACCATGGAAACCGAGGCCAGTGCGGCTGAGCCGATGCTGGCGGTGTATATGCGCCTCGACCTGCAATTGGCCAGCGAGTTGATGCTGCAGGTCGACGAGGTGTTCGGCCCCAGCGACGCTTCGCCAAAGGGCATGTACGCCTCGCCGATGGATGATCCATTGCGCGCCTCGACCCTGCGTTTGCTCGAAGCGATGAGCGATCCGGGCGATGCGCAGATCCTCGGGCCGGCGCTGGTCCGGGAGATCTACTACCGGATTCTGACCGGTGCCCAGGGCGGTTCGATGCGTGCGGCGCTCCAGCAGCAAGGGCATTTCGGCAAGGTCAGCCGGGCGATCCGGCGGATTCACAGCAGCTATGAGCAGCGTCTGGACGTCGAGTCCCTCGCCGAGGAAGCCGGGATGAGCGTACCGAGCTTCCATGTGCATTTTCGCAACGTCACCGATTCATCGCCGATGCAATACCTCAAGGCCACGCGCCTGCATCAGGCGCGTTTGCTGATGCTGCGTGGCGCCATACCGGCCGCGACGGCGGCGTTCAACGTCGGTTATGAAAGCGCCTCGCAGTTCAGCCGCGAGTTCAAGCGTTTCTTCGGGCGCACGCCGCTGGCCGAGATCGCGTGGATGAAGGCCACGTATGCCCTGCCCCAGTCCGCCACGCCCTCCCCGTATGTTTCTTCGCACTGAGCACCGTTCCCGGCCATCGCATGCCCGTCTCAAGGCAAAATCCCCGCGTATTCACTACGCTTGAGAAATCCGCCTCGGTGCAAGCCCGACAAACACATTGAACATTGCACGCGGGCCGCTGTTCCAGATGATTCAGACAGAGAATCAAGGACGAACATATGGATGTCTTCGCTCCCGCTGCGCCGGTTCCGCCTCAGCAAAGCGCAATCACCCGCCGCCTGGCGTTTGCGGTCGGTACGCTGTTTATCGTCGGGGTGATTGCCGCTATCGGCACCCTGCTCGGCATTGCCGCTCGCCTGGATCGCGAGGATGTCGAGCAAAACCGTTTCTACACGGCCCGCGCCCTGGAAAACCGCATCAGCACCTCAAAAAGCTACATCACCAGTTACGCCGACTGGACCACCGCCTATGAGCACCTGCACACCCAAGTCGATACCGACTGGGCGTACACCCAACAGAACATCGGCAAGACCCTGTTCACCACTGACGGTTATGACGGCGTGTTCGTGCTGGACCGGCAGCGCACCAAATACGCCGTGGTGCAGGGACAGCAGGAAGACGCGGACATCGCGCACTGGCTCGCGGTGCCTGCCGCGTCGTTGATTGATCAGGTGCAAAACCAGTCCGAGCTGACTGTGCCTGTCAGCACCTACTCGCTGTTCGACGGCTGGCCGGCGCTGGTCACGGCGGCGGCCATTCTGCCCAACGATGAGCGTCCGGTGGGCGATCCGCAACAGACCTCGGTGCTGGTATTCGTCGACAAGCTGACACCGGCCAAACTGCAAGCGCTTGGCGTGGCCTATGGCCTGAACAACTTGACGCTGATTCCGGATGAACAGCTCAGCGGGGAGCAACCACGCGTGCCGCTGGACAGTACCGGTTTCAGCTTGACGGCAGATCTGAAGCGCCCCGGGCAGCAATTGTTGTGGTCATTGCTGCCAACGCTTGGCGGCGTGCTGGCCGTGCTGATGCTGTTGACCGCCTATTTCCTGCGTCACGCCGTGCGATCGTCGACCTACGTCGATCAGAGTTTCAGCACGTTGAAGAGCTCGAATCAGGCGCTGGAGGCGGCCAACCACGCGCTGGAAGCCAGTGAAGAACGCTTTCGCGCGGTGGCCGAAGCCGCATCGGACTGGATCTGGGAAGTCGACAATCAGCTGCGCCTGACCTATCTCTCGGCGCGCTTCAGCGAGGTGACCGGTTACCCGCAAACCGAGTGGCTGGGGCAAGGCATCGGGCAACTGGTGTCCTGCGATACTACGCCGCTGGAGCTGTGGCTGAAAAAACTCACCGAAGACAGCAATGCCAGCGACCTGCGCTGCACCTATCGCGATCACGCCGGGCAGCAACGCCACTGTCGGCTATCAGCGCGGCCGATCATCGAGAAACAAAGCGTGGTCGGCTATCGCGGCACCGCCAGTGACATCACCGACGAAGTCGCTGCCCATGCGCAGATCCAGCACCTGTCCATGCACGATGCCCTCACCGGCCTGCCCAATCGCAACCAGTTGTCGCGTTATCTGGATGACGCGCTGCTGCTCAAGGAGCATGCCCCGCCACTGTCGCTACTGGTGATCGATCTGGACAACTTCAAGCCGATCAACGATTCCCTCGGCCATCCGGCCGGTGATGCGGTGCTGCAGGAAGTCGCCAGTCGCCTGCGCGAATGCACCCGTGAGCACGACATCGTCGCGCGCCTGGGCGGTGACGAATTCGTCGTGGTGCTCAATGGCATGGACACTCGGCAGGAGGTCGACCGCTTTTGTAACCGGCTGGTCGAGAGCCTGCATCAACCGATGGTCTTCGAGCATCACCCGCTGCACGTCGGCGCCAGCATCGGCATCGCCCTGAGCCGCCGTCAGGGCTTCGTACCCAGCGAGTTGATCCGTTGCGCCGACATCGCGCTGTATCAGGCCAAGTCCGAAGGCAAAAACACCTGGTGCTATTTCGAAGCGCACATGAACGACCAGATCCAGACCCGCCGGCAAATGGAAAGCGATCTGCGTGGCGCGCTGAAAAACGACGAATTCATCCTGCATTACCAACCGCGCTACACCGTCGACGGCAAGCACATCGTCTCGGTCGAGGCATTGGTGCGCTGGCAGCATCCGACCAAGGGCCTGCTGGGGCCGGACGTGTTCATCGGCCTGGCGGAACAGACCGACCTGATCGTGGCGCTGGGGCGCTGGGTACTGCGCGAAGCCTGTGAAACCGCACTGAGCTGGCCGTCAGACATTCTGCTCTCGGTCAATCTGTCGCCGGCGCAGTTTGCCCTCAGCGATGTCGTCGAAGACGTGCGCGAAGCGCTGATCCAGACCCGTTTCCCGGCCAGTCGCCTGGAACTGGAAATCACCGAAAACGTGATGCTCGTCGACACCGACGGCGCGCTGGCCACGATGAATGCGCTGAAGCAACTCGGGGTGCGGCTGAACATGGACGACTTCGGCACCGGCTATTCGTCCCTCGGCTACCTGCGCGCCTACCCGTTTGACGGGATCAAGATCGACAAGCGCTTCATCGCCTCGATCAGCAACGGCGCCAACGATCGCGCCGTGGTTCAGGCGATCATCGGCCTGGGCAAAGCCATGGGCCTGACCGTCACCGCCGAAGGCGTGGAAACCGAAGAGCAACTGGAGATTCTCGGCAAGGATCAATGCAACGAGGTGCAGGGTTATTTCATGAGTCGACCGATCGACAAGAGCGCGTTTGCGCAGTTGTTGAAAAGCGCCAGGGCTGAACCGGCCGAGCATCCGTCGCCGAAGAAAGGGCGCGTCATTTAGCCGGCCTTGTATCACTGCCATTCAATCATTGAAATGCACAAAGCCCGTTTCGACACGCGTTGTTAATACGTTTTCCTGTTGACTTCAATTGGTTTTGTTCAGGGTGTGTTTAGGGCCGTCATGCTTGAATATTCCTCACCGCGGATCAGGCTCAACGTCAATCTCGCGCTACACACAAGTTCAATGCAGGCATCACCGGACTGTCAGGACTGCGGTCAAAAGAACAACGTCACCAAAGGGTTAACGATGGATCGATATGATGCCCCGCTTGTTGTAGGGCGCACTTCGCGGGCTGGAATGTTGACGGGGTTGATTACGAGAAATCCATGCCTGAGCATTTTTTTCATGACACTGGCCGTGTTCATGGCATTGCAGTACAAACCCGCTGTCCTGAACTACACAACACGTTTTGTCGACTTTGCCGAGTACATGTTGCTGCACGGCATCACACTGTTCCCGATTGCCGACGACCTCAAGCCTTATCCCGACTACACGGTCCTTAATACCTTGTTGGTCTATCTGGTTTCCCTGCCATTCGGCCGGATTTCCATTCTTTCCATGGGTATTCCGTCCTGCGTGGCCGCGTCGCTGATGCTGGTATTCATTTATCGGCTGGGCGCGCTGCACAGCAAAAAATGGGGCGCGTATGGCGTTCTTTTCAGCCTGCTCACCTGGGCTTTTCTTGACGGCGTCAACTCGCTGGCACTGGATGTCTATCCGGCGTTGATAACGGTGATGTGCTTCTACTTTGCCTATGCGGCCGATATAAAAAAGGACCCGCGTCGCCTTGCATTGCTGTACCTCGGGTTGGCACTGGGTTTCGCCTTTCGGGGGCCTATTGGCTTGATCGGGCCGGCGAGTGTCATTGGCGCTTATTACTTGCTGAGCCGGCAGTGGCGCATGTTGCTGCTGTTTTCATTGCTCTCGGGCGTAATTCTGACTGTTGGTGTTGCGCTGCTGGCATGGGCCGCCTACTTGCAAGGGGGGCAAGCGTTCCTTGAGGAAGTGCTGAACATGCAGGGCATCGGACGCTTCGGTTCCGACCACGCGCCACGCTATTACTTCTACTTCTCCGCAGGCTTGTTGACCTACGGCATCACGGTGTTTTACGCCATTAATGTAATTCTCAAGAAGTACAAACTGTTCTTCCGCTCGACCCGCGATAAAGACATCGACCTGCTGCTGTATCTGACCGGGTGGCTGTTGGTGCTGCTGGTGCTGTTCACTGTTCCCAGCTCGAAGAAAGCGCGCTACATCCTGGCAATCACCCCGGCCATTTCGCTGCTGGCCGCCTACCTTTTCGTCAGCAAGGAAGCCGCCTTGATCCGCGCCAAAGACGGCCTGCTGAACTTCTGCCTGAAGTTGCCCATGCTGGGGGTGGTGATGCTGGTGGCGGTGCTGGTCTACAACAACTTCGCCGATGTTCCGTTACAGCCCAACTACCTGGGCGTAGCCTTGGGATTGTCTGCGCTGCTGAGCTTCTACCATGGCAAACACCAGTACTTCGCCGAGCATCCCTATCGGGAGTTCATGACGCTGTCGATTGGCGTAGCGGCATTTCTGATACTGGATATGTTTTTCTTCAACCCGATCACCTACCACCTGGAACTCATGATCGAACCCACGCCGAAGTTTTTGCCGTATTGGTTTTGGTGAAGCTTCTTCCTGATTCATGAGTAAGCGACACGACTGTCCAGCATCCACATGTTGGTATCTGACAGGGTCATGACGCATTCAGGGTACTGAATCGGCGGCAGGGCCTGCACAAAAGCAGTCGTTTGCAGCAGGAAAAAAATAAAGGTGGCGCCCGCTTTCGCGAGCGACACCTTCATCCACTGCCCGCTAATCAAGCCTGCTTGTTCGCCTCTTCCAGCGCTTTTTCAGCGTTGAACCCGTCGAAGTTCTCGAATACGCCCAGAAAGCCCGGCACGGTCACTTCCCGCGCCCAGTCGCGCTGTAGTTCGCAGTACATTTGCACCCGACTGATGAGCTTCGCGCCCGCCTGTTCCATTCTGCGCAACGCCGCCTCGTGCGCGGCGAGCGATGTGCCGCCGACCGCATCGACAGGCACATAAACGTCATAACCTTCCTGGATCGCGTCGAGCACCGGGAATGTCAGGCACGCTTCGGTCCAGAGTGCAGTCATGATCAGCTTCTTGCGCCCGAGCGCCTTGACTGCCTGCTTGAATTGCGTGTCCTCCCAACTGTTTATCGATGTGCGGTCATAGGTCGGCAGATGGCCGAGCACCTTTTGCAGCTCCTGAATCGGCGGCTTGTTGCGGCCGGTCGCGACATTGACTGTCGAGTGGATGATCGGAAGGTTGTAGTTGACCGCCGCCTTCGCGACGCTGGTTATGTTGAAGACGAGTTCATCACGCGGCATCGAGCGGATCGAAGAAACCTGAACAGGTTGATAATCGATGATGATCAACGCCGAGTTTTCCGGGGTCAGTAGCTGATCGGTATGGGGGTTGCGGAGAGTCTCGCTTGCCATTGGTAAATCCTTTTCATGGGTGACGCACGTTTGTGAATCAGGCCGGAGCCTGTGCGGGTGATGGGTTCCGAGACACGTGCGAATGACGCCATGCCCGGAAAATCCATTGTGCTGTTCCCATGTTTGACGCAGTAGTAGCATTACGCGACGTGCTGTGTCGCGAAAAGAGGAACGCAAGCGTGGATATCGAAGAACTGCAGACCTTCGTGGAAGTGGCTGATGCCGGGGGCATTTCGCAGGCAGCCCTGCGGCTTGGCGTGTCGAAATCGATCGTCAGCCGCCGCCTGGCTCGGCTTGAAACCGAATTGGGTGTGCAACTGCTGGCACGCTCCACGCGCGGGGCGGCGCTTACCGAGGCCGGTGCGACGTTCCGGGACTACGCCGCCAGGGTTTGCACCGAGATCGACATCGCCAAGGAAACGATCCTGCCCGCCGGCGCGCTCCGCGGCCGCTTGCGTGTGGCCGTGCCGCTGTCATTCGGCCCGAGTCACTTCGCCCCGATGCTGGCGGAAATGGCGCGTAGGCATCCGCAGCTGCACATCCAGACCTGTTACAGCGATCGCTTCGTTGACCTGATTGCCGAGGGGTACGATTGCGCCATCCGGGTGGGCTATATGCAGGACTCCAATCTGATCGCCAGACGGATTGGTCCGGTCTACGGCAAGCTCGTCGCGAGCCCCGCCTACATCAACGCGCATGGAGAACCCCAGACGCCGGATGAACTGATTGCCCATCAGGCGCTCATGCAGGGCACCGAAGCCTGGCAATTCATGGATGGCGACAAAGTCATCACGGTTCGTCCGCAAGGCCGCTTCAAGGCCGACAGTGGCATCGCGCTGGTCGCCGCCGCGACCGCAGGCCTGGGTGTCGCCTACCTGCCCGACTGCCTCACCCATGAACACGTGGCATCCGGCGCACTGGTGCCGATCATGACAAACCATCCTCCCCCTCCGGCCGGTGCCTACATCATCCGCCCGCCGGGTCCGCACCCTGCACGCAAAATTCGTGTGCTCACTGAACTGCTGATCGAGTTCTTCGGCGAAACGCCACACCTGGCGGTGCAGCCGCTGTCACATCAGGATGATGCGCTGGTGTGAGGTTGGGCTAAACGAAAGAGACAGACATTCATCTTTATCCGCCGTTCGCGTCGGGCAGCGTCCGGTCAACGCGACTCGATAATTCCCAACCGAGCGTGCATCATCGCCACGATCCCGTCGTGGTATCGAAGCCATCAGTGCAGAACCTGCCCGTCCGCAAAACGAGCCATTTGAAACGGAAGTCATCTCATGTTCGAACGTAACAAACTGTTCCGGAGTTAATGGTCACCAACCTGGATAGCAGCCTGGCATTCTGGGTTTTCGTCTGGGGTTCAAAGTCGCTTATCAACGCCCGGAAGATGGATTTGCATATCTTGATTTGAATGGTGCTCAAGTAATGCTTGAGCAGATTGATTCCGACGCGGGTCAATGGCTCACTGCGCCGTTGGCCAAGCCGTTTGGAAGAGGCATCAACTTACAGATTGACGTTGAGGCTGTCGCACCCATCATCCAGAAACTTGATGAGTCTGGATGTCCACTCTATCGAGAATGCAAAGACACTTGGTATCGGGCTGACAATGTAGAAATAGGCCAGCGTGAATTCATCGTCCAGGATCCCGACGGTTATCTCGTAAGGTTGGTAGAGCGGTTGGGTGAGAAACCGGCTTGCCCGTTCTGAAACCGAGCCAAGCCGTCCGTCAGCTTCGGGCCGGTGCAGCCCTTCACGACAGGCAGCAATCGGCCAGAAGCGGGCATCGGCAAGCGACCGCTGTTGCCTAATAGCGGCCGTTGTGGAATGGCAGGAAACGACCGATAAATGTCTTCATATGCAACTTTCGCCCGACAGCGGCTCGATTGTAAGAATATGGCGGAGAGCTGCAAAACCGCCTACGCTTATAGAATGATTCCTCGAACACCTTGTCCATCTGGTGGTATAGAGCCGAGAGATCTGACTTCCTTTGACCGTCCACTTAACACCCACCCGGACCGACCCGCGCCTATAGCCAGCAACTGTCCCCTGAATCCGGTCCACACGACCAGCAGTACGGCGCAACGGGTAAAAGCCAGACCCAGTCCCCCCACCTGTCGTTCAAAAGCGACCGATGCCGCAGCACCTCTGGAAACGGGGGCGCTGTTCACGTTCTGCCATGAGGTCAATCCGTATGTATCGGCCGAGCACGATTCCTTACCAGCAGCATCTAGGGTTTAGCCGAACCTTCACTCAGGGGCATTTGAGCCTTGGATTATTCTTTCCCATGGAGGCGTTCGACGGGGACACTCCGAGCATGCTCAACCAGGTCACACTGGCTAAACAAGCCGAGGCGCTGGGCTTCTGCGCGCTCTGGTTTCGCGACGTGCCGCTTCGCGACCCTGGCTTCGGCGATGTCGGCCAAGTCTTCGACCCCTGGGTGTACCTGGGCTATATGGCTGCCCATACCTCGGAGATTGCGCTTGGCACCGCTTCCATTGCCATCCCTTTGCACCATCCCCTGCACACGGCCAAGGCGTCAGCCAGCGTCGATCAGTTGAGCACAGGTCGCTTGATTCTGGGGGTGGCTTCGGGAGATCGGCCGGTGGAGTTTTCGGCTTTTGGTGTCGATCCCGAAAGGCGTGGAGAAATCTTTCGAGAACACTACGAAGTGATTCGGCAAGCCCACAGCACCAGCTTTGAGCCCATCCACTGGAGCACTGGCGAAATGCACGGCGCAGACCTGATTCCGAAACCCACCACCCAATTCATTCCAATGCTGGTGACCGGCAACAGTCGCCAGTCACTGGATTGGATCGCGCGTGAGAGCAACGGATGGATCAACTATCCACGCATACCGAATATGCAGCGGCTGGTCGTGGAAGATTGGCGGCTTGAGGTCACCAGGCAATGTGGCTCTGTGTACAAGCCCTTTACTCAGTCGCTGTACATCGATCTCGATGAGAATCCGTCCACGCCACCCACACGTATCCATTTGGGGTTCAAACTTGGACGTTACCATCTACGGTTTTTGCTGGAGTCGCTTGAGGAAATCGGCGTGGACCACGTCATTCTCAATCTCAAATATGGCAAGCGCCCTGCGGCGGAGGTTATTGAGGAATTGGGTACGCACATCGTTGCGCAGTTCGGAGTGCAGCCGCGTCCGGCAGCGCATTGAATATCGGTCACTGCTACGCCGACGGATGCTCACTTGACGAAGCCATCGTGAGCCTCCCCGAACTGAATGGAACTTCCTGTTGGATTTGCTTAACCGGGCAGCTTGGCCGCAAGGACGTCAACCTTCTCGATTGATGGCGGTTCGGCAAACAGCTCGGCAGCGTTTGCCATAAGCGCCGCCGCGACCTTGCCCGAAAGATGAGCCTGCCGGCCCGCTTCATCCGGGAATGCGTCAAAGATGCCAAAGGTGGACGGCCCCAAGCGGATTCCAAACCAGACTGTAGTGGCTGGCTCCTCCTCCACTAAAGGAAGGCCGCTCAAGAGAAAGCGCTCCACCTCATTCTCTTTCCCAGGTTTTGCTTCCAGACGAACGAACAACGCTACTTTGACCATGACGTGGCTCCTGTTGTTACGGTGCGGCTGGTGCTATCTGGTCGCAATAGCTAAAAGGGGCATCCGGCAATTAACTATGGTCGACGACACCAGGATTACAACCCCAAAGAGACCAAGGGTAGCGTCGCATGTCGCTCGGACACTGAGAATGACGTAGTGGGCAACGTGCAAGCCGCAGACCGGCCGCTTGATCACTTTTCCCGAGCTGTGGCCTGATAATAAAGACTCAACGATATCTGAAATTCAGGAGAACATAACAGATCATGGTTACTGTCAGGCCGACCAATATGTACTCGACACGCGGTAGAAATATAACTAACCCACCTAAAGAAAGCACGATCAAGGTGTTTTGCAGTATGTATTTCCTTATTCGACTCACGGCTATGAAATAGCCATATTGCTTCCCCAGGAAAAACAATGCCATGCCGATGATCGACATGATCTGGAAATCGCGCATCGCAATGTCATTCAGGATCGCATGCCTGATCAAATTTGCCAGGAGTGCCAGCCCCATAAAAAGAAAAAGGTGCGAGTAGATCAAGGCGTGCCCACTCATACTGCTGTGATTTTTGCTCAGCAGGTAAAAGCTATCAAAATAGATCCACCAGATACTGCAAATCATGATGAATCCGGTGATGGCCGCCATCACATTGTAATAACCCCATTGAATGTTAGATAACCCTCCGGAAAGGCTAATAATTGACTCCCCCAATAAGATTAGGGTGAGCAGGCCTATGCGCTCAACCAAGTGTTCTGTGTGTGCTGGCAACGGCTTTAGTTTAGTCCAGAAAAATACAGGAAACAGAATATCAAGAACAATCCCAATATAAGCAACAAGGTAACGCAAGGGCGGGTCAAAAATAACCGATGAGAGACTAATGACTGCGCTAATTAAAAGGGCGAAGCCGAGCCTAGAGGAGAGCTCGCCGCGAGAATCGAATTTACTTATGGACGAAATGTACATGATGCTGATGATGGCACGTATGCCAAAATAGCAGGCAATAATAAGCGGGTAGTTTACTTCCAGATCTTCCCCGATCCGTGCCGATAGCACAATGAGAAGGAGCATTATGAATAATGTTGCCAAACGGTGAGGATTGCTGTCTGTATCAAACCTGTTGGAGTAAATCGTGTGACTGGACCAGATCCACCACAACGGTACAAAAAGCAGCAAGAATGTCCATAATTGCTTATGTTCAAAGTGCCCGTCATGAACATGTCCGAGAGTGTGCGTAACCTGGCCTATCGTCACAACGAAAGTCAGGTCAAAAAACAACTCCAACCATGTGGCGTGTCGATTTTTTTCATAATACTTCAAAGATTTCATTAGCTGCCGGCTCCGTGTACACCTCTTTAATGTAGAAGGAAGCTAACGCTGGTTTGCCCTCGGCTCTGGTGTGGGTGATGCCGGGCCGATGTCGCAATCTAGCGATTTCGTCCGCGCACTAACAGAAGCTCAATCATCTGACTCATCTCGTTGAACTCTGGGACCCCGTCATAGCGAAGCCCGTCAAAGTAAAACGCCGGAGTACCGTTCACGCCGCTGCGTACACCGCCATTGAAGTCGGATTGTATTTTGGGGATGTAAGTGTCCTCTCGCATGGCAACGTCGAGTTCCTCGCTGGAAAGGCCGTGTTTTAGAACAATGGCGCGATACAGCGGCAGGCCCAATCGATCCTGATTTTCGTACAATTCGTCGTGGGCCTCCCAGAAGAATCCTCGACTCCCGGCATACTCAGCGGTGACCGCTGCACCCAATGCATGGGGGTGAGCGGTGGTCAGAGGGAAGTTACGGAACACAAACAGCAAGTCATCGCGAAAATGCTGTTGCAGATTCTTGACCATCCAATAAGCTTCACCGCAATAGGGACATTCATAGTCGCCAAATTCGACCAAGGTGACCTTGGCATGCGCACTTCCCTGGCGATGGTCGTTGGCACTTACCGGGACTTTGAGAGTGGCCATGTAATCACCTGTTAATTTTTGGTTGGCGTGCTTTGTGGTGAATTCGCCAGAGCATCCAGCGCATCCAGAATGCCGTCCGCCCCAGGGTTGATTGCCATTGGTGAGATGTAGCTCCAGGCGACCACCCCCTCCTTGTCAATCACGAACAGTGCCCTCTTACAAACTCCGAGCTGGGACTCGTACGCTCCATACTGTCGTGCCACCGCCCCTTTGGGCTCGAAATCGGCCAGCAGGCTGAAGTGGAAATTTCGATCTTTGGCAAAGGCCTGATGACACCAGGCGCTGTCAACCGAGATACCCAATAGCACCGCACCGTATTCTCTGAAGGTGGGTAACAACTGGTTGTACAAGGTCAGTTGGTCACCACACACCGAAGTCCAGTCAGCGGGATAAAACGCCAATATCACGGGATTTCCCTTTAGCTCACGCAGCGACAACTGTTGATCAGGGGTTGCGTGAAGAGTGAAGTCGGGCGCGACAGTACCGGCCGGCAGCGGACCCTGAACCAGGTCGCCATTGGTTTTTTGTGCATCATCGAACTCTAAAATATTCATTGCTTGAACCTTGATAGATGGGTGGTTGGGACGTGCTCAGTGGGATGCGACGTGCCCGGCGGGATAACTCCATCCACCATCAAGGGGTTCAAAAAAAGACAACGCTGCCTCGATCTCAGCCTGAGCCTGAGTGATTTCGGCAGCGAAACGTTCACGTTCCGCATCAAGGAACACAAGAAGATCCGCCGTGTAATCGCGGAATTGGATTAGGCCAGGTTGGCAGGGGAATGGTCAGATTCGCTCTGGCTCACCAATGACTATAGTCGTTGATGACGCTTGCCGTAGTAGCTGAACGAATTTTCGGAACCCTCCAGTGCCAACAACACTCACGCGCTTATCTTGCTGCCATTTCAGGCGGCGTTTTAACACGATGATTTTGTCAGCTATTTCGCCACTTCAGACAAATCTACATCTGCTTTCTGGACGACAACTGCTGCCCGTTACGACAAGCAGAAATCGACCAGTGGCAGACAATGAACCGCCTTCAGGTCGACAGAATAAAGGTTGATATGAGAAATGCTCTGGGCAAACGAGTCGTTGTCATCAGTGCCGGCATCGTGGGCACTTCGCTGGCGTATCACCTAGCTGATAAAGGCGCGAATATCATCTTGGTTGAGGCTGAAGGTAATCAAAGATGCGGCTCGTGCAGCGATGGTGCTGTACCTAACGAATAGTCGAGATCGGTCTTCGGGAAGCTGAGCGGTAGCCTTTGCGAATATTGTCACTGACCGCTTTTGGCCGGAAGCAGACGATCGGCGCGCTGCATGTGTGAGGAACATTTCTTTAAGGGAAAACCCTCATTGTTGGGCCTACGTCACGCTACTAGCATGAACCTCGGCAATCGGCCCATTCGTAGGAGAAAACCCATGACTACCTTGCAGAGTGACGACAAGCGCCCCACTCCGGATCAGGCGGAGGACAATGCCTTTTTTCCCTCCCCATACTCGCTTAGCCAATTTACCTCGCCAAAATCTGATCTGAGTGATGCGGATTACGCTAATCCCTACCGAGGTGGCCGCTGGAAGATTTTGCTGATTGGCGCCGATGAGCGCTACTTACTGACCGACAACGGAACAATGTTTTCCACCGGTAATCACCCAGTCGAGACGTTGTTGCCCATGTATCACCTCGACAAAGCCGGTTTCGCGTTCGACGTTGCGACCCTGTCAGGCAATCCAGTGAAATTCGAGTTCTGGGCCATGCCTAGCGAAGATACCGAGGTCAAGGATTTCTACGCCAAATACCGTGAGCAGTTCAAAAAACCTTTGAAGCTGTGCGAAGTGGTTGAGAAGGCGCTGGGGCAGGATTCGGATTACATCGGCGTTTTCATACCTGGCGGGCACGGCGCGCTGATTGGATTGCCGGAGAGTGCCGACGTGAAAGCGGCTTTGCATTGGGCAATCACCAACGACAAATTTGTGATTTCCTTATGTCACGGCCCAGCAGCAATGCTCGCGGCGGGCATTGGTGAGTCAAGGAATTCCTACATATTCAATGGCTACAAGATCTGCGCATTTCCAGACAGTCTCGACGCAAAGACGCCCGACATAGGGTATATGCCTGGGCATCTGACGTGGAAATTTGGTGAGCAGTTGAAATCCTTGGGAGTTGAGATCATCAATCAGGATATTTCAGGTGCGACGCTCCAAGACCGCAAGTTGCTGACCGGCGACAGCCCATTGGCAGGCAACAATCTGGGCAAGTTAGCAGCTGAAGCATTGTTGAAAGAGGTCGCATCGGAGTGAGCGACGGGCCGGCCGAAACAGCGATGCGCGCTGCTCTGGAGATAGAGACGGCGCGCACGCTTGAATCAATCAAGAAATCCGTCAGGGGTTTCGCCACACCCTACGGTTATGATCGATTCGTGCTGTTTTCTGCATCGACGGCAAGTGAGGAAGTGGTTGAGCATATCTACTGGGTCGAAGGCGATTGGTTCGATAACGGTCAAGCGGTGGATGCCGAGACTTACGTTCGACATTGTCCGGTGACTCGTCACCTTTTGAATGCTCGGCAATCCTTCTTCTGGCAGAAAAAGCAGGTCAAGGGAGAAGAGCGTTACCGGATGATTCGTTCTCCAGGTGGACCAGGAATTCAGGGGTTGCAGGTGCCAGTTTTTGGCCCACAGGGGCTTGAGGGCGCAATGAGCTTGGGGGGGGAGCCGGTGGATGGGAGCGCGCGGGTGCGCTTGGGACTCAGCCTGGTTGCGACGGCCGCTTTTTTCGCGGCTCGGCGGTTGCTTGAGGCGCCATTGGACGAAGCGTTAAGAACCCTTTCCCCGCGAGAGCGCGAAGTCATGGAATGGACGGCTGCCGGAAGACGGCAAGCGGATATTGCAGCGACTCTCGGTTTGTCGGAGCGTACAGTTGAAAATCACCTGCGCTCAGCACGCCGACGTCTGGGCGTGACAACGACAGCACAAGCCATCAGGATGGCCATTCGTAACGGCGAGATCGATGGGTAAGGACGCGGCAAGATCGAGTGCTAGACGGTTTGGACTTCCAAGTAATTTCCTCATCAACTGATTGAGTGTCCACTGTTGGCCGCGAGACGCCACTCCCGAGCGCCTGCTTTTGGCCGATAGCTGCCAGCCAACGTCAACTATTTCCAACTCAGCGCAGACATTACACGGGATGGCGTTGGATTATCTCCAAACGTCATTCGAAGCCGTTCTTCCGCCATCCTCACGCCCCGTGTTCAAAATACCTCTTGGCACGCTCTTCAATTTTGATGAGCGATGGAATTCACCGGTACTGAACTCCATCCGGTCATCGCGGCCCCTGCACCCGATTCATGTGGTGTGCTGAACCAGTGATCACAAATACCAGCGATACTCCCGCGCACTGATCTCCTGCATGAATGCCAGGTGATCCTGACGTTTATTCTCGCAATACACGTCGACAAACTCGGCGCCCAGTCCCGCACGCAGTTGTGGCTGATGCTGCAAGGCGCGCACCGCGTCGAGGATTTCCGTCGGGAAATCGATGCCGCTGTTGCGATCGTCGTTGAGTGGCGGGATCGGTTCCTTGCCTGATGCCAGACCATGTTCCAGGCCCACCAGAATTGCCGCCAGCACCAGATACGGATTGGCGTCGGCGCCGGCCAGACGGTATTCGATGCGCAGGTTTTTCGTGTCCGATTCAGGAATGCGCAGGCAGGCGTCACGATCCTCGTAACCCCAGCTCGCCTTGGTCGCGGTGTTCACCGTGCCGCTCAGGCGGCGCATGGCGTTCTGGTTCGGCGCGAAGATCGGCATGCTGTGCGGCAGCAGATCCAGGCAGCCGGCCACCGCGTGGCGCAGTGCTTGCTGGTGATTGCCGGCCAGCAGGTTGTTGCCAGCCGCGTCATACAGGCTGACATGCACGTGCATGCCGCTGCCTGGATGTTCCACGTAGGGTTTGGCCATGAAGCTGGCGCGATAGCCATGCTTGAGCGCGACTCCACGGGTACTGCGACAGAACAGCGCCGCCCAGTCCGCAGCACGCAAGCCGTCGTCCAGATGGCCGAAATTGATTTCGAACTGCCCCGGTCCCAGTTCGGCGGTGATCACCGTGGCGTCGATGCCCTGAGCTCGCGTTGCTTCCACCATTTCGTCGAGCACTGGGGCGAAGCGCGACAGACGCTCGATGTGCATGTTCGGCTGATCATCGGCGTCGTCGGTCAGCTCGTCGCGAGGGAATTGTGGCAGGCCGTCGCGCAGTTTTTTGTCGAACAGATAGAACTCCAGTTCGAAGGCCACCACCGGGTGAATGCCTTTGCCCGCCAATCGATCCAGTACCTTCGCCAGCACTTCGCGGGGTTCGAACTCGATCGGTTTGGCGGTGCCGTCGGAGGTAATCAGCATCTGCCCCAGCGGTTGTGCTTCCCAAGTCACGGGCTTGAGTGTGCCGGGCACCAAGCGGCGCACGGCGTCCGGGTCGCCATCGTTGAAGCAGTATTCGCCAATCTTGAACAGTCCGCCCTGCACGCCGAGCAGCACGCAGTTCTGCGGCAGCTTCAGTGCGCTGCCCGCCGCGACTTTTTCGAGCATGTCCACCGGATAACGCTTGCCGTAAAAATGCCCCGGAATGTCCAGGGAAATCAGGTCGACATAACGCACCTCGGGATAACGTTGGCGAAACGCCCGCACTTCGGCGAGCAGGTCAGAGCAGACAGCGTCCATCGTGTTCATCCTTTGTTGTTATCAGGTGTAAACCCACAGCACGCGGGTGAGCTGCCCGGTGAGATTGCCGTAACGGCAATGGGTGTGACTGTCGAATTGAAAGCTGTCACCGGCCTTTAAGGTCACCGGCTCATCGTCGTTGCCCAGCCACAAGGTCAGTTCTCCTTCGAGCACGTAACCGCCCTGCTCCGAGCTGTCGCTCATGTGTCGGTCGCCGCTGCTCGCGCCCGGTTCCAGATGACTTTCGAGCATGGAGAACGAGGCACGCATCTGCGGCGACACCAGAATGTCGGTGATGCCGTTGGCGTAATACAGCGTGCGGCGTTCGTCCGGACGGGTGACCCACGGCACTTGTTTGGCTTTGGGCAGGCTGTAGAAATAGGTGGTCGGCACGCCGAGGGTTTCGCTGATCGCGGTGAGGTCGGCCACGGTCGGGCGCGACAGCCCACGTTCGACCTGCGAGAGAAAACCCACCGAACGGCCGATCTTGTCGGCCAGCTCTTTGAGGGTGTATTTCTTGTGCTTGCGCAGGTCGTGGATCAGGATCGCCAGCGCGGCGATTTCTTCTTGCTTGTTCATGATCAAAATCTCATCAAATGCTGTCGCGCAGGCGATACCAGGCCTTGCCGATAGCCTCCAGCGGTGCTGCGAAGTGCTTGCCGCCGGGGAAACGGCCATTGCTCAGGCCCTGGTACAACGCCAACTCATCGTCCTTCCCGAGAATCGCATCGGACACCGCACGGGCGGCGGCCAGCGTCGGCAACACGCCGTGCCCCGAATAACCCTGAAGCCAATAACGATTGCCCTCGCCGCCGACATCCGGCGTACGGTTCATGGTCAGATCGATATGCCCGCCCCAAGCGAATTCCACCTCTACACCTTTAAGCTGCGGAAACACGCGTTCGAGAAACGGCCGAGTCGCCGCCGCAATGTCCTTGGGCATGCCGCCCAGATAGGTGCAGCCACCGCCGAACAACAAGCGGTTGTCCGGCGTGCGACGGAAGTAATCGAGAACAAACTGGTTGTCGGTCACGCAGACGTTACTCGGCAGCAGCGCGGTGGCTTGCTCCGGTGTCAGCGGCGCGGTGGCGACTTGATAAGTGCCGACCGGCAGGATGCAGCTGGAGAGTTGCGGGTCGAGCTCATCGAGATAGGCGTTGCAGGCCAACACCAGCACGTCGGCCTTCACCGCACCGCGCTCGGTATTGACCCGGAAACCGCTGCCCTCCTGCTGATAACTCAACGCTTTGCTTTGCTCATGAATACGCCCGCCGGCCCGCTCGATGGCGGCGGCCAGCCCGAGGGCGAGTTTCAGCGGATTGAGGTGTGCGCCTTCGGCGTCAAAGAGCCCCGCCTGATAACGCTCGCTGGCGACCCACCGCGGCAAGTCTTCACGAGGAATGAACTGCAGACCGTCGTGGCCCCACTTGTGACTGGCTTCGTGTTGCCACTCAGTCAGCAGGCTGACCCGACGCGGCATCACCGACGTCCACAAATGGCCCGGGCGATAGTCGCAATCGAAACCATGCCGCCCGGGCAATTCACGCAGCTCCTGCGCAGCCCAACGCATGCCATCCCACAGACGCCTGGCGCGCTCATGGCCGAGCGCCGCTTCCAGTGGCGGCATGTCGCACGACCAGCCCAGAATCGCTTGCCCGCCATTACGCCCGGACGCGGCCCACGCCACGCGACTGGCTTCGAGTACGGTGACGCGCTTGCCGGCCAAGGCCAGACGCAACGCGGTGTGCAGTCCACTGAAACCGGCCCCGATGATCACCACCTCGGTGTCGTGCGCACCTTCCAGTGCCGGTCGTGTGCTGAGAATATCGGCGCAACTGTGGGCGTAATAACTGGCGACATGCTGCTGGGATTGCTGAAACATTCGGCGCCTCATGAAATTTATTTCTTATAATTTCATGAAAATCTACAGAACAAATTTCATATCGGCAACCGACAACTGTTTCACTCACACAGATCAATGCTCCAGCGCATAACGCCGGCAATGCTCCAGATAACCTTTCTCATGGCTGCCAACCAACTGCACAACACTGGACCACAGCCACGACGGTGCATCCAGCGTCTTCGAGCGACACGCCTGCAGTTCACGCATCCATGAAGCCCGGGTGCTCATGTCCATCTGCCGGGCATGGGCCAGCCCCACGACGCGGGCCAGATAGCCGGCGGCGAGCATCGCGTCGGTCTGGCTCAACTGATCCAGCTCCAGTTTCATGTCTTGAGGCAGCAGTTCGCGGATGAAGAAGCCATGGTCGAGCACCCGTGTGGCGATCATCCGATTGCCCAGGCCCGGCGAGAGAAAACGCGCGCCTTCAACCACACGTTTGCCGTTGTCGCGCGGCATCGCGGCTCGCGCCACCCGAGGTGCGGCGGCGGCAATCGCTTCCTTGATATCCAGCAGGCAATATTCCTGATCATCGCCCTCGCCCACACCGAGTAGCACCGCATAACGCTTGAGTCCCAGCGAGCTGCAGCCTTTGACCCAATAGGCCGAGTCGAGCATTTTCACCCGGTCGTCCTTTGAGCGGCCCTTCAGGGACGTCACCAGCGTATGGACGTCAGGCGTTGCGCAAAGCGATTTCAGCGCGCTGCGCTCTTCCCGTGACAGCGACCAGAAATGCTTGCCCAGTGGAATGGTCGGTTTGGTGCTTTCAATGCGTTCCTGCGCCAGATGCTTCCAGGTACGCTGCACCGCGCTGCGCATTCCGGCCTTCACTTGCGCAGGTCTTGGCGGCTCCTTGTCGACATCGTCTTCGAACGCCTGCTCATAGCCGCGCATCATTTCTTCGAGCATCCGTGCGGTGGCCACACCCGGTAGATCCGAGCCACGGGCGGCGGTGGCCAGGGACAGCGCCAGACGCACCAGATCATGCGCGGGGTTGCCGATAACGGTTTGGTCGAGGTCGCGGATGTGGATGTCGATGCGCCCCTTCAGATCGCCGGTCGGCCCGAGATTGCCGGCATGACAATCGCCACAGATCCACACCGCCGGCCCTTTCGGCAGGCTGCGCCCGGGTTGGCTGTGCAGCCACTCATAAAACTGCACCGTACTGCCACGGACATAGGCGTGGGCGGAGCGGGCCATTTTCAGATTGCGCAGTTGCGACAGGGGTTCAAGACGTGCGGAGGGCCGTGGGGTTTTCATGGACGCTTCTTGCAGAGAATGTGTCCTGTTGACCGCCCGTCACGAGCAAATGTTTCAAAGTATTACAAAGGCAACTCAACCCGCGCCAGCAAACCACCGCTGCTGCGATTGCTCAATGTCAGTTCACCGCCCTGCTCGCGCACAATCGCCCGCGCCGCCGACAGCCCGAGCCCGACACCACCGGTATCCCGGTTGCGCGAGGTTTCCAGGCGGAAAAACGGGTCGAACACCCGCTGCAACGACGCTTCGGGAATCCCCGGCCCGTTGTCACTGACGTCGATGCACACGCTGTAACCGTCGCTGCTCAGGGCGATTGCCGGCTGCTGCGCGTACTTTTCGGCGTTTTCCAGCAGATTGACGATCACCCGTTTGATCCCCAGCGGCCGGCCCTCGTAGACCAGATGCGCCGGGCCGGTGAAATCGATGGCAATGTTCTGGTCGCGGTAGTCGTCGATGATCGTCTGCAGCAATTCCGAGAGGTCGAACGCGGTGCTTTGCTCCGGCTGAGTGTCTTCCCGAAAGAACGCCAGTGCCGCGTTGATCATCGACTGCATTTCTTCGATGTCGCGGATCAGTTTGCCCTGATGATCAAAGTCCTCCATGAACTCGCTGCGCAGGCGCATGCGGGTCAGCGGTGCGCGCAAGTCGTGAGAAATCGACGCGAGCATGTGCGTGCGCTCGCTGATGTAGTGCTGAATCTGCGCCTGCATGGTGTTGAAGGCGATGATCGCCTGGCGGATTTCGTCCGGGCCTTCGACTTTGATCGGCGGCGCACGCAGATCACCGCCAAAACGCCGGGCGGCGCTGGCAAAGCGTTGCAGCGGTTTGGCCAGTTGCTGCGTGGCCAGCCAGGCCACCAGCACGGTGGCGATCAGGCCTAGAGCGATGATGATCGCGATGCGCGTGCCGATGTCCAGGCCCCAGGAGCGCTCGGGCGAAGAGAACAACAGCCAACTGGCATCCGGCAGTTGAATCAGCGCCGCATAGCACGCCAGCGGACTGCCGCTCGGCCAGTCAGCGGGATTAAACACCCGAATGTCTCGCTCATCGCCCAACAACTGATGCAACCCCGACGTCTTGTTGGCGATGAGCTGCGTACCACCCGCTGGCAATCCAAGTTCGTCGCGTTGCGCACTCCAGGTCACCTCCTGCGTCGGGCCGGTTGCCGCGTGCGCCAGTTTCGGGCGTAAAGGCGCTGGTGCAGCCTCGATCACTTTGACGGTCGCGGCAATCTGCTCCAGCAAACCGGTACGTTCAATCGGTGGCCGCGCCCAGGTCCCCGCAACCTCCACGAATAGGAAATTGAGTGCCAGCGAAGCCAGCATGGCCGCGACAATCGTCAGCGCGATCCGCCGACTCAGCGGATCACGGCGCAGGAATCGATGGATCATGAACGAGTGACCTTGGCGGTGAACATATAACCGCCGTTGCGCACGGTGCGGATCAGGTCCGGGCGTTTGCTGTCCGGCTCGATCTTGCGCCGCAGGCGGCTGACCTGCACGTCGATGCTGCGATCAAAGGCGTCGTGGCCCTGACCACGAGACAGGTCGATCAATTGTTCGCGGGTAAGAATGCGCTGCGGGTGTTCGAGAAACACCACCAGCAGATCGAACTCGCCGCCGGACAGCGGAATCATCACGTTTTCCGGGGAGCGCAACTCGCGACAGGTGATGTCCAGATGCCAACCGGCAAAGGCGATCACCGGCCGCGAAGGTTCACTCGCAGGGCTGACCTGCTCACCGGCGCGACGCTGCACGGCGCGCAGGCGGGCCAGCAGTTCACGTGGGGCGAACGGTTTGGTGACATAGTCGTCGGCGCCCAGTTCGAGGCCGACAATCCGGTCGCTCAATTCGCCCATGGCGGTCAGCATGATGATCGGAATGCCCATCTGCGCGCGCACTTTCTGGCACAGGCTCAGGCCACCCTCGCCGGGCAGCATCAGGTCGAGAATGATCGTGTCCGGGCGCTGCTGCGCAATTGCCGCCCACATCGCTGCGCCGTCGGCAGCGACATCGACCTCGTAGGCGTGCTGGACGAAGAACTTCTTCAGCAGGGCGAGAATTTCCACGTCATCGTCGACGATCAGCAGTCTGCTCACGGGCACAGGATCCTCAGGCCAAAAAAGAACGCATCTAAAACTATTCTGGCGGGCGGGTCATATATTTCAATCGAGCAACATTCCGTCGTCCCGGACATCAAGCGGACATTCTGCGGCAAAAACCCTCAGGCACCCTGCACGCCATCGACAACCGGGGGGCTTTCAATGAGCGCATTGCACAACCGTTATACCGCCGAGGGCCACGACGCCCGCTATCCGTTGATTCTCAGCCAGCGCACCAGCGCGCCCGAGCAGGATACGCCGCTGTTGTTCCAGGAGTTCTGCCTGGGCCTGTCAGATGATCAAAGCCGTATCGTCCTGCGCCGCTATTTCGAGCAGTACGGCCCCGGCGATTCGCAATGGGTCGAGTACGTGCATTCGATTCCGACCGCCGACCTGATCCAATGGATCATGAGCCACGGCCAGCTGCACATCGAATGCTCGGATAACACCCCGCCGCTCTCCTCCCCAATCACTGCCCGCGCTTGAACGACGCGGGGCAACAGCCCAAAACAAGGATTCGCATGATCAGAAGCCATTGCTTGATGTCGGTGCTGTGTACGGCGTCCCTCAGCCTTTCGGCCTGCAGCAACAAAACCGTCGAACCGCAGAAGTACACCGGATTCCTGCACGATTACAGCGTGCTCAGCGAGCGCCAGTCGCCATCTGGGCAGACGGTGCTGGGTTGGGTCAGCCCGGCGCTGGCCCGGGGGCGTTATACCCAGGCCTATCTGGCGCCCAGCCAGTTCTACCCCAGCGCCGCGCCGACCGAGCGGATCCCGCTGAGCACGCTGTCCGGCGTCACCGACTACTACGACGCCGCGCTCAGGCTGGAACTGGGCAAGGTCATGCACCTGGTGTCGCAACCCGGCCCGAATACCCTGACCGTCAGACCGGCGATCACCCGCGTCGCCGCCAGCACTCAGGGCCTGCGCTTTTATGAATGGCTACCGGTGACCCTGGTTGCCGCCGGCGTGAGCACCGCCACCGGCATCCGCGACCAGGACAGTGAAATCACCACCGAAGTCTCGTTCGAAGACGGCTCAACCGGCGAAGTGGTCGCCGAAGTCGTGCGCAAGGGCATCGGGCTGCCGCTGGAAAACGACCAACAGGTGCTGACCGCCGATGACGTCAAAGCGGTGCTGGACGGTTGGGCCAGTGATCTTGGACAGTCCTACCTGGCGACCCGTCGTTAGCCATATCTACTGATGAACAAGTCTGTTGTGGCGAGGGAGCTTGCTCTCGCTGGAGCGCGGAGCAGTCCCGCTTCTCAGAGATGGCTGCTGCGCACCCGGCGGGAGCAAGCTCCCTCGCCACAGATCATGTTTTGGACTCCAGGCATTCTTCAGTCGGTTGCAATCGCTGAATCCACTCATGCTCGGGATGCAACCGAGCCAGATGTTGCATCAGCCATCGCCGCTCATCACGAGACAAACCTGGCAATGCCTGACTGAAATCGGTTTGATCCTTGGCATGCGCTCTATTCCTTGTCACTTGGCTTTAGATTCCGCGCCGTTGCTCAAAATACCGTGGCAGATCAAACCCAACACACTGCGCATATGCCGGGCATGCGCTTGCCGATCCGGTGCCGCTTCCGTCGCCAGCCGAATAAACGCCATATTCGCGTACTGGTTGAACAACGTCGCCGCCACGTCCAGATCTACCGTCGCCCGCACCTTGCCCTGCGCTTGAAAATGCCCGAGCAGCGTCTTGGTCTCTTCGATCACCGCCGCATTCCACGGACTCAACGCCAGCGCCAGTTCACCCGTAAGCAGAAACGGCGCCAGTTCACGCCACAACGAGGCCGGCATCGCTTGCAGTTGATAGTCGGTCATCAAGCCTTCGAACTCGCACAACGCCTCCAGCGGATCGCTGTCGTCATCCAGATTGGCCCGCGCCTCGCGCATCGCCTGCTCGTCCGGCTGTTTGAGCAAGGCCAGCAGAATCTCCTGTTTGCCACCGAAATAATTGACCACCGTCGGCGCGGAAACCCCGGCCTGGACCGCGATCTGGTCCAGCGTGGTGGCCGCAAAACCGTTGGTCTTGAACAACTCCAGCGCTGCCTGCGCGATGACTTCCCTGCGCTGTTCCTTTTGCCGCTCTCTGAGCCCGCTCATGGTGCTGATGTCCTGTCTTGCTGATCGGCGTCAGCCTACGGATTTCTTTTTTATCCGACAAATATTTTCTTTACAAAAATTTTTTTAAATGACAAATATTGGCCGTGCACCGCTGGAATGAACGCGCACCCACTTGCCCCATTGCTCTGGAGAACCGCCATGTCCGCCGAATTCGATCCGACCCGCAGCACCCGCGATTACCAGGCCGCCGACGCCGCCCACCACATTCACGCGTTCGTCGATCAAAAGGCTCTCAACGAGGAAGGCCCACGCGTGATGGTCAGCGGTGATCGCCTGGCGCTGTGGGACAACGACGGCAATCGGTATCTGGACGGCATGTCCGGCCTGTGGTGCACCAACCTCGGTTACGGGCGCAAGGACCTGGCCGCTGCCGCCACGGCGCAGCTGCAACAACTGCCCTACTACAACATGTTCTTCCACACCACTCACCCGCAGGTGATCGAGCTCTCCGAGCTGCTGTTCAGCCTGCTACCCAAGCACTACAGCCACGCGATCTACACCAACTCCGGCTCGGAAGCCAACGAGGTGTTGATCCGCACGGTGCGCAAGTTCTGGCAGGTGATGGGCCAGCCCGAGAAGAAAATCATGATCGGCCGCTGGAACGGCTACCACGGCTCGACTCTCGCCGCGACGGCGCTGGGCGGCATGAAATTCATGCACGAAATGGGCGGCACCATCCCTGACGTGGCGCACATCGACGAGCCGTACTGGTTCGCCCACGAAGGCAACCTCAGCCCGGAAGAATTCGGCCTGCGCGCCGCACGGCAACTGGAAGACAAGATCCTCGAACTGGGCGCCGACAAGGTCGCCGCGTTCGTCGCCGAACCGTTTCAGGGTGCCGGCGGCATGATCATTCCGCCCGCCACCTATTGGCCGGAAATCCAACGCATCTGCCGTAAATACGATGTGCTGCTGTGCGCCGACGAAGTCATCGGCGGTTTCGGTCGCACCGGCGAATGGTTCGCGCACCAGGCGTTCGGTTTTGAACCGGACACCCTGTCGTTCGCCAAAGGCCTGACCTCCGGCTACATCCCCATGGGCGGGCTGATCCTGTCGCGACGTATGGCCGAAGCACTGGTGGAAAAAGGCGGCGTGTTCGCTCACGGCCTGACCTACTCCGGGCACCCGGTGGCGGCTGCGGTGGCGATTGCCAACCTCAAGGCGTTGCGCGATGAAGGCGTGGTCACCCAGGTGAAAAACGACACCGGCCCGTACCTGCAGAACTGTCTGCGCGAAGTGTTCGGCAACCATCCGCTGGTGGGTGAGGTTCAGGGCGTGGGGCTGGTGGCGGCATTACAGTTCGCCGAGGACAGAGTCACCCGCAAGCGTTTCGCCAACGAGAACGACATCGCCTGGCGCTGCCGCACCATTGGTTTTGAGGAAGGCCTGATCATTCGCTCGACACTGGGCCGGATGATCATGGCCCCGGCATTGATCGCTACGCGCGCGGAGCTGGATGAACTGGTCGACAAGACACGCATCGCCGTGGATCGCACGGCTCGCGAATACGGCGTGCTGTAACGCATACCCCTTGTAGGAGTGAGCCTGCTCGCGATAGCGGTGTGTCATTAACATCGATCTAAACTGATCGACCGCTATCGCGAGCAGGCTCACTCCTACAAGGGAATCAGGTATGCCTTGAACTCAGCACATCGGCTCAATCCAGCCCGGTTGATCCTGCCCATCATCAGCAGACCTTCCCTGATTGTCGGTCTCTCTCGATGGCTTCCTCAACATCACACTTTGCATTGTTGGCACTGCTTTGCGCAGCGAGCAACAGTGCTTTGGCCAATGACTTCTTCGACGACGCCAGAACCGAAGTGCTCAGCCGCAACTTCTTCCTGAGCAACGACTACCGCTCGCCCTCTCCCTCCGGCAAAAACTATAAACAGGAATGGGCCCAGGGCTTTATCGGCACGCTCACCTCTGGCTACACGCCAAGCACTGTCGGATTCGGCATCGATGCCCACGCCTTTCTCGGCCTGAAACTCGATGGCGGCAAAGGACATTCCGGCACGGGTCTGTTGCCGGTCGACAGCAATGGTCGCAGTGAACCGAACTACTCCAGCGCTGGCGGCGCGTTCAAGCTCAAGGTTTCGCGAACTACCCTCGCGTTCGGCGAGATGACCGTGGAAACGCCGGTGTTCGACACCTCGGACAAACGCCTGCAACCGGAATACGCCACAGGTTTGCTAGCGAACAGTCGTGAAATCGACAACGTTAACTTCACGGCCGGACACTTCACCGCATTCAAGAATCAGGACAGCTCTTCGAGCCACGGCGACTTTTCCGGTTACGGCGCCACTACCGAGGCTGGCGGAATCAGTTTTCTCGGCGCCGATCTGTTCGGCGACAGTCCGGTCGGTGGGTCGCTTTACGCCTCGGATCTGACTGACACCTGGCATCAGTACTACGCCAATCTGCACTTCAAACAGTCCGGCCTGTTGCTCGATGCCAACCTCTACCACACCCGCGATACCGGTCGCGCGCTGGCCGGCGCCATCGACACCACCGCGTTCAGCCTGTCCGGCAAGTACAGTTTCGGCCCGCACGCGGTCATGCTCGGCTGGCAACGTATCAATGGCGACACGCCGTTCGATTTCGTGGGCGGTGACTCGATCTACCTCGCCAACTCGATCAAATACGCCGACTTCAACGGCGCCGGCGAACGCTCCTGGCAAGCACGCTACGACCTTGACCTCGGTGCCTTCGGCATCCCTGGCCTGACCTTCATGACCCGCTACGTCTCAGGCAGCCACATCGACGGCACTCACGCGCCCAAGGGCGGCGCGTACAACCCGTTCGATGCCGAGACTGGCGACTATCAGCCGCAGCAAGGCGCTGGCGGCAAACATTGGGAACGGGATATCGATCTGAAATACATCGTGCAATCGGGTGCGGCGAAGGACCTGTCGGTGCAGCTGTCGCACGTCTCGCACCGGGCCAACGAGGCACAGGCCGGGGATGATATCGACCGGATTTATTTAGTGATTCAGTACCCGTTGGGGTTCTGATGGCTGGTGGTTAAACAATGATGTTTAGGCAACACTTGCAGACACTCTCGCAACCTACACATCCTTGCGTCGTTGCCTACGGCTACGCCAGAATCCGCCGGCTTGTGCGCTTTGGGGCGGGTCTCTATCGTTTCCGGGTCGCTGACTCATTCAGCGATCGGGTTTAGCGACTCGGGTTCAAATAGGTGCACTCAGCATTTCAAGCTTCGTTACAGATTCCATATCTGTGATTTCGCTATGGTGGCTGTATGCGGGAGACCTCCGGGTCTACCGGGTGCCTATTTCCGGTTCGCTAACCCGCGTACAGCCGCCACCCTTACCTGTTTAGCGACGGGTTATGGCGGCTCCATTGCTAATAGGAGCTTCACCATGTTCAAGGTAACGCCCAACCCACCAGACTCAAACTCGATTTCGCCTTACGAATCCCTCGACTCGAAAAAACTCCACGAAGCCGCCGACCGCGCCCTCGACCATTACCTCAAACCGCCCACACCAGATATCACCCGCCAATCCAGCAGCCTGTTCCACGTCGATCCCGCCGCCGACAACGAAACCCTGCTGGTACACGCCAGTGAATCGCTGGCCTCGGCCAGCGTCATGCTCAGCGATTTCGCCGGTTTGCTGGATGCGCCCTATCGCAACACCCTGCTGGGCATTCAACAAGTCGTGATGCTGGGCGAACTGACCGTCAACCGCGCCCTCGACAATCTCGACCCGCCCGCCTGAAAAACCGATCCCCTGTGGGAGCGAGCTTGCTCGCGAAAGCGGTCGATCAACCGACATTGATGTGAATGACTCACCACTATCGCCAGCAGGCTGGCTCCCACAAAGAATCGAGGTAAATCTGCAATGAAGAGGCGCGGTTTGATCCGTCGAAGGCAGATGCGCAATGCTGAAATGGAAACGATCCGAGCCGCCCTGCGTGAGGGTGAGTCCAGCGGAAAACCTCGGCCATTTGATCCTGACGCGTTCAAACATAGATTGTTAGCCATGCAAGGCTGACTACTGTCTTACGTCTGCCGGCCCTAAAGAATTCCGCGGAGAGGCATCTTTTGTTCCCTCCAAACAGCAGGGCGTTAATTACCGTTCGATTCAGTGCTAATTACGAAATCATCTTAAAAACTGTAATTTATGACAGGTTACATGTTCGTTTCTGAGCTTTAGGGTTAGACACGTAGATATCGGGTACGCAAGACAAAAACCCGGTACAGCGTAGTTATCATCTCTCTATAATTGAGGTTACTTGCATGAACTACAAAGACAATGAGTTCAACAGAGGCGTCATAATGCCGGGTCCACTGGGACAAAACCATTTTTGGTCAAAATCCAGAGATTATGGCCCATCGTCAGGATCTACCGAGGGCGGTGGTGCCGATAAGATGGGGGAACCCTATGATCCTAATAAAAACTGGTTTCTGCATGAGAGAGTTTGCAACTGTAGTGCGTGCAAAGATGCCTTCGCCACTTGCGCCACATGGAAAATTGGGCCTCCTGTTTATGATGGTCAAAAGAAGGTGATGTACAAAGAAGCGGAGACCACAACGGTAAATCGATCTACAGCGGCACGAATTATTGATGGGTTAATCAACGACTGCATTGTCACATTCAGCACTCAGCCTATTTATGGGAAACTCATCGTTTCCGACTTAAATAGTGAATGGGAATACGTCATGGATCCCGGAGGCGATGGCCGCCCCCATATTTTATCTCAGGATTTGGTGGAAGATATCTATACAGACAAACGAAAACTACCTCTTATAGAGGCAGTCAAATTGGAAAATAAAGGAACCACCCTCAACGTAGTTATGGTCTTGACTAAATTTATCAACAGGCAATCCTAAAACATTTCTTCCAGTAGTCCGCCCAAGTTCCCGTTGTTTTTCTTGGGGGCACCGTATTGCGTGCCCCCCCGCCCCCTAAGCATTAGAAACCATTTCATTTAAGAAGGATTTTCATCATGACAAACAAATCCCCCCCATCCTCCCAAGATACCGTTTCAGATAGCGAGGTGAAGAAACTTTTCGAAACCATAGGCACAGGAAACAAAGCAAGAGTTACTATTTACTCAAGCAATGGTCCATACGAGCGCTTAGGTATCTTAAAGAGCTATAACACAATAACCAGAAAATTCGTTATTACTGATGAAAAATCAATCAACGAAGAGTACGACATGAATGATCTTCTAGAAATTATAAAAATTTAAACACATATAACTTAAATTATATAAAGTATGGAAAACACTATCACAAAGAAATTAATGAGTGTCCTCTTTTCTGACCCCGACGAATACCTGAGGCGACTTGATCCCCTGCAGGTATGAGCCTGCAAGGGGATTTACGCGGAGTCGGGATAATTGGCGGAAGGCAGCCGGAGTCGAACCTGCCCGGGAACGGATGCCGTCCCCAACCGGGTTTGAAGCCCGGCCGCGCCACCGGGCGCGATTGCCTTCCTTTGAGCTCAGGGTGCGTCGGCACTGGCCAGCGCGTTGTCATGGCGGATCGCCCGGGATTCGCCGATGCGTCGGGTCAGGCCGAGGCGGTCGAAGTATTCCAGGTATTGAATACAGCGTTTGCGTCCCAAGCCTAGCGCATCACGGAAGGTTGTCACCTGGATCGACGGATTTTCCTGTTCCAGTTGCAACAGAATGTTGGCCATGCGCCGCAGTTGCCCGTCAGACAGAAACAGATCGCGCACCACTTGGTGCATCAATCCCAAGCGCGCCAGTTTGCGCAACAGCAGGCGCACCATCGCATCTTCCACGCCCAACACTTTGGCGACATCACGTACCCACGGCGGATCAAACCCGGCCTGCTCGAACAGCGGCTGCATGCGCTGCCACAGGGTTTCGTCTTCAGCACTCAAACGCACCTGATGATCCGGCAGATGCAACCACGGCCCGCTGGCGTTGATCGATCCGGCGGCGCGCAGTTCTTCCAGCAGGCTGACAAAGGTCGAGCGCTCCAGCGCCAGACCACTGAAGCGTCGCAGGCGGTCGCGATCCGGTCCCATCTGGTCCGGTTCCAGCTCGTGCAATTTCGCCAGTTGCTCCAGCAGGGTGAACTTCAACTGCCCCCAGCGCTGCACGTTGAACAGCACCGGCCCTTGGCGGGTGTCGATCAGGCGCACGTTGGCTGGTAGCGCCCAGTCTTCACGCTGACGATTGAATTGACGCTCCAGCCGTTGCGGATCGAGGCCGCCAGCGCTGTGGTCGAGCAACAGCGGCAGCGCTTGTTCAAGACTATCGCTGCCCACCAGCGCTTGCAGTTGTGCCAGCCGCTCCGGGCTGCGGCGTTGACGGGCCGGGGCGAACGGGTCGAGTACCTGACCGCCACCGAGGGTGCGTTGCGCGCTGTGGTCACGCAGGATCAGGCGATCGCCCTTCACCGCGTGCACCGGGGCGTTGATCAGCAATTGCGCGAACATGCGCTGACCGGGACTCAAGCGCGGGCCTTCGAGCAACGCCACGCGGGCGATGACGTCTTGCGTACCGAGGTGCACATGCACCGGGTGAAAGTGTTCGAAGGTGCGCTCACCGGGCAACAACTGAAACTCGATATCGACCCGTTGCGTCGGTGCGTGCAGCCATTCGGCCAACAGCCATTGGCCGCGATGGATCTGCTCCAGGGTCAATCGATCGCCACTGATGTTCAGCGCCACCCGTTGCCCGGCGAAGGCCTGCTCGGCGGCCTGATTTTGCGCGTGCAGTCCTCGCACCCGCACCGATTTCCCGGACGGCCCGAGGGCCAGTTTGTCCCCGACTGACACCGTTCCCGACAACGCCGTGCCGGTCACCACAATTCCGGCGCCCGCCACACTGAATGCGCGGTCGATGGCCAGGCGAAAAGCACCTTCGCGGCTGCGCTCATGCACTTCGCTCTGGATCTGCAGCAAGCCCTGGCGCAGTTCATCGACGCCCTGCCCGGTCACGCTCGACACCGCCAGCGTCGGTGCATCGGCGAATGGCCCAGCTTCGAGCAGATCGAGAACCTGGCGCTGCACCTCCTCCACCCTGCCCGCTTCAACCCGGTCGCATTTGGTGATCGCCACCAGCGCTCGGGGAATGCCCAGCAATTGGACAATCGCCAGATGCTCGCGGGTCTGCGGCATCACCCCGTCATCCGCCGCCACCACCAGCAACACCAGATCGATGCCCTGCGCGCCGGCGAGCATGTTGTGGGTGAATTTCTCGTGGCCCGGCACGTCGATGAACCCGGTCAGCCCGGCACCGGCTTCCAGTTCCGCGTAGAGATAACCGAGGTCGATGGTCATCCCACGCTCGCGTTCCTGCGGGCGGCGGTCGCCGGTTTGCCCGGTCAGGGCTTGCAGCAGCGAGGTCTTGCCGTGGTCGATGTGCCCGGCGGTGCCGACGATCACGACTCGACCTGCAACTGCGGCAACTGCGCCAGCCACGCCGGCTCGTCATCGAGTTGGCGTAGATCGAGCCATAGCGCGTCGTCGTCAATTCGACCCAGCACCGGAATCGGCAAATTACGCAACGCAGCTTCCAGATTCAGCAGACAACGCCCGCGCAAACGCTTGGACACTTGCGGGCGCAAGCACAGCGCCGCACTCGGCAACCGCGCCACCGGTTGGCTGCCGCTGCCGATCATGCCCAACGCCTGCACGGCGCTGACCTGCCACGGTTCGCCCAAGACTTCAGCCATCGCCGGTTGCAAACGAGAGGCCTGGGCGAGAATGTCGGCTTGCGGGCGAGTCAACAGCCGCAGGCTCGGCAGACGTTCAGCGAGGCAATCCGGATCGCGATACAGGCCAAGCACCGCTTCCAGCGCCGCCAGGGTCAACTTGTCGACACGCAAGGCGCGTTTCAACGGATTCTTCTTGATCTTCGCGATCAGTTCTTTGCGCCCGACAATCAACCCAGCCTGCGGCCCGCCGAGCAATTTGTCGCCGCTGAAGGTGACGATGTCCGCACCGTCGAGCAGCGCCTGGCGCACTGTGGGTTCCTCCGGCAGGCCCCAACGGGTCAAGTCCAGCAGACTGCCGCTGCCCAGATCCTCCAGCAGCGGCAAGCCGTGCCGATGGGCCAGCTCGGCCAGTTCGGCGGTGGGCACCCGGGCGGTAAAGCCTTCGATGCTGTAGTTGCTCGCGTGCACGCGCATGATCAAACCACTGCGCGGGCTGATCGCCGCTTCGTAGTCGCGGGCGTGGGTGCGGTTGGTGGTGCCGACTTCATGCAGGCGCACACCGGCGCGGGCCATGATGTCGGGGATGCGGAACGCGCCACCGATTTCGATCAGTTCGCCGCGCGAGATGATGCCTTCCTTGCGCGCGCCGAGGCTGTTCAGCGTCAGCAACACCGCAGCGGCATTGTTGTTGACCACGGTGACGGCTTCGGCGCCGGTCAGTTCGCGGATCAGGCCTTCGATCAGGTCATCACGATCACCGCGTTTGCCACTGGCCAGATCGAATTCCAGATTGAGCGGGTAACGTGCGGCCATCTGCACCGCGTCGATGGCTTCATCCGGCAACAGCGCCCGGCCAAGATTGGTGTGCAGCACCGTGCCGGTCAGGTTGAACACCCGCCGCACGTTGCTGCGCTGCTGCTGGGTCAGGCGCTCGCCGACGCGGCCGGCGAGCACTTCGGGGCTGATTTCAATGGCAGACAGTTGACCTTGCAACACGCTGAGCCGCAGCTCATCAAGCAACTGCCGCAAGCCGCTCAGCAACGCCTCACGACCATAACGCTCGGCCAACGGCGCACACGCCGGGTGACGCAACAAACCATCAATGGAAGGCAACCGCAGGGCAACGCTCGAAGACATCAGTCACTCCCGAAAACAAGACTCTCCGGCATGACCTGACGCAACGCGTCTAAATACAGCACACCGGCCCCCAATTGTGGGAGCGGGCTTGCTCGCGAATGCGGTGAGTCAGCCACAAATGATCTGACTGACACGGCCCCTTCGGGAGCAAGCCCCCTCCCACAGGTTTTTCAGGAGTGTAGACGCTCTGGTCATTCGTCTCCCGGCGCCAGCAACAGATTCGGTGCCAGACGCTGATAGCCGTCCTGCGCCAGACGCATGTCGAGCAGCAGGCTGGTGAGATCGGCGGACAACGCTTCGCCTTCGGCATCGTTCTCCAGATAAACCAGTTTCAAGTAGCTGTTGCAGCTAGGGCACACCTCCGCACGAATCGGCGCCTGATTGGCGGCGTGGCGATCGTCCTCCAGGCTCAGGTAATCCAGGCCCTTGCTCGACTCGCAATACACGCACTTGACCCGCACCACGTGCCATTCGCAGGCGCACAGCGAACACACCAGATAACGCAGACCATTGTGTTTGCCGCGATGACGAATGACTCCGGCCATCGCCGGTGAACCGCACCCCGGGCACTGGCTGAGGCTGTCGCCGGGTTTCAGTTGCAAATGGGGCACGCTGAGCAGCCAGTGGCTCCACGCCGCTTGCAACCCGGCGCCGAGAAACGGCACCAACTGTGCCGGCACCATCGAATATTGACCGCTGACCAACGCCACCGCCCACGCACGCAACTGGCCGGCACTGGCGCTGCGCAGTGTGGCGAGCGCGTCGACTACGGCGGGTTGATCGGGCGGCACATAGCGTTGCAACAGAGCATCCAGATAAACCTGCCAGCCCTCCTCGCGCACCAATGTGTCGGCAGCAAACGGCGGCAAACCATGCAACTGACAGGCTTCGATCCTTTGCTGATCAAACGGTACCGTCAGCGGTGGATCGTCGAAAACCTGCTGCTGAGCCCGGCACAATCCGGCGATCAGCCGCAGGTAATCAGCCAGCGGATGCCCCTGAGCCAATTGCTCAAGACGCTGGGCGCGCAGGGTGAACAGATTGTGCGGCGGCAGGTGCAGAAACGGCGGCGAACTGGCCGCCGCTTCGATTTCCCCGGGTTCAAGAATGGTTGCCAAAAGTCAGCCCTTTTTGGTGATCGGTCGCTCCGGCACGTCCGGATTGCGTTCATCGCGGGTGATGTCGCGATACCACAGTTCGTGGTGTTTCCTGGCCCAGGCGCGACTGACCCAGCCATGCAGCATCGCGTCCACCGAACCCTTGATCCACAGGCCGGCGTAGATGTGCACGATGATGCTGAGGATCAGCACAAACCCGGCCAGTGCATGCAGGAGCATGGCCCAGCGGATCACGGTGATGCCGAAGTACGCGCTGAAATACGCACGCCAGATCACCAGCCCGGTGAACAGCAACCCGAGCATGCACAGCAGTAAAGTCCAGAACAGCATCTTCTGCCCGGCGTTGTACTTGCCCACCGGCGGCACGCTTTCCTCGTCGTTAACCAATACCCGATCGATGCGGCGCATCCACTTCCAGTCGTTGTCGATGAAGAAGTTCGCGCGCCAGAAGCGGAACACCAGGCCGAGGAACAACACGAACATCAGCACGCCCATGAACGGGTGCAGAATTCGCGTCCACGGCCCGCCGCCGAACAGGTTAGTCAGCCAGAACATCGACGGATGAAACAACGCCAGCCCGGACAGCCCGGCCATGAAGAACAGAATCGCCACCAGCCAGTGATTGGTGCGCTGGTTGGCGGTGTAGCGCAGGATCGTCTTGTTGCTCATGGCCGGTCCTCCCCGCGTGGATCGAAGGTGTGCACCGCCGGATCGACAACGTGCACCGAAGTATCCGGTGGCGCCGGATGATCATCCTCTTCGGTGCGGTTCGGCCCGATGCGCACATAGTGGAAGAAACCGGCGAGCACCGCCGCACCCATCGCCAGCAGGCCCAGCGGTTTGCTGATGCCTTTCCACAAGCCCACCAGCGGGCTGATGGCCGGCGCCTCTGGCAACCCGGCGTAGATCTTCGGCGTATCGGCGTGGTGCAGCACATACATCACGTGAGTGCCGCCGACGCCTTCCGGGTCATACAGCCCGGCGTTGTCGAAGCCACGGCTTTTCAGATCGACGATGCGTTCGGCGGCGTGTTCCTTCATGTCTTCTTTGGTGCCGAAGACAATGGCGCCGGTCGGACAGGTTTTCACGCAGGCCGGTTCCAGCCCCACCGCGACGCGGTCGGAACACAAGGTGCATTTGTAGGCCTTGTGATCCTTCTGCGAGATCCGCGGAATGTTGAACGGGCAACCGGTGATGCAATAACCGCAGCCGATGCAGTGATCCTGATCGAAATCGACGATGCCGTTGGCGTGCTTGATGATCGCCCCGGGACTGGGGCAAGCCGCCAAGCACCCCGGCTCGGCGCAATGCATGCAGCCGTCCTTGCGGATCAGCCACTCGAGGTTGCCGGCGTCGGTTTCGTGTTCGGTGAAGCGCATCAAGGTCCAGGTTTCAGCGCTCAGGTCTTGCGGGTTATCGTAGGTGCCGTGGTTGTGGCCGACCTCGTCGCGCAGCTCGTTCCATTCCGAGCAGGCGACCTGGCAGGCCTTGCAACCGATGCATTTGGTGGTGTCGATCAGCTTGGCCACCGCCTCCTGATTCCTCACCGAGGGCGGCACCGTGGTGGTGGCCGAGCGGGCAATGATGTCTTGGCTGGCCATTTACAGTTTCTCCACGTTGACCAGGAATGACTTGGATTCCGGGGTCTGTGTGTTGCCATCGCCGAGGAACGGCACCAGGGTGTTGGTCAGGTAACCGTGACGCGTCTGACCGGTGAATCCCCAGTGCAGCGGGATGCCGATCTGATGCACCACCTGGCCGTTGACCTGCAGCGGCCGGATGCGTTTGGTCACCACCGCCACCGCCTCGATGAACCCGCGCTTGCAGCTGACCCGCACCCGATCCCCGGCCGCGATGCCCTTCTCCTTCGCCAGCACTTCGCCGATTTCGACGAACTGCTCCGGCTGGGCAATCGCATTCAACTTGCAATGCTTGCTCCAGAAGTGGAAGTGCTCGGTCAACCGGTAACTGGTGCCGGCGTACGGGAAGTCCTTGGCTTCGCCGAGGCTTTCCCAGACCGAATCGAAGATCCGCGCCGCCGGATTGCTGATGGCTTTCTTGTTTTGCGGGTGCAGCGGGTTGATGCCGATCGGCGTTTCGAATGGCTCGTAGTGCTCGGGGAAAGGCCCTTCGTTCATCTTGTCGACGGCGAAGAACCGCGCCACGCCTTCGGGGTTCATGATGAAGGGGTTCATTCCCGCTTCCGGCGGCACATCGGCCTTGTAGTCCGGCACATCGGTGCCGCCCCAGGCCTTGCCGTTCCACCATACGAGGCGCTTTTTCGGATCCCACGGTTTGCCGGCGACGTCCGCTGAAGCGCGGTTGTAGAGGATCCGCCGGTTGGCCGGCCACGCCCAGGCCCAGCCCTGATGCTGATGCATGCCATACGGATCGGCATTGTCACGCCGGGCCATCTGGTTACCGGCCTCGGTCCAGCTGCCGGCGAAGATCCAGCAACCGGACGCGGTGCTGCCGTCATCCTTGAGCAGACCGAACCCGGCCAGTTGCGAACCGGCTTTGACAACCACGCCGCTGGCATCGGTGAAGTCGGCCATGGCGCTACCGTTGATTTCCTTGGCCAGCTCCTCCGGCGATGGCTCGTCGGGGATCTTGTATGGCCACGACAGGTTCAGCAGCGGATCAGGGAATTTGCCGCCCTCGGCCTGATAACGTTTGCGCAGACGCAGGAACAGTTCGCTCATGATGCGGATGTCGGTCTGCGCTTCACCGGGGCCGTCGGCGCCTTTCCAGTGCCATTGCAGCCAGCGACTGCTGTTGACCAGCGAGCCGTCCTCCTCGGCAAAGCAGGTGGTCGGCAGGCGAATCACTTCGGTCTGGATCTCGGCGCTTTTCACATCGTTGTACGGCCCGACGTTTTGCCAGAACTCCGAGGTTTCGGTGGCCAGCGGATCCATCACTACCAGCCATTTGAGTTTGGCCAGCGCAGCCATCACCCGGTTCTTGTCCGGCAACGCAGCGATCGGGTTGAAGCCCTGGCACATGTAGCCGTTGACCTTGCCCTGGCTCATCAGGTCGAACATCTTCAGGACGTCGTAGTTCGGGATATCCAGTTTCGGCAGATAGTCATAATTCCAGTTGTTCTCCAGCGTGGCGTTGGCGCCGTACCAGGACTTCATCAGGCTGACGTGGAATTTGCTGTAGTTCTGCCAGTAGGACAACTGCCCCGGACGCAACGGCATTTGCGTACGTTTTTTGATAAAGGCGTTGTAGTCCTGCTCGCCATCGCCACCCAGAGTCAGATAGCCCGGCAGCGAGTTGGACAACAACCCGAGGTCGGTCAGGCCCTGAATGTTCGAGTGCCCACGCAAGGCATTGACCCCGCCGCCCGGCATGCCGACGTTGCCCAGCAGCAGTTGCACCATCGCCGCACTGCGGATGATCTGCGCGCCGATCGAATGTTGCGTCCAGCCGAGTGCATAGAGAATGGTCATGGTTTTGCCCGGCGTGGAGCACGTGGCAATCTCATCCCAGATTTTCTGCATCGCATCGACCGGCATGCCGCAGATCTGGCTCGCCAGCTCAATGTTGTAGCGGCTGTAATGCTGCTTCATCAATTGATAGACGCAGCGCGGGTCCTGCAGGGTCGGGTCGACCTTGACGAAGCCGTCCTCGCCCAGCTCGTAACCCCAGCCGGATTTGTCGGTGTAGCTGCGTTTGGCCGCGTCATAACCGCTGAAGATGCCGTCCTCAAAGCTGAACCCGGCTTTGACGATGAACGAGACGTCGGTGTAGTTGCGCACGTATTCGTGCTGGATCTTGTCCTGAGTCAGCAGGTAATTGATCAATCCGCCCATGAAGGCGATGTCGGTACCGGTACGGATCGGCGCGTAATAGTCGGCCACCGAAGCGGTCCGGGTAAAACGCGGGTCGACCACGATCAGCCGGGCGGCGTTATGCGCCTTGGCTTCGGTCACCCATTTGAAGCCGCATGGATGCGCTTCTGCTGCATTGCCACCCATCACCAGGATCAGATTCGCGTTGGCGATATCGGTCCAGGTGTTGGTCATGGCTCCACGGCCGTACGTCGGGGCAAGACTTGCCACCGTCGGGCCGTGTCAGACACGCGCCTGGTTATCGAACCCCAACATGCCGAGACTGCGAATCACCTTCTGGGTGATGTAACCGGCTTCGTTGGACGCAGCCGACGCGGCGAGGAACCCGGTGGTCAGCCAGCGATTCACCGTTTGCCCGGTGGAATTTTTCTCGATGAAGTTGGCGTCGCGGTCGGCCTTCATCAGGTCGGCGATGCGATCCAGCGCTTCATCCCAGCTGATCCGGGTCCATTCGCTGCTGCCGGGCTTGCGCATTTGCGGGTATTGCAGGCGGCCCGGGCTGTGAATGAAGTCCAGCAGGCCCGCGCCTTTTGGACACAGGGTGCCGCGGTTGACCGGGTGGTCGGCGTCGCCCTCGATGTGGATGATGTTTTGCGCGACGTTCTTCGCGGCATCGCCCTGGCTGTACATGATCAACCCGCAACCGACCGAGCAATACGGGCAGGTGTTGCGGGTTTCATGGGTGTGGGCAAGCTTGAAGTGACGCACCTGCTCGGCGAAGGCCAGCGTCGGGGCCATGCCCAACGCGCCCAGGCTAGAGCCTGCAAGGCCGATACCGGCGACCTTGAAGAATTGACGACGGCTGAGATCCATCGTGCACTCCTGATCAGGTGGAACCCGGTACTTGAGCCGGGCTTTTTCTGGACAAACACGGTTACGGCAGAATGCCTGCCGGCTTTTTCACTGTAGACAATGACCACACACTCTGTGTGAAAACCGACCGTCGGCGACAATCGGTCATGCCCTGGAAAACCTGTGGGAGCGAGCCTGCTCGCGAAGAGGCCCTGTCAGTTGAGACAAATATTGACTGACACACCGCCTTCGCGAGCAGGCTCGCTCCCACAGGTTTTGTGTATCCCCAAAGTGTCATGGGTTTATCATGGCGCCCATGAACAACCCGCCTTCACGAGACCGCGCATGACTTTCGATTTTGATCAGCTATTCGACCGCCACAACACCGGCAGCACCAAGTGGAGCCGCTACCCGGAGGATGTGTTGCCGATGTGGGTCGCTGATATGGATTTCGCCGCGCCACCGGTGATCATCGAGGCGTTGCAGCAGCGTCTGTTGCACCCACTGGTGGGTTACAGCGTGGCGCAGGACAACTTGCGTGAGGCGATCGTCGCCGACCTGTGGGACAAGTTCGCCTGGAAGGTCAAACCGCAGGAGCTGATCTTCCTGCCGGGTGTTGAATCGGGTTTCAACATGGCTTTGAAAGCGCTGGTGCAGCCGCAGCAGAATGTTGTGGTGCAGGTGCCGAACTACCCGCCGCTGCGGCATGCGCCGGGGCATTGGGGGCTGAACAAGGTCGAACTGGAATTCATCACTCAGGCCGATGGCACCTACGCCACGCCGCTGGAGACCCTGCGCGAATCGCTGAACGGCGGCGGCGCCCTGCTCCTGAGCAACCCGCACAACCCGATCGGCAAGGTGTTTGGCCGTGAAGAACTGCAAGCCGTGGCCGACATCTGTGCGGCACAGGACGCCTGGATCATCTCCGACGAGATCCACGCCGAGCTGTGCTTCGACGGCCGCGTGCACATTCCGACCGCGTCCCTCAGCCCGGAAATCGCCAAACGTACGATCACCCTTATGTCGGCGAGCAAGGCCTACAACATCGCCGGCCTCAAAACCTCGTTCATGATCATCCAGGACGCCGCCCTGCGCGAACGCGTCAACCACGCCCGTTGCGGCATGGTCGACAGCGTCAACCCGCTGGGCATGGAAGCCACCCGCGTCGCCTACAGCGAAGGTGCGCCGTGGCTGGCCGAACTGAAAACCTATCTGCAGGCCAACCGCGACTGGTTGGTGGACGCCGTGCGCAACCGCTTGCCGGGAGTGACGATCAATGTGCCGCAGGGAACCTATCTGGCGTGGCTCGATTGCTCGGCGCTGGACCTGGACCTGGACAATCCGCAGCAGTTCTTCCTTGAACAGGCCAGGGTCGGTCTGAGCGCCGGGCTGGATTTCGGCGATCAGCACCAACAGTTCGTGCGCCTGAACTTCGGCTGCCCGCGGTCGTTGCTCGAAGAGGGCATTAGCCGCATGGAGCGTGCCCTGACAAACCGCAATATCTGAAAACACCACCCATCTGTAGGAGTGAGCCTGCTCGCGATAGCTGACTGACATTCCACATTAATGTCGGCTGATACACCGCCATCGCGAGCAGGCTCACTCCTACAATGGTTTTGTGGTCATCCAAAATCCGATCGAACTCACGGCAAACCGTCCGGGTCAACCACCCATACCTGCCCTGAGAACCTCGGAGATCTGTGATGACCGACTATCCAAAACCACCCTTCCCCGCACAAGCCCAAGCCGTCCCCGGTGCGCAAAGCAAAATGCAGCCGTATCCCGACTGCGGCGAGCAAAGCTACGTTGGCTCCGGGCGGCTGGCTGGCAAGATTGCGCTGATTACCGGTGCCGACAGCGGCATTGGCCGCGCGGTGGCGATTGCCTTCGCCCGTGAAGGCGCTGACGTGGTCGTGGCCTATCTCAATGAACATGATGACGCCAAAGAGACCGCACGCTGGGTTGAACAGGCAGGCCGCCAATGCCTGCTGCTGTCCGGCGACCTCGCGCACAAGGCCCATTGTCAGGAACTGGTGGACAAGACCGTCGAACGCTTCGGGCGCATCGACCTTCTGGTCAACAACGCCGCGTTCCAGATGACCCACGAAACCTTCGAAGAAATCCCCGACGACGAATGGGTGATGACCTTCGACGTCAACATCACCGCGATTTTCCGGTTGTGCCAGGCGGCGATCAAACACATGCGCCCCGGCGCGTCGATCATCAACACCAGCTCGGTCAACTCGGACATGCCCAAACCGACCCTGCTGGCCTATGCCACCACCAAAGGCGCCATTGCCAACTTCACTGGCGGTCTGGCGCAGATCCTCGGGCCGAAACAGATCCGCGTGAACTGCGTGGCCCCCGGGCCGATCTGGACGCCGCTGATCGTCTCGACCATGCCCGATGAAGAGGTGCAGAACTTCGGCAGCGAAACCCCGCTCGGTCGCCCCGGGCAACCGGTGGAAGTGGCGCCAATTTACGTGCTGCTGGCTTCCGATGAAGCCAGTTACATCACCGGTCAGCGCTATGGCATCACCGGCGGCAAGCCGATGCTCTAAGCGGCGCGAGAAAAACTGAACCTGGCGGCATGACGTCCCTCCATACCTTTAAGAGCCCCAACCGGTCTGCAGGATCAGGAGGTCGTCATGTCCGCCCCTCTCATCAAACTCTTCACCCAGCCCAACTTCGCCTGGACCGATATCCGCCGCGAGGAAGAGGCCCATCCCCGTCACTACCTGGCGCATCTGTTGCTATTGGCGCTGATTCCCGCCGTGTGTCTGTTCCTCGGTACCACGTATGTCGGCTGGAGTCTGGCAGCCGGCGAGACCGTGCGCTTGAGCACGGCCAGTGCGCTGCAACTGAGCATTCTACTGTATGTGGCGATTGTCGCCGGGGTCGCGGTCATCGGCGGGTTCATTCGCTGGATGTCGCGTACGTTCGACGCGCGCCCCACGCTTAACCAGTGCATCGGTTTCGCTGCCTATACCGTGACGCCGTTCTTCGTCGCCGGGATCGCTGGCCTCTATCCGAGCCGCTGGCTGGCGATTCTGGTGCTGGGTGCCGCGTCGGTGTATTCGACGTTCCTGCTGTTCGTCGGCCTGCCGACGTTCATGCATGAACGCAAGGAACAGGGCCTGCTGTATTCGGCTTGCGTCTGGGGCGTCGGCCTGCTGGTGATGGTGACCATTCTGGTGTCGATGATTCTGCTGTGGTTCAACGTGCTCGCGCCCGAGTACTTGCGAACTACCGTTGGTTAACCCGGTGCCAACGCTGTCGTCGATGGACGGCCGAACATGAGCTTTGTCATCTGGGTCGCGGTGCTTGGCGCGGTGTTGCTGACCCTCGCGCTGACCTCGTCGTACCTGCGCTGGATGCCGGTCACCACTTCGGCCGTGTGCCTGCTGCTGGGGATCGGCATCGGCCCCAGCGGTCTGGATTTGCTGAAACTGTCACTGGAAAACGCTTCTGTATGGATGGAACACCTTACGGAAGTGGCGGTGCTGTTTTCGCTGTTTGTCTGCGGCCTCAAGCTGCGTTTGCCACTGCGCGACAAGCGCTGGCGGATTGCGTTCGGGCTGGCGGGCCCGGTGATGGTCGTGACCATCGCCGGGGTCAGCGTGTTGCTGCACTGGGGCCTGCAACTGTCGTGGGGGCCGTCGCTGCTGATCGGGGCGATGCTGGCACCGACCGACCCGGTGCTGGCCGCTCTGGTGCAGGTCAACGATGCGCGGGATGTCGACAGCGTGCGCTTCGGTCTGTCCGGTGAAGCCGGGCTCAACGACGGCATCGCTTTTCCGTTCGTGATTCTCGGCTTGCTGCTACTGCAGGCCGACGCGCAACCCGGCGCCTTGACCGATTGGGTGCTGCACGGCTTGCTCTGGGCGGTGCCGGTGGGTTTGCTCACCGGTTACTGGATGGGCCGCGGCATCGGTCGATTGACCCTGTCGCTGCGCATCCGTAACGACGACAGCACCCTGAGCCCGAATGATTATCTGGCGCTGTCGCTGATTGCCCTGGCTTACGTCGGCGCAGATGCGATTGGCGGTTATGGCTTTCTGTCGGTATTCGCCGCCGGCCTCGGATTGCGCCAGGAAGAAGTCAACTCCACCGGCGCCAGCCAGCCGCCGGCCGAACATCTGGTGCAACCGGTGGTCGGCCACCAGAACATCGAACCGCAGCACGCGGTGCACGGCGATACCGAACGACTGGAGAGCAGTCAGGTCGCCGCCGGCATCATGATGGGCGACATGCTCTCATTCGGCAGTCTGGTGGAACGCGCCATGGAAGTGTTTCTGGTGACCCTGCTCGGTGTGGTGCTGGTGCCGCATTGGGACTGGCGGGCACTGGTCATTGGCGCGGTGCTGTTCTGCGTGGTGCGTCCGGCCTGCGTCGCGTTGATGCCTTGGGGCACTTTGCTCGACGGTGGTCAGCGGCTGTTGATCGGTTGGTTCGGCATTCGCGGGATCGGCAGTCTGTTCTATCTGTTTTATGCCTTGAACCATGGCCTCAGTCCTTCAGTCGCGACGTTGTGCACCAACATCACCCTGTCCGTGGTAGCGCTGAGCATTTTACTGCATGGCATCAGCACCCAGCCGCTGCTGGCGCGCTACGAACAACGGCAAAAACGAAAAAACTGATTTTTCCGGCGGCAATATGTCGGGAAATCCATCGAAGTTTTTTCTGAAAATAAATGGATCCCTCGGCCAAAACCGACAGTCACAACCATAACCCCTCGCTGGATGCACTCGGCGAGGTCCGGCAGGTTCGGTTCCCCTGCGGCTTGCAGCCCATGAAGAGGAATCTTTGGATAACAAGGTCACGGTCATGAAAGAATGCTCGACTCCGGCACAAATCAAGGCTTGCAGGGCTTTGGCCCTGGAACGCAATCGTCAACTGTTCGAAGATGCCCACGCCCTCAACCGAGCGGCTTACGAGCTGCTGGAAGCGGACAATCTGGACCTCGAACAGTTTGAGCACTATCGAGCACTGCGCCGCAAAGCCGATGCGAAGTTCGAGGAAGCCATCGATCACTTGTGCGTCCTCAACGAAGACTTCCCGCCGATTCCAATGTCACCGCATCACTCGCAGGAATTGCGTCGGCAACTTGAAACCGTCGAATAAAGCACACAAGAAAAAGCCCGGCAGCGATGTCCGGGCTTTTTCTTTGGGCGGCGTTCAGCCCCCGGGGTTGGTCACCTGAATGAACACCGCGTAAGCCCCGAGCAGGATCCAGAACGTGGCGAAAATCCAGGGCGTGCGCACCGAAAACAACAGCGACTTGCGATAGCCCTTGTGGCTCGACTCCATTTCACTGAACAGCGGCGACTCGTCGTAAGCCATGCCCATGATCGGCTCGCTGCGCAACAACTCGCTCTGCTTGTAGTGCCAGTGATCGATGATGTCGTACGCCGCACGAATCCCCGGCCAGGCGTTGAGCGAACTGAGCAGCCCGAGCAGTGCGAGAAACGGCGGCACCACCAGCGTGAACAGCTTGCCCCACTCGGGGTTGAGGTTGGCCATGCACGAAGCGAAGGCAATCACCAGAAACGACTGCGCCGCCAGATAGGCATCGGTGCGATTGGCGAGGATGCTGGTTTCGTACTGGATTTCCTTGCGATAGAAGTCCAGCCGTTCCTTGGGTGAGCCGAACATCTTGGCGTCGTGTTCAGTCAGGTGCTCTTCAGCGCTGGGCTCAGTCAGTATGCGAGGCAAGGGACGCGCACTCCGTGGCGGGGAAACCTTTTAGAAGGCCCTCGCCACGGACAAGTTCAGGCGGATTCACTTCATCGACTGCGCGATTATTTCCACCAGATTGAGCTGGGTGAACGGCTTGGGCAGACGCGGCAATTGCGCGGCAAAGCCTTCCAGGCGTTCAGCGTAACCGGTGGCCAGAATGATCGGCAGATCCGGCTTGAGCAAACGCACCGCATGCGCCAGTTGCGCGCCGCTCATCTGCGGCATGGCCATGTCGGTGATCATCAGGTCGATGACTTCGCCCTGCTCGAACAACGCCAGCGCCTTGGCACCGGACGTGGCGCTGATCACGCGATGGCCAAGGTCTTCGAGCAGCAGCGTGGTGCTGGTCATCACCAGCGAATCGTCGTCCACCACCAGAACGCTGAGGCGCGGCACCAACACCGGTTTGACCGCCGGGTAGAGGTTTTTTGCCGTCTCCCCGGCCAGCGCCACCGGTATCCACATTTCAGCGCGGGTGCCATGGCCTTTTTCGCTCTTGAGAATGAAACGGCCGCCCAGTTGCTCGATAAAACCATGCACCATCGACAGGCCCAGCCCGGTGCCCTTGCCCACGCCCTTGGTGGTGAAAAACGGATCCCTGGCCGACCCCAGCGTGGCTTCGTCCATGCCCTCACCCGTGTCGATCACGCTCAGGCACACATAGTGCCCGGCCGCCATTGACGAATGGCTTTGCTCAAGCACGACTTCAGGCTGCGCGGTAATGCACAGGCTGCCACCGTCGACCATGGCGTCGCGGGCGTTGGTCGCCAGATTGAGCAAGGCCAGTTCCAGTTGGTTGCTGTCGGCCAGCACCGGTTGCAGATCCTCGGGAAAGCGTGTCTCGATGCGAATCCCGGGGCCTATCGAGCTGCGCAACAGTCCGGTGATGCCTTGCACCAGTTGCGGGATATCGACCGGCTCGGTCTTGAGTTCCTGACGGCGGGCGAACGCCAGCATGCGTTGGGTCAGCGATACGCCACGCAACGCACCCTGCGTGGCGTTTTCCAGCAGACGGCTGTTTTTCGGATCGTCACCGATGCGCTTTTGCAGAATCTCCAGATTGCCCAGAATCACCGTCAGCAAATTGTTGAAGTCATGGGCAATGCCGCCGCTGAGCTGACCGATGGCCTGCATCTTCTGCGCCTGGAACAGCGCTTCGCGGGTCTTTTCCAGCGCCACTTGCGACTCATGGGCTTCGGTGACATCGCGGGTGATCTTGGCAAACCCGAGCAGCGTGCCGGTTTCGCCGCGAATGGCATCGACCACCACGTGGGCCAGAAACCGCGTGCCATCCTTGCGCATGCGCCAGCTCTTGTTCTCGAAACGGCCCTCGCGGGTGGCAATCTCCAGCGCCCGTTGCGGTTCGCCGGCCACACGGTCTTCCGGGGTGTAGAAAATCGAAAAATGCTGGCCGATGATTTCTTCCGGCTGGTACCCCTTGATCCGCTGGGCGCCCTGATTCCAGTTGCTTACACGACCTTCGGGGCTGAGCATGTAGATCGCATAATCGGTGACACCCTGCACCAGCAGGCGAAACTGCTGTTCGCTTTGCTTGAGGGTTTCCTCGGCCATCTTGCGGTCGGTCAGGTCACGGGTGATCTTGGCATAGCCGAGCAGTTTGCCGTTGGGATCAATGATCGGATCGATGACCACATGGCACCAGAAGCTGGTGCCATCCTTGCGCACCCGCCAGCCTTCGCCTTCGAACCGTCCTTCGTGCAGCGCTGTGTCGAGCGCGCGTTGCGGCAGACCCGCCGCACGATCATCGGCGGTATAGAAGCGCGAGAAATGCTCGCCGAGAATCTCCGCCTCTTCGTAGCCCTTGAAGCGTTTGGCGCCGGAGTTCCAGCTGGTGATGATGCCGTCCGGGTCGATCATGTAAATCGCATAATCGACCACCGCATCGATCAGCAGACGAAAACGCATCTCCTCGATCGCGGCAGTTTTGCTCGGGTTGTCACTCATCAGGTTCACCGCTGGTTTTCATTAGCACAAGTATGCGGCAATCCGGCGCCATGGGGAGGTGCAAACGCGCTTCTGATTACCGCCACCGCAATGATGCTCAACGATTGGCGTATTTGATAATGCGTGAGTACAAAGCGTTGTAAACAAATGCCGGGATCTGGTCGGCGTACTGAGCGGTTTTTTGCAGGGCCAGATGACACTCCTTGATCATCTCGTCGCGCTCGGCAAGGCTATTGATGGTGTTGCTCGCAATGCTTTCGTAGCTGGCGTAGTCGTACCCTTGTCCGGTCGATGTCAACTCCAGCGTGCCTTGCGTGTTCCGCTTACAGGTACTGTGCCCGCGCAACGCCCTGTCTTTCAAGACGCCCAGCCCACGCTCGTAAAGGAATATCTGCGAACCCTCGACGGTTTTTGCAGCGGATTCAAGTTGAAAGATCACTGCGTGCGAGTTGTTCAAACTGGTTTTCAGATCAGAGGACCTGACAAACCGTTCCAGCTCCGATTTTTCCAGGCTTCTCAACCCGCGTTTGACGTTAGACAGAAAGGCGAAGGCATGACCACAGGCAACAATATGGATTTCCAGCTGGTAGCCGTTGGTCGCAGCCGCCGTTGGCAGCGCAGCAAAATCGATGCTATCGAAAGCGCACTCCATGATGATGTCGAGTTTGCGCCGGAATGCTTCCTCGAAAATCCTCGCACACACTGCTCTCACAAAGGCTTCGGTGTGTTCATAGGCGTGCAGTTTGCCGAGCTCGACCATTTGCCTGTATTGCGGATGCTCTTCGCGATACTCGGGTTTGTACAGGCGCACATAGTTATCGTATCGACCCGAAGTCAGCAGGCTTTTCTCCAAAAGATAGGTTTTGCCTGACGCTTGTACACCTGCGGTAATCAGCATCCGGGGAATGGTTTCGGCGGTTTTCCCGGCGAACAGAGTGGCGCTGATTTTGTTGAAGGCTGTGTTGATGTCGGCGGCGGTGTAGGTATAAGCGGTAGTCGCGTTCATGTCTTGATGTCCTTATCAAGTGTCGATGGCAGATACTCTGCCCTCTCAATAAAGCCTGATTGCAGACGATATGCAAAAAGCACTTCAAGACAGAATATGTCGCTGTTTTTTAAAGGATATTTTCCTACACCAGAACAGCAAACCGCTGACGTCTGGTGAGCGCCTGACGGACAGAAAAATGCCGCTTCACCCTGCCGATATCGGGACGTTTTCGCCCGCATTGAGCGACCACCAGCGCGGCAGCAGTTGCTGAATGCGCGGTTCGGCGAAGCGGTCATCGATCAGCATCACCACGCCACGATCTTCACGGGTGCGGATCACCCGCCCGGCGGCCTGCACCACTTTCTGCACGCCCGGATACAGGTAGGTGTAATCGTAGCCGGCGCCGAAAATCGCTGCCATGCGCCGTTTCAACTGTTCGTTGACCGGGTTGAGCTGGGCCAGCCCCAGGGTCGCAATGAACGCGCCGATCAGCCGTGCTCCGGGCAGGTCGATGCCCTCGCCGAACGCTCCGCCCAACACGGCGAAGCCGATGCCCTGGCTGTCGGCGGTGAACTGATCGAGAAAGGCCTGCCGCTGCCCTTCGGCCATGCCCCGGGACTGCTGCCACAGATTGATCTGCGGATGGCGTTCGGCGAGCAGCGTCAGCACTTGCTGCAGGTAATCGAAGCTGCTGAAGAACGCCAGGTAATTGCCCGGGCGCTCGCTGAACTGGCGGGCGATCAGCTCGACGATCGGCTCCAGCGACGCCTGGCGATGATTGAAGCGCGTGGAGATACGGCTGACGATCTGCACTTGCAGCTGTTCGGCGCTGAAGGGTGATTCGACGTCTATGCATACCGTGTCGGCGGGCGTGCCGAGCAGATCGGCGTAGTAGCGCTGCGGGCTCAGCGTCGCCGAGAACAACACGCTGCTGCGCGCCGCTTTCAGGCGCGGGCCGATGAACGCCGCCGGCACCACGTTGCGCAGGCACAACTGCGACAGCGGCCGCTTGCGCTCAAGGTCGCGCTTGCTGATGTCGAACAGGTAATGCTCGTCGAACAGCTCCGCCACCCGGCCGAACTGCAGCATGTCGAAATAGAAGGTTTGCAGCGCGCTGTCGAGTCCCTGCGGATGGTCGTTGAGGTAATCACCAATCGCCGCGCTGCACAGGGACACCGCTTGCAGCAGTTTTTCCGGGGCCTTGTCGTAGGCCTGATACGGCGCCAGTTGCGGCTGGTGCAGCGCGTTCCACTCGCGATTGACCCTTTGCAGGGATTTTTTCAGCACTTCGGGGGCCGTCTTGCGCACACTGGCCAGCGCGGCCTGATCGAGACTGGCGCTGTACATCGAGCGCCCGCGTTCGACCAGGTTGTGCGCTTCATCGGCCAGCACCGCAACCTTCCACTGATTGAGCTGGGCCAGACCGAACAGCAGCGCGCTGAAATCGAAGTAATAGTTGTAGTCCGCCACCACCACGTCGGCCCAGCGGGCCATTTCCTGGCTCAAGTAATACGGGCACACCGTGTGCTCACGGGCCACTTCGCGCATCGCCGCCTGATCCAGCAGATTGATCCGGCTGGCCGCTTGCCGGGCGGCGGGCAGGCGATCATAAAAGCCCTGGGCCAACGGGCAGGATTCACCGTGACAGGCTTTGTCCAAGTGTTCGCAAGCCTTGTCGCGGGCGACCATCTCCAGCACCCGCAGCGGCAAGCGTTCAGACTGATCGAACAACACCTGACTGGCATCCAGCGCCAGTTTGCGCCCCGGGGTCTTGGCGGTCAGGAAGAACACCTTGTCCAGTTGCTGCGGCGCCAGCGCCTTGAGCATGGGGAACAGCGTGCCGAGGGTTTTGCCGATGCCGGTGGGCGCCTGGGCCATCAGGCAACGGCCGGTGCTGACCGCTTTGAACACCGATTCGGCCAGATGTCGCTGGCCGGGGCGAAAGTCGGCGTGAGGAAAGCTCAATTGCTGCGCGGCCAGATTGCGCGCCTCGCGGTGGGCCATTTCCTGCTCGGCCCAGTTCAGGAACAACCGGCATTGCTGTTCGAAAAAATCCTGCAAGGCTGGAGCATTGAAGGACTCGACCAGACAGGTTTCCTTTTCGCTGACGATGTCGAAATACACCAGCGCCAGATTGATCTGCGCAAGCTCCAGCTTGCGGCACATCAGCCAGCCGTAGATTTTCGCCTGCGCCCAATGCAGCTGCCGATGGTTGGCCGGTTGCCTGCTCAGGTCGCCGCGATAGGTTTTGACTTCTTCCAGACAGTTCTGCGCCGGGTCGTAGCCGTCCGCCCTGCCCCTGACTTTCAATTGCAGAAACTCGCCTTCCAGTGCCACTTCGCTTTGGTATTTGTCGCTGCGCCGCGAGGCCACGGTGCGGTGCCCGAGCATGCCTTCGAGGGCTGTCGGCGAAGGGGTAAAACGCAGGTCGAGGTCGCCGGTCTTGGCGGTGAACTCGCATAGGGCACGGACGGCAATGCTGTAGCTCAAGCGCTCTGCTCCGCCCATTGCACGTAGCACACGGCGACCGGCATCTGGTGTTGGTGGCAAAATTCCAGCCAGCGCAGTTGGTTGTCCTGCAAGCGGTCACCGGGGCCTTTGACTTCGATCATCCGGTAGGTCTTGTGCTGCGGCCAGAACTGGATCAGATCCGGCATGCCGGCGCGATTGGCCTTGATGTCGAGCAGCAGACGATTGAACCAGTGCTTGAGGTGTTCCGCCGGCAAACACGCCAGCGCCTGCTCCAGCAGTTGCTCATTCAACGCGCCCCAGAACACGAACGGCGACTGCACGCCCCATTTGGCGGCGAAGCGCTCACGAATGGTCGCCGCATAACGGCCGTCGTCGAGTTGGTCGAGGCAAGCCTGAAACAGTTCGGCGCGGCGTTGCTGAAAGTCTTCGTTGAGCAGATCCACCGGCCCGCGCTGGAACGGATGAAAGAACGCCCCCGGCAGCGGCGCAAAAATCGCCGGCCAGCACAACAGGCCGAACAGCGAGTTGATCAGGCTGTTCTCGACGTAGTGCACCGGGCCGCTGTCTTCGTGCAAATGCGCCTGCACGTAAAACTCCACAGACAATCCCGGATCAGTGCGCGGCAGTTGCAGATCGAGGCGCTCGACCGGGCGTGGCGTTGCCCGTTTGAGCGGCGGCCCGCCGAGTTTGCGCCGCAGCCGTGGCAGCATCCGTTGCAGGCTCTGCTGCTCCGCAGCGCTTTCCGGCGCCTGTTCGGCGAGGCTGGCGAGCTCCAGCGCCAGTGCGTATTCGCCGCAGCGCTCCAGCACGCGGATCATTCGCTGACGGGCGCCGGGGTAGGTGCAATCGCGGTAAATGCTCAACGCCAGGGCGAACTCGGCGACGCGCTCGCAATACTGGCCGATCTGGAACAGCACCTTGCCGCGCCGCCGCTGCAGCCACGGATTGTCGAACTGCAGCGCGCTGACCTGCTCGACAATGGGCTCCAACGGTTCACCGGCTTCGAAACGCAGTTGGCACTGATGCAGGAACAGACAGGCGTCAACGTCCTCTCGACTGCGCAGACCACGGGAGTCGGCGCAGAACTCGACTTTTTCGTAGGTAAAGATCCCGAGGTCGGCGAGGACGAATTCCGACCAGTCCTGATACAGGTTGCCGAAGAACATCAGACGCAGACGGTCGCACAGGTTCATGATGGTCAGGCTGAGCAAGCGCTCGCCGAGCATCGGTGCCCAATCGCAGAGGCTGCGCGACTCGCTGAACTGCTCGGCGAGCGCCGGCAGCCAGTCGTCCTTGCGGCCCTTGGGTTGCTCGATAAAGCTGCCGAACGTCTGCAGCAGTTCAGCCTTGAGCAACACGTCGAACACTTCGGGCATGCTCAATAAAGCCTGATCGTCGAGCCAGCCGTGACGCAACAACGGCTGCGCGGCGTTGCTGATGTCCCCGATTTCCGGGTAGTTGAGTTTGCCGAGGCGGAAATGCACGCCCTTGCGCATTATCATGCGCACCAGCAAACCCTGCGAAGCACGTGGCAAGGCCTTGAAGTCGCGGATAAAGCCGTGCTCGGATTCGCTCATCACATCGGCATAGCGAAGCTCAAGCCAATCAAGCACTTGCCGGAAGTTGTTGAGGTAATAGAACGGATCGTCGAGCGGGTTGGCAGTCACGGGAATTCAGGGCCATGGCGAGCGAATACTGGTTATGCGTACAGATACCAGCTCTGCCCCGTCACGTGCAAACGGAAAAGGATCAGTGGCAGCGGCAATCGGGATTTTTTCAGGGTGCCATCGAACTTTTCCCGGTTCGACGGCACCAACCGCGTTAGAGACCGGATACGGTCAATTGATATGGAATGAGGTATTTGAGGTGGGTATGAACATCAAGACTCTGGGTCTTCCCCTGGCGGTAGCAGCCTTCCTGGCATTGGGCGGCTGCTCGACACCGACCGTGGTGACCTTGCAGAACGGCACTCAGTATTTGACCAAGGACATGCCGAAAACCAAGAACAAGGATGGGTTCTATGAGTTCGAGGATATTTCCGGGACCAAGGTGAAAGTCCGCTCCGATGAGGTAGCGACCGTACGCAAAGAAGACTGACACCCCGTTTTACCTGTAGGTGCTGGAGGAGGGGGGGGGGGTTTGTGGTTTTTTTTTTTTAAAAAATACTAAAAAAATGTGTGGAGGCGCGGCGCAC